>JBDTOT010000027.1:0-55676 GCA_039933105.1 Gammaproteobacteria bacterium | reverse complement strand
GCCGGTCTCGACGACTCGAACGAATACTTCCATTGCGAGCAGTTTGTTGAGCGCCATTGTTCTATTTTACGAACAGTTAATTCATATTTCTCACTATTGTTGTTTCTTTTTACACTAATAGACTAGGGGCCTAACCCACTTACTAAGGAGAACGACATGACGGACGGCACGCACAACGTGACCGACCAGAGCTTTGGCACCGATGTCCTGACCTCGGCGGAGCCCGTGCTCGTCGATTTCTGGGCGCAGTGGTGCACGCCCTGCAAACTGGTCGGACCGCTGGTCGCCGAGTCGGCCAAAACATATGCCGGGCGACTCAAGGTCGTGAAGCTCGACATCGACGAGAACCCAGGGGCGGCGAGCCGCTACCGCGTGCGCAGCATCCCTACGCTGATGCTGTTCAAGGGCGGAGTGCCGGTGGCAACGCAGGTGGGGGCGCTCAGCAAGGCGCAGCTCGCGTTGTTCGTCGAACCGCACCTCGCGACACCGGAACTCGTCGCCGCGCAACGGTAACGTGCAACGCCCGAGCGCCATCGCGACCGCCCGCAAGCGGCGATCGTGTACGATGGCGCTCGTCCTTCGGAGCCCTCGCCCCACGGCATGCAGCTGCCCTTCGGCCAACCACCCGCGTCGCTCTGCATCATCCGTCTCTCCGCGATCGGCGACACGTGTCACACCGTCCCCGTCGTGCGTGCGATTCGAGACGCATGGCCGGGCACGCGCCTGACTTGGATCATTGGCAAGACTGAACACTCCTTACTTAGAGGCCTCGAAGGCATCGAGTTCGTAGTGCTCGACAAGTCGCTCGGCTGGAGCGGCTACGGCGCGGTACGCGGCGCGCTTGCAGGTAGACGTTTTGACGCCCTGCTGCACATGCACGCATCGGCGCGCGCCAACCTCGTGAGTCTGGCCGTACGCTCGAAGCTACGAATTGGCTTCGACAAGGCGCGCGCACGCGATCACCAGTGGCTCTTCACGAACCGGCGCGTGCCACCGCAGCGCGAGCGGCACGTCATGGATGGCCTATTCGAGTTCGCGGACTTCATCGGCGTGCAACATGACAAGCCGCGCTGGGACATTCCGATCGCCGCCGACGACGTCGCGGCCGTCGCGCCGCATTTCGCCGGCGGCGCACCGACGCTTGTGATCAGCCCCTGCACGGGTCAACGGTTTCGTAACTACCGCAACTGGCGGGTGGACTGGTATGCGGAGATCGCGGACTATGCGGCGAAGCGCTACGGCGCCCGGGTTCTGCTCACCGGCGGCAATACCGCCATCGAAGAGACCTACGGCCGCGAGATTACCGCCATGGCCAAGTCGCAACCGCACAACCTGATCGGCAAGACCAACTTGAAGCAGCTACTGGCCATCCTGCAGCGCGCGAGTGTCGTGCTGTGCCCGGACTCCGGTCCGGCGCACATGGCAACGGCAGTGGGCACGCCGGTCGTTGGGCTGTACGCCACGTCGAACCGCCATCGCACGGGGCCGTACTTCAGCCAGCATCTCGTCGTCGACAAATATCCGGAAGCTGTCGAGCGCGAGTTCGGCAAACCCATCGAGATGCTGCGCTGGGGCCAACGCGTGCGCGATCCAGCTGCGATGAGCCTGATCACGGTGCCGGATGTAGTTTCGAAGCTCGATGCCGCGTTCGCGGAACGCGGCGTAAAGCCGCAGTGAGGTCATCGACCATGGAGCGTTACGCCCTGCGCGACTTCAGCAACGCCAGCCCGGCCGAAACCGAGGACGCGATGGAGCGCGCCGAGGTCGTGTTCTACGACCGCTGCCCCCTCGAGTTGCCGAACGCTGCCGATCTCGAGTTCATGCGCACGGGCCTGCCGCGTGAGCTGCAGGTGAAGAACATCAGCTACCACCCCGAGTCCGATTCAATCCCGCGATTCGAAGCGGCGCCCGAGGTTGCACAGCGCATAGAGAAAATCCTCAGGGCGCATGGGCAGCGCGTCGAGGCGTTTCTGCGCAGCCGTTGCCGCGACTTCGTGCCGAACTGGACGCTGGGCACCACGAGCTTCCGCTCGATCGAAGAGCAAGGTCGGAAGTTAAAGCCGCGATCGAGCAACGAGCTCGTGCACATCGACGCAGGCGCCTATGGCGCCACGAACGGCGCACGTATCCTGCGTTTTTTCGTCAACATCCACCCTGAACGGGACCGCGTCTGGGGCACGAAGGGCAGCTTCAACGCAATCATGGGCCGCCATCCCGAGGTCTGGGCCGCGGCGCGCGGCGGCAAACCGCGCGTGACTATCGATAAAGGTCCCGTCGACGCGCTGTACAGCGGGCTCGTCGGCGCCGTCGGCAAGCTGTACCCGCTTGCTCGCGTGCTCGACTCGAGCCCCTACGATCGCTCGATGCGGCGCATCCACAATTTCATGAAGGAAAACTTGGAGTTTCGCGATAGTCGTGAGAACTACCAGGAGATTCACTTTCCGCCTCTGTCGGCCTGGATGGTGTTCACCGACGGCATCAGCCACTCGGTGCTCACGGGCCAGTACGCGCTCGTGACCACCGTTCTCGTGCCGCTCGCGAACTGCCGCACGCCGGCGCTGACGCCGTATCACGTGCTGGCGCGAGCGTTAGCTTGAGGGTCCACTCGTGGCGAGGCTGCACTTCACGCAGAATCTGGCCCGCCACACCGATTGCCCGATCGCCACGCTCGCGGCCGGGACCGTAGCCGAGCTCCTCGAGCGCTATTTCGAGTCCTGGCCCAGCGTGCGCGACTACATCCTCGACAACCAGGGTGAAGTGCGACATCACGTCAAAGTGCTGGTCGACGGGCGCAACCTACGAGACCGACGCAAGCTCTCAGATCACCTGCAACCTAACAGCGAAGTCTATGTTTTCCAGTCACTTTCTGGGGGATGATGATGGCGAGCAAACTACTGGTCGGCACGCGTAAAGGCGTATTCGTCGTTGAGCGCCATGGCCGCGAGTGGCGCATCGACCGCGCCGAGCTGCTGGGGGATCCCGTCACGATGGTGCTCGCCGAGCGCGACGGCACTCTGCATGCCGCGCAAGACATGGGCCACTTCGGCGTCAAGCTCAAGCGCTCGCGAGACGCCGGAGCCACCTGGGAAGAGCGGCCGGTGCCGGCATTTCCTCCGAAGCCCGAGGACGTCGTCGATCTCGACCCTATGCGGGGCACACCGATTCCCTGGGACACGAAGCGGGTGTGGGCGTTCGAAGGGTCACAGCGGGAGGGCGAGCTCTGGTGCGGCACGATTCCCGGTGGACTCTTCCACTCGAAGGACGGCGGCGACAGCTGGCGGCTCATCGAGAGCCTCTGGAAGCACCCCGACCGGAAGTTCTGGGTCGGCGGCGGCGCGGACTACCCGGGAATCCACTCTGTGCTCGTCGACCCTCGCGACCCCGACGTGGTCAGGGTCGGCGTCTCGTGCGGCGGACTCTGGATGAGCCGTGACGGGGGCGCGTCGTGGGACTGTTACGGCCAGGGGCTGCGGGCCGACTATGCCCCGCCCGATCAAGCGTATGAGCGGCGCGGGCAGGACGCGCATCGGCTCGCGCAGTGCGCAGCCAGCCCAGATCACATCTGGATCCAGCATCACAACGGTATCTTCAAGAGCACGGATGGCGGCCTGACGTGCACGGAGATCAAGAACGCACAGCCATCGGTGTTTGGCTTCCCGGTAGTCGTGGATCCGGCAGACCCGCTGACCGCGTGGTTCGTGCCTGGCAGGAAAGACCAGTGGCGCTACCCCGTCGATGGCGCGCTCGTCGTGTCCCGTACGCGTGACGGCGGGGAAAGCTTCGAGGTCCTGCGCAAAGGGCTGCCTCAACAACATGCGTACGATCTCGTCTATCGCCATGGGCTCGACATCGATGCCGATGGCGCTACACTCGCGTTCGGCAGCACAACCGGCAACCTGTTCGTTAGCGAAGACCAGGGCGACAGCTGGCAGAACATCAGCCACTACTTGCCGCCGATCTACTGCCTAAGGTTCGTGAACTAGTAAGAGACGGTGCCCAGTCTTGCGCAATTGCACAGATTGCGCGCGACCGCGACGCCAGGTGACTCTGCGCAACTGCGTAAAGCCCGAGACCATATTCGATTCAGGGGAATGCAATGTCGGTGACCGAAACGCTGGCGGCTTACGTGGTCGACAGCAAACTCGAAGCGCTCCCGCGCAACGTGCAGGACGAAGCCAAACGCGCCATTGTCAACTATCTGGGGTGTGCGCTCGGCGGCAGCATCGAGCCGGCGCTCGACGTGGCTATCCGCACGCTCGCCCCCTACTCCGGCAATGCAACTGCGTGCGTGCTCGGCCGCGCTGAACGCTTCGATGCGTTGCATGCCGCGTTGATGAACGGTATCGGCTCGCACGTGCACGAGTACGACGACACGCTGCCGAAAAACTATATCCACCCGAGCGTGCCAGTGGCGTCCGCGTTATTCGCTTACGCCAGCGCAAACCCCGTGTCCGGCCGCGACTTCGTGCACGCGTTCATTCTTGGCTTCGAGGTCGAGTCGCGCATCGGCAATGCCGTGTATCCCGCGCACTACTCGGCCGGCTGGCACATCACGTCGACGACCGGCGTGTTCGGCGCCGCCGCGGCCATCGGCAAGCTACTCGGTCTCTCGACCCAGCAGATGGTATGGGCATTCGGCCTGGCAGCCACGCAAGCCGCTGGCATCCGGGAAATGTTCGGCTCGATGGCAAAGTCGTTCCAGCCTGGGCGCGCCGCGCAGAACGGCTACACCGCCGCACTTCTCGGCCGCGCCGACTTCACGGCGGGCGAGCGTGCGCTCGAAGGCCCACGCGGTTTCGCCGCCGTGACCGCAGCGCAATACGATCTCGACAAAGTAACGGTCGGGCTCGGCAAGACGTTCGAACTGCACGACAACGCTTACAAGCCCTACGCATGCGGTCTCGTCGTACATCCCACGATCGACGGTTGTAGCCAGCTGTATCGCGAGTTTCATCCGGCGCCGGATTCGATCGCCGGCGTGCGCCTGCGCGTGGCGCCGCTCGTGCTCGATCTCTGTAACAAGAGCACCCTCACGCGCGCGCTGGAGAGCAAATACTCGATCTATCACGCAGCCGCGATCGGCCTCGTGCGGGGCAAGGGTGGCCTGCAGGAGTTCACCGAGGATGCGATCCGCGATCCGGATCTCGAACGCGTACGTGCGGTCACGACCGCCGTCGGCGATACCGCGATCACCGAAGACCAGGTCCACATCGAAGTCGTGCTCCGCGATGGCCGAACGCTGACCAAGTTCGTCGAGCAGTCGCTCGGCAACGTGCATCGACCGCTCAGCAACGAGCAGCTGACTGAGAAATTCGTCGACCAGGCCGTTCTCGCGCTGCCGCGGCCGCAAGTCGACGCCGTCGTCGATCAGTGTTGGCGTATCGATGCGTTGAAGGACGCCGGCGACCTCGCGCGCGCCACGGTCCCGCGCACGGCGACAACGCGCGTCGGCCGCGTTACGCACTGACGGCATGCGCGGACGACGCGCATTCGTGCGGGTGGCGAGTCTCGCGCTTGCAGCACTGCTCGTAGTGGGCTGTGGCGGGCAAAACTCCGCCGGAGCGATCAAGGAGATTCGAATTCCACTTGGCGCCGGCGGCGTCGGCTTTCTGCCGTTGCTCGTCATGCGCGACCGCAACCTGATCGAGAAGCACGCGCAGGCGGCGGGCCTCGCCGGGTTGAAAGTCCGCTGGATCGACCTCGGCGGACCGGCGGTCATGAACGACGCGCTACTGTCGGGCTCCGTGGATTTCATTGCTGCCGGCCCACCTGCGTTCATCACGCTGTGGGATCGCACGCGCGGCACAGCCGACGTGCGTGGCGTAGCGGCGATGTCTTCGCTGCCGATGTATTTGAACACCACCAACCCGGCGCTGAAATCGATCGACGACTTGAATGCGCAGGACAAGATCGCAGTAACGTCGGTGAAGGTGTCGATCCCGTCCATCGTGATGCAAATGTATGCAGCCGAGAAGTACGGCGCGGCTGAAGCGTTTCGATTCGATCGGTACACGGTGACGATGACGCACCCCGATGCACTGATCGCGCTCACGGCCGGTTCTGGCCAGATCGACGCGCACTTCACGTCGCCGCCGTTTCACCAACGCGAGATCAGGGACGCGAAGGTGCGCACGGTGCTCAGCAGCGACGACATCATGGGCGGCGCGACGACGTTCACGATGCTGTCGACGACGGCAAAGTTTCGCGAAACCAATCCACAAGCGTACGCGGCGGTTTTGGGCGCACTCGAGGACGCAAACGAGTTGATTCGCACCGATCCCCAGGCGGCTGCGGAGATTCTGTTCAAGGCCGAGGCCGCCGCAGGGTTCTCGGTGGATGAGCTCGTGGACGTGCTGGGGTCACCCGATATCAAATTCACGACTACGCCCGAAAATACGGAAAAGTACGCGGCGTTCATGCAGACGATCGGGTCCATCGCGCACAAGCCCGAGTCGTGGCGGGAGCTCTTCTTTCCCGAGATTCATGGCGCGCCCGGATCGTAGCCAGTTGTCGGGCGCAGCGCAGAGCGAAATCGCTCCACTCCTTTCCGTGAGGGGGGTGACGCTGCAGTACCGCACCGGCGAGCAGATGGTCACGGCGACGTATCGCGTGAGTTTCGACGTGCTGAAGTCGGATCGATTCGTGCTGCTCGGACCGTCGGGCTGCGGCAAGTCGACGTTGCTGAAAGCGATCGGCGGGTACCTGCAGCCGGTCGAGGGCGAGATGCTCCTCGCAGGCAGCAAGATCGGCAAGCCGGGGCCCGATCGCGCGTTCGTGTTCCAGGAATTCGATCAGCTGCTGCCGTGGAAAACCGTGCGCGACAACATCGTGTTCGCGCTGACGGCCAGCGGCAAGCTCGACAAACGCGGCGCGATCGAACGCGCGCTGCACTTCATCGACAAGGTCGGGCTCACTGAATTCGCCAAGAATTTCCCGCACACGTTGTCGGGTGGCATGAAGCAGCGCGTTGCCATCGCGCGCGCCATGGCCATGGAGCCGCAGATCCTGCTGATGGACGAACCGTTCGCCGCGCTCGACGCACTGACGCGCGGCAAAATGCAGGACGACCTGCTGCAACTCTGGGAAGACACGAAGTTCACGGTGCTGTTCGTCACGCATTCGATTCCGGAGGCCATTCGGATCGGCAACCGGATTCTTCTGCTGACACCGCATCCTGGCCGAGCGAAAGCAGAGATCAATAGCGCGGGCACCGACACCTCGGGCGCCGACGGCGAGCTCACGTCGGCGCGAATTCAGCGCCTGCTGTTCGAGCGCACGGGGAACATCGCCGATGTCTGAGAACCGAGCCGTCTACGCCGCCCGGCCCGAGATCCTCCACACCCCGAGCAGCGATGCCGCCGGCTTTGCCGTCACGGCCGCGCCGCTGGGTTTCTGGGCGAAGCTGTACGCGAACGGCACGGTGCGCAAGGCCGTGCTACTGGTGTTGCTCGCGGCCGCGTGGGAGATCTACGCGCGGGTGCTGAACAATCCGCTGTTGTTTCCGACGTTCAGCTCCACGGTCGGCGCGTTGTTCGCGGGAATCGGCACGGGCGCGATTCCGCGCGCGGGGGCGTACACGCTGTCGCTGCTGTTGAAGGGCTATGTTACAGGCCTGGTATGCGCGGCGTTGTTGACGGCGTTCGCAGGCGTGTCACGTATCGGCGCGGACCTGCTCGAGACGCTGACCGCCATGTTCAATCCGCTGCCTTCGATAGCGTTGTTGCCGCTCGCGCTGATCTGGTTTGGTCTCGGCGACGGCAGTGTGATCTTCGTGCTCGTGCACGCCGTGCTGTGGGCCGTTGCGCTGAACACGTTCGCGGGGTTTCGCGCGCTGTCTCCGACACTGCGCATGGTGGGCCAGAACTACGGGCTCACGAGCTTCGGCTACATCGTACGGATCCTTATCCCCGGCGCGTTCCCAAGCATCCTGACCGGTCTCAAGGTCGGTTGGGCGTTTGCATGGCGCACGTTGATCGCCGCGGAACTCGTGTTCGGCGTGAGCTCGGGCTCCGGGGGACTCGGCTGGTACATTTTCGAGAACAAGAACCAACTGCGAATCCCGGAAGTGTTTGCCGGGCTGCTGACCGTGATTTTGTTCGGGTTGTTCGTCGAGAACGTGATCTTCCGTAGCATCGAACGGCGCACCGTCCGCCGCTGGGGCATGCAGCACTGACCGTAACCCGCTCGGCCCCCTCGCCAGCGGCGCTGCCAAAGACCCGCCGGCCATGCAATGACGATGCGGCGCCGGTACACTGGCCGGCGATCTAGCGGCGCCACGTTTCGGGGAGGAACGATGCGACCCGTCCACTTCGCTTGCGGTCAGTCCGTGCGTTGGCTGCTGCTCGGAACACTCGGCCTGCTCGGCGCCTGCACGCCGCCCTCACCGAACACCTCCTCGGTCGCCGCCGCTCCTGGGCACCCGGACCTATCGGGCGTATGGATGGCGTTCGCCGCGATCGCACCCGACGGGGGGCCAGCGCCGAAGTATTCGGCCAACGGTCGAGCCGCGCTCGACGCATTCTCGTCCCAGTTCAAACAGATTCCGGAAACCGGCGCGTTCTGCGTGCCGGGTGGCATGCCGAGCGTCATGCTCACGACCGTGTCGTACCCGATCGAGATCGTGCAAACGCCAAGCCGGCTCGTGATGCTGGCGGAGCTCGAGATGCAGGTCCGCCGCGTGTTCTTGGATGGCCGCGAGCACCCAACGGACTATCTGCCGACGGGCGTCGGCCACTCGGTCGGTCGCTGGGAGGGCGAGCAGCTCGTCATCGACACCACTTTGCTCGAGGAGTGGCAGCTCCCGCCGTGGCCGCGAAGCGCAGACACGCACATCGTGGAGCGGGTGTACCTCACGAAACGGGCCGCGGTGAGCACACCCAGCAACGCGTTCGTCGCCTCGGTCGAGAAGCCCATCAACGATGACGTGCTGGTGGTCGAGCTGACCGTGTCGGACTCGAGTCTTTACGACGGCCCGCAGAAACGCACGGCGTATTACCAGCGCATGGCCGACACGGCCACGCTCGAATACGCCTGCGCCACGGAGCTCTGGCTAAAGGAGCTAGAGAAAAATCGAGCTTCCCAGTGACCGGACAACCACGTGGGCATTGCGGAAACCCGACAGCGGGACGGCGCCCCGCTTACGTTAAGATCGCGGCCACTGCCGGGTTGACTGAGCACGGATGTGTGCCGTACGGCGTGGTTGCCGCAGATCGGTTCTGTAAGATAATTGGCAATTGCGGTAAGGGTTGATCGCCGACGGCCGGCGGAGATGCGATGTTCATCACCAAGAAACACCTTGCTCGACGTACGTTCTTGAAGGGGCTGGGCGCCACCGTGGCACTCCCCCTGCTCGACGCCATGGTTCCGGCTTTCGCAGCCAACGTGAAGCAGACGCCACGCATCGGCTTCGTGTACGTGCCGCACGGCATGGTCATGAACCGCTTCACACCGAAGACCACGGGCAAGGGATTCGCCTTCAACGACGTCACGAAATCGCTCGAGCCTTACCGCAACCGTTTGAGCATCGTGAGCCAGCTGCACCATCGCGCCGCCGATACGAGCGCGGTGCATTCGTTGAGCCCCACGACATGGCTCTCCGGCGTGCGGCCGAAACCCACGCAGGGCGTCGACGCATACGCGGGCGTGACGGCCGATCAGGTTGCCGCCGCCGCGATCGGCCAGGACACGCTGCTACCGTCGATCGAGCTCGCGACCGAAGATCACTCCGGCCTCATTGGCGCGTGCGATCGCGACTACGGCTGCATATATATGAATACTCTGTCGTGGCGCACGCCCACGACGCCAATGCCGATGGAGATCAACCCGCGCAAGGTATTCGAGCGGATGTTCGGCCAGGGCGACAACGCCGCGCAGCGGCTGATTCGTCGGCGCGAGGACCAGAGCATCCTCGATGCCGTCACGGCGCAGACCACGGGCCTGCAGCACAACCTGGGGCAGCACGATCGCGAGATGCTCGACGACTACCTCGAAGGCGTGCGCGAAATCGAGCGTCGCCTGCAGCGCGCCGAATCGCAAGTCGCATCCAACCCCGACGTGGAGATTCCGCAGGCGCCGGGCGGTATCCCTTTCGAGTATACGGAGCACGTGCGCCTGATGTACGACCTGGTTGCGCTCGCGTACCGCGCCGACATCACGCGCGTGTTCACGTTCATGATGGCGCGCGAAGTCAGCAACCGCACGTACACGCAGGTCGGCGTCAACGAAGGCCACCACGCGACGTCGCACCACCAGAACAAGCCCGAGAAGCTGGAGATGCTGGCACGCATCCAGGCGTTCCACATCGGTCTGTTCGGCGAGTTCCTGGCGAAGCTCGACAAGACGAAAGACGGCGATGGATCACTGCTCGATCACTCCGTGCTGCTATATGGCAGCAACATGAGCAACAGCAATCTGCATGATCACTACCCCCTGCCGAACGTCGTAGTCGGCGGAGGCCACGGCAAACTGAAGGGCGGCCAGCACGTCATGTGCGCCGAACACACCCCGCAGACGAACTTGCTCGTGACGTTACTCGACAAAGTCGACGTCAAGGTCGATTCGCTGGGCGACAGCACGGGCCGAATCCACGAGCTCTAGAGAGCAAGGGGCGCGTTCGCAATGCAGATCCGGTGGCTCCGCGCGACGACGCTCGCTGTACTGATCGCCATCACACTGCCCGCAGGCGCGGCTGTGCCCCAGATCGTGCAAGCCTTGAAGAGCGGCGATCGCGCCATGGCGCTCACACTGTCGAGCCAGCACGATGCGGCGGCCGCGGCGGAAGCCGATGGCACCACCGCACTTCACTGGGCCGTTCGCCAGGGAGACGGCGAGATCGTCGACCGTTTGCTGCACGCCGGCGCCGATGTGGCCGCTGCGAACCGCTATGGAGTCACACCGCTACATCTGGCAGCCGTGAACGGCGATGCCGCCACGCTCAAACTTCTGCTCGACGCGGGCGCCAACGTGAACTCTTTCGGCGCCGATGGTGAGACGCCCCTCATGACCGTCGCCCGCGGGGGCCACGTGGAGGCGGCCCGCCTGCTGATCGAGCGCGGCGCGAACCTCGAAGCGCGCGAAGCCTGGCACGGCCAGACCGCGCTCATGTGGGCTGCCGCGCAAGGGCATGCCGCGATGCTGGCGGAGCTGCTGGCACACGGAGCCAACGTCAACGAGCGCTCGAACACTGAACATTGGGAGCGCCAGGTCACCGCGGAGCCGCGCGACAAGTGGCTGCCGCCCGGCGGACTCTCGGCGCTCTTGTTCGCCGCGCGCGAAGGTCGCGCTGATTGCATCCCGGTGTTGGTCAAAGCAGGCGCCGACGTGAACGCCACGACGCCGAACGGTATCAGCGGCATCGTGCTGGCATTGATCAACGGCCATTACGATACAGCCGGTGCCCTGATCGAGGCCGGCACGAATCCGAACCTCGCGGACTACACGGGGCGCACGGGGCTGTACGCCGCCATCGACTTCAGCACCATGCCGAACTCGAATCGGCCCGCGCCGCAGGTGCTCGAGAATCGTCTGAGCGCGCTCGACGTCGCTCGCCTGCTACTCGATCACGGAGCGAATGTGAACGCCCAGCTGATAGCCATGCCGCCCTATCGCGCCAAGCTCGATCGGGGTAACGACTTGATGTTCCAGGCAGGCGCGACGCCCCTGCTGCGCGCAGCCAAAGCTGCCGACCTGCCAGCCATCAAGCTGCTGCTAGAGCGGGGCGCGGACGCGAAGCTCGGCACGAGTCGCGTGGGCATCACGCCGCCGCTGGCGGCCGCTGGCGTCGGCACCAACGAATCGGATTCCACGGGCCGCCAGAAAACGCAACGAGACGCCATTGCGGCACTGCAGCTCTTTCTCGACCGGGGCTTAGACCTGAACGCTGCGGACAATAACGGCCGGACGGCACTGCACGGCGCCGCTCTGCAAGGTTACAACGACGTTATCGAGTTCCTGGCTTCGAAGGGCGCAGGGTTCAACGCCAAGGACAACAAGGGGTTCACACCGCTCGACGTGGCACTCGGCAAGGCCGGCGGCTTCGGCTTCGCGGGGGTCGAGGGCGTCCACCGGGAGGAGACAGCAGCATTGATCCGAAAACTAAGCGGCGGCGCGGTTCCTGGGGCCACCGCCGCACGCTGACGGCCGGATCGAGACCACCGGCACAGTTGCAAAATCACATGTCCACTACCATAGTGCCGACACGGTTACGGGCCCCCTTGGAGGTGCCCCTGGCCCCTCGGTCGCGCCGATTAGAACAAAAACAGCTCGCGACGGCGTTCGTGGCTGGTCAGCAGGTCCTTAGCGACCCACTGTCCTAACGGGAGGAAGCGCAAAATTATGCCGTTGTATGGGGTGTTCAACCTCTCGTTCTGGGGGTATGTCGGCGCTACGCTGCTCCTCACGCACATCACGATTGCGAGCGTCACGATCTTCCTGCACCGTCACCAGGCGCACCGCGCACTGACGTTGCACCCGGCGGTCAGTCACTTCTTCCGCGTCTGGCTCTGGCTCACGACCGGCATGGTCACGCGTGAGTGGGTAGCTGTCCATCGCAAGCACCACGCGCGCTGCGAAACGCCGGAAGATCCGCACAGCCCACAGGTCTATGGCATCTGGCGCCTCGTGTTTGGCGGCGTCGGGCTATACCGCAAAGAAACCTTCAATCAAGCCACGATGGAGAATTACGGCCGCGGCACTCCTAACGACTGGCTCGAGCGCAACGTGTATTCGCGGCATGTGTTGGGCGGCGTACTGTTGATGCTGCTGATCGATCTCGTGATCTTCGGCCTGCCGGGGATCGCGATTTTCGTCGTGCAAATGCTCTGGATCCCGTTCTGGGCCGCCGGCATCATCAACGGGGTTGGCCACTACTTGGGCTACCGCAATTTCGAGACCGAGGATGCTTCTCGTAATATTGTCCCCATCGGCATCCTGATCGGCGGCGAAGAGTTCCATAACAACCACCATGCGTATGGTTCGTCGGCCAAGCTCGCGAACAAATGGTGGGAGCTCGACATCGGCTGGGTGTACATCTGCACGCTCTCGATGCTCGGCCTAGCGACCGTCAAGAAGGTTTCGCCGCGCGTTTCGTTCTCGCGCGCCACCAGCGGCATCGATGTCGACACGCTGCGCGCCGTGGTGCTGAACCGTTTTCACGTGCTGAAGCTGTACGGACGTCGAGTTTTGTCCCCCGTTCTGCACGGCGAGACCGGCGAAGACGCCGGTTTCACGCGGCGGCAACTCGCCCGGGTCCGTCGGCTCATGATCCGCGAGGACTCCGACGCACAGCTGCGCGCGTGTCCGTACACGCGCCAGCGGCTCGAAGCCGCACTCGAACGCAGCCCCAAGCTGCGCACGGTGTATCAGTTCATGCAGCAGTTGCGCACGTTGTCCGGGGAAACCACCGGCAAGAACGAGGGCGATCTCAAGCGCCTACAGGCGTGGTGCACCGACGCGGAAGCTAGCGGAATTCGCGCGTTGCGGGAATTCGCGTTGCAGCTACAGGCGTACACGACTCAGCCGGCCTAGCGATACGGCGCGAAGCGCCGGCGCCGTCGAGCCGCAAAGGCTCGACGGCTACGAAAATTCGAGGGGGAGTTCGATGTCCTGGACGGAGACCGTCGGCGCCGCATGCGTCGCCGCATTGGTTACGGTGTTGCTGATAGGTGCGAGCCGCGCCCAATCTTCCAGTGATCCTGCCGCGCGCATGGCCGCGCTAGAAACCGAGCTCGGCCAGCTCGAGAGTCAGATCGGACTGCTCGAGGACTCGAAAGCGATCAAGCGCCTCCAGCGCGCCTACGGGTACTACGTCGACAAGAAGCTCAGCCGCCAGATCGGCGCACTGTTCGCGGACGATCCTGCGACGACGGCCGAGCTCGGCGGCCTCGGCGTGTACGTCGGCAAAGCGCGGATCGGCCAGTTCTACGACCGCGTCATGGGCGGCGAGATGAAACCCGGCCAACTGCACAACCACATCATCCTGCAGGGCGTAGTCCATGTGGCCGACGACGGCCTAACGGCCAAAGGTCGCTGGCGCGCACTGATCGAACTCGGCGAGCACGGCAAGAGTGCGACGTGGGCTGAAGGCCCTTACGAGAACGAGTACGTGAAGGAAAACGGCGTCTGGAAGTTCAGCAAGGTCCACTGGTACCAGACGTTCGCCGCGCCTTATTCACCAGGGTGGCACAAAGCGCCACAACCGATGGCGGAACCGTACGCGGACTTCCCACCCGATCGGCCACCGACCGAGTTCTATAAATCGTATCCCTCTTCCTACCAGGTGCCGTACCACTACAAGAACCCGGTGTCCGGTCGCTGCGAACCCGGCGTGTGCAATGCGCAGTAAGCACTACGCCACGCTGGGAGTCGCCGCCGCGCTCGCGTCCTTCGCAGCGCTCGTGCTCGGTCAAACGTCGAGCGACCCTGCCGCACGGGTCGCGGCCCTTCGTACGCGCCTCGCGAACGTTGCGACGCGAACCTCGCGCATCGACGACGTCAACCGCATCGAAAATCTACAGAGCAGCTACGGCTACTACACCGACAAAATGCTCTGGGACGAGGTCGTGGATCTGTTCGCCGACGGCGGCACGCTCGAGATCGGACCGAGCGGCGTCTACGTCGGCAAGGACAGTATTCGCAGGTACGTGCTCTCGTTGAGCGGCGGCAAGCAGGGCCCGCTGCCGGGCGTGCTCAACGACCATTTCGAGGAACAGCCGATCGTCACCGTGGCCTCTGACGGTCGGTCGGCGAAGGGCCGCTGGCGTCTCATGTTGATGACCGGCGTGTCCGGCTCAGGCTCGGGCGGCAACTGGGGCGAAGGCGTGTACGAGAACGAGTACGTGAAACAGAGCGGCGTCTGGAAGATCAGCAAGCTGCACTGGTACGCGAACTTCATCGCACCGTACGAGGGTGGCTGGTTGAACGCCGACAAGAAGGCGATCGACGAGTACGCGCTCGGCAAGGGCGTCATGCCCGATCGCCCGCAAAGCGAGAGCTATGAGCCCTACCCTGGCATCTTTGTGCCACCGTTCCACTACAAGAACCCCGTGAGCGGGCAGTGAGGAGCGACGCGATGACCCTCACGCAACGGTTCCGCACCCCTGCCATCGTTCTCGCGGCAGCGCTCGCTTGCGCCGCGTGTTCGTCGCGCAACGACGCGGCGACGACAGCCGCAATCACGGAGCTCGAGACGGCGGTCGCCGCCGCCAAAACCGAAGTCCAGCGCCTGAAGGACATCGACGATCTCGAGAACCTCGCCGGCATCTACGGCCACTACGTCGACAAGTCACGCCACGATGACGTGGCCGATCTATTCGCGCCGAACGGCGTCGTCGAGATCCTGGGCCGCGGCGTGTACATCGGCCAGGCCCGCGTACGTGAGTACATGCGCAATCTGACGCCGAACAATGTGGGTCCACGCGACGGTTCCCTGTTCAATCACATGCACCTGCAGCCCATCATCGACATCGCGCCGGATGGCAAGACCGCCTACGCGCGTTCACGACTGTTCGTGATGTTCGGCATCATGAACGTCAACGCGCAGTGGGGCGACGGCATCTACGAGAACGTGTTCGTGAAGCAGGACGGCATCTGGAAGCTCGATTACCTGCACGGCTACCAGACGTTCTATACGAACTACGAAGACGGCTGGGCGAAAAAAGCGTCCGCCATCTTCGCGCCCTATGCCCGTCTACCGCCGGATCGGCCGCAGTCGGTGCCCTACGATCCGTATCCTGCGGCGTACGCGCCTCCGTTCCATTACACGAACCCGGTGTCTGGCCGCGCGGATCACTACGCCGACCCCACATGGCACGACACGCAGGCGAAGTGAGGTTCCTCATGAATACCGCACGCGCCCTAACGCTCGGGGTATTTGCCGCTGCCCTCTCGTTCACCGCCACGGCCCAGAACGCGCCCCGACCGCCCGCCTCGGCTCCGCCGTCGTTCGCCACGGTCAAGCCGCCCGAGAAGCTCGCGGGTAAGCTCGAGCGCGTCACCGTGCACGGCGATGCGCTGGTCGGCAATTTGTCTGGCGATTCGCCGGACCGATTGGTGTCTGTCTATCTGCCGGCGACCTACGCGGCGCAATCGCAGCGGCGCTATCCCGTGCTGTATCTGCTGCACGGCTTCACGGACTCAGACGCGAAGTGGTTCGGGTTCAGCGGCGCACACTTCGTCAACGTGCCGGGCGCGACCGACCGAGCAAACGCCGCCGGCGCTCGCGAGTTCATCGTCGTGATGCCGAATGCCTTCACGAAATTTGCCGGCAGCATGTACTCGAACTCGGTCGCCACGGGTGACTGGGAAGCATTCGTCGCGAAGGATCTCGTAGCCTACGTCGACAGCCACTACCGCACACTCGCGAAGCGCGCGAGCCGCGGCCTCGCGGGCCACTCGATGGGTGGCTACGGCACGATTCGCATCGGTATGAAGTACCCCGACGTATTCTCGAGCCTGTACGCCATGAGCCCGTGTTGCATGGCCGCGAACCTCGCGCCGTCGGCCGCACAGTTCGCCGGCGCGCTGAAGGTCAAGACGGACGCCGACATCGCGGCGCTCGCGCCGGCCGACTTCGGCACTAAAGCAATGCTCGCCTCCGCGGCCGCGTGGTCAGCGAACCCGAAGAACCCGCCGCTGTACATCGACCTGCCACTGACCGACGGCAACATCGCAGCGGATGTCGTCGCACGCTGGGTCGCTAACGCACCACTCACGATGGTTCATCAGTACATCCCGAACCTGCGCAAATACGGCGCGATCGCGATCGACGCGGGCGACAAGGATCAACCGATCGAAAGCACCGTGCGCACGCTGGACCAGATTCTGTCGAGCTATGGCATCGCTCACACCACCGAGACTTACGGCGGCGATCACGTGAATCGCATCGACGAGCGCCTCGCAAGCAAGGTGTTGCCGTTCTTCTCGGCGCACCTCGCTTTCGAGTGAGGTAGACTGAAAAAACTGGGCTTCGGGGGAATCGTTGGCTACGGAACCGTCACCGGACTGGCAAGCGCCATCCGGTAAACGCCTTGCGCTGAGCGTCGTCACCGCACTAGCGGTTGCCGTCATCGTTCTCGTCGCCGCTGTGCTGCCGGCCGAGTACGGCATCGATCCCACGGGCGTTGGCCGGCTGCTCGGCCTCACCGAACTGCACCAGCCCGCGCGCACGATCACGGTCAAAGACGTGATCGGCGGCAACGAGCACGTTCGCGAAGTCGCAATCCCGGCGCCGGGCGACCCCACTCCCTTGCCAAACCCTGCCGTGCATCAAGACGAGCCCGCGGCGCCGAAGTCCGCGACAATCACGCTGACGCTCGACATCGACCAGGAAACCGAGATCAAGGCCATCATGCGCGAGGCCAAGGTCATCGTGTACGACTGGCGCGCCGAAGGCGGCGCGGTGTACAGCGATTTCCACGGCCACGACCCTGCCATCGGCGGCGACGCGTTCGTCCGCTATCGCGAAGATCAGGAGACGACGGGCGGCGACGGTTCACTGGTCGCGCCATTTGGCGGCGAGCACGGCTGGTTCTGGAAGAACGTGAGCAACAACCCCGTCAAGGTCACGCTGAACCTCACCGGCTATTTCGACGATACGAAAAACTACGGAATCCACTAAGCGAGAGAACTGACCTCATGTGGCAACAAAATTACGTGCCTGTCGCGGACAGCCTGGCCCTATCAACCGTGGCCGCCGCGATTCCGATCTTCGTGTTGCTGCTCTTGATCGGCATCCTGCGTAAACCCGCGTGGATCGCAGCGCTCGCGGGGCTCGTCGCGGCACTGTTCGTGGCCATCGGCATCTACGGCATGCCGGCGGGCCTCGCCGTCAGCTCTGCCGGCAACGGCGCAGCGTTCGGCCTGCTGCCGATCGGCTGGATCGTCTACTGGGCGGTGGTGCTGTATCGCGTCACGCTTGAAACCGGCAAGTTCGAAATCATCAAGGACTCGATCGGTGGGCTGACGTCGGATCGCCGCCTGCAAGCCATGCTGATCGCGTTTGCGTTCGGCGCGTTCATCGAAGGCGCAGCGGGATTCGGCACGCCGGTGGCCGTAGCGGCAGCGATGCTCGCGGGCTTGGGCTTCTCGCCGTTTTTTGCCGCAGGCATTTGCCTGCTCGCGAACACGGCGCCGGTGGCATTCGGCTCGATCGGCGTGCCCGTCGTCACGTTGGCTGGCACCACGGGGATTCCTGAGCTCGAGCTCAGCGCGTGGGTTGGGCGTCTCTGCGCGCCGATCTCGCTGTTCATTCCCGCGTACCTCGTTCTCGTGATGGGCGGCTTCCGCGGGTTGAAGGGCGTGTTGCCGGCAGCGATCGTGTGCGGCGTGTGCTTCGCTTCCGTGCAGTTCACGATCTCGAACTTCGTCGGGCCACAGCTCGTGGACATCATGGCTGCCATTGCCGCAATCATCGGACTCGTCGTGCTGTTCAGATTCTGGCAGCCGAAGGACCAGTTCGTGCTCGAGGGCGAGCACCAGGCCACGCTCACGCCGAAGTCACACGGCTTCGGCCCCACGCTTCTCGCGTGGTCGCCCTACCTCTTCCTCGTGGTATTCGTGCTGATCTGGGGCTATCCAGTCACGAAGACCATGCTCGAGACCACGAACATCGTGTTCGACTGGCCGGGCCTGCACAACCAAATCACGCGTATGGCTCCGATCGTGGCTTCGCCCTCGCCCTATGGCGCTCGCTTCACGCTCAACTGGCTCGCAGCCGCCGGCAGCGCGTGCGCGCTCGCCACGATCGCGTCCGCGATCGTGCTGCGCGTGTCTCCGCTCAAATACCTTGGGATTCTCGGCAAGGTGGCGAAGCAGCTCGCGTTTTCGCTCGCGACGATCGCCATGGTGCTCGGCCTCGCGTACGTCATGAACTACAGCGGCGCGACGGTCACGCTCGGCGAGGCATTCGCGAAAACGGGTGCGCTGTTCCCGTACTTCAGCGCCATGCTCGGCTGGCTAGGCGTGTTCCTCACCGGCAGCGACACGTCGGCCAATGCGTTGTTCGGCAACCTGCAGGTCGTGACCGCGAAAAGCCTGTCGCTCGATCCAGCGATGATGGCAGCATCGAACTCGGCGGGTGGCGTCATGGGCAAGATGATCAGCCTGACGAGTATCGCGGTAGCCGTCGCTGCCACGGGCATGGCGCGCTCCGAGGAAGCCAAGCTGTTTCGCTTCACCGTGAAGCACAGCGTGTTCCTCGCATCGATGCTCGGCATCCTCGCGACGATCTACGCCTACGCGTAGCCGATAGAGGGCGTAGTGGTCCGCTACTACCGTGCTTCGATGAAGGCGCGGTCGGCTTTGGCGGCTAGGTAGAAATCGCTGTCCGTCAGGCCGTCGATCTTGTGGGTCCAGATCTCGACACCGCAACGGCCCCAGCCGACGTGCAGGTCCGGATGATGGCCCTGTTGCTCAGCGATCGCGCCGACGCGATTTGCAAACTCGAGCGCGGCGCCGAAGTCGCCAAACTCGTACGTCCTCAGCAGGTGGCCGGCGGCGTTCAACGCCCAGCCGGCGCCGAGCTCCCGCAGCAGCGCATCGATTCGCTCGCGGGGTAGCGGCGGCACACCGCCGCGGCATGGCACGCACTGTTGATCCGCCAGTCCCATGCTGTGTCTCCTATCGCCCGCCGCTTCGACGCAGCCGCTCGATCTCCTCGAGCAGGTCGAGCGCGAGTGCGGCGCCCGGAAGATTGACCTCGAACTCGCGCTGCAGACGAACCACGCGCTGAATTCGCGTCACGGCGATGCCAGAGAACCGCCACTGCGTGCGTTCGGCGCCGTTCGGCTCGACGATGCCCTCGGCTACGATTTCGATCACGAGCTGCTCGGATACGCTGCACGCCGTGCAGATCTCCGCCAACGTCAACTCGACGCTTTCATCGAGCAACAGTGCACTTACCGGATCGTTCATGTCGAGCCCTCCAACGCCTCGCGCGGATTCAGGCGCATGGCCTCAGCCATCTGCCGATACAAAGCTTCATCGGCCGGCGTGTTCGCGACGGGCGTGACGATCTTCAGCACGACGAACTGATCGCCGGGTGGGGTACCCGGCAGCCCACGGCCCTTGAGCCGCAGCTGCCGATCGGTCTGCGAGCCTTTGGGCAGCTTCAGGTCCACGCGCCCCCCGAGGGTCGGCACGCGCACCGTGTCTCCCAGCGCGGCCTCCCATGGGGTCACGGGCAAGTCGAGCCACACATCGCGGCTCTCCGTGCGGAACCAGCGGTGCGGCGCCAAGCGCACTTGCAGGAACAGATCACCCGACTGACCGCCGCCCGCACCCGGTTGGCCTTGCGCGGCAACGCGGATCTGTTGCCCGTCTGTCGCGCCGGCGGGGATTCGCACCGTGATCTGCTGGGTGTATGGCTGCGCCTGGCCGCGCTCGTCCGCTCGCACGCGCTGCACCGAGAGGCGCCGCTCGGCGCCGCGATACGCTTCCTCGAGCGTGAGCTCGACCTCGGCCGCCGTGTCGAAACCGCGGCTGCGAAAACCGCCGCGCCCTCGCAGGTCGCCGAACAAGTTCTCGAAGAAGTCGCTGTGCGCGCCGGGCTGCTGCCCCGCGCCGGTGTCCGATTCGTATTCCCAACCGGGCGGCGGGCGGAACTCCTCGCCCTGCGGGCGCTTGCCGAGCGAGTCGTAGGCCGCGCGTTTTTCAGGATCGCGCAGCACTTCGTACGCCTCGCCTACCTCTTTGAAACGCGCCTCGGCGTTCTGCTCTTTGCTGACGTCGGGATGGTATTTGCGGGCAAGACGCCGGTACGCCTGCTTGATGGCGTCCGCCGACGCATCGCGGGCGACACCCATGACGTCGTAGTAGTCCTTGTATTCCACTGTGCTCCGCGCTGACGGCTGGCCGGCATTACATCGATATGTTACACAACGCCGCATGCTGACGAGCCAGATCGTGCAAACCGCGATCGCCACTGCGGGGTTCGCGGCTGCCGCGACGGCAGCGATTCACGCGATCCTTTACAAGCGCCGGCCGCAGTCCGCCTTCGGCTGGATCGCCTTGTGCTTTTCACTACCGTTCGCCGGGGCCTTGCTGTACTACCTGTTCGGCATCAACCGTGTGCGCACGCGCGCGCGGAAGCTGCTGCAACGACTGCCAGAGCCTCTGTGCCCCACCGAGTTTCTGGGCACCCCGCCCCCCTTGCTCGCGCCCCTGGCACGCCTCGGCGAAGCTGTCAGCGGGTGGCCGCTCACAGCCGGCAACCGCGTCGATGTGCTGAACGATAGCGGCGAAACCTTCAACGCGATGATTGCCGCGATCGATGGCGCACGCGAGTACGTGCACTTCGCCACCTACATCTTCGACGGCGGTCCGGTCGGTAAGCGGTTCGCGAGGGCGCTCGCGGCCGTCGCGGCGCGCGGCGTGGACGTGCGCGTGCTGCTGGACGGCGTTGGCGAGCTCTACTCCTGGCCGCCGGTCCGCCGCCTGCTGCGCGGCACGGGCGTGAAGCTCGTGCGTTTCCTGCCGCCACGCGTGTTTCCGCCGTCGCTCAGCATCAACCTGCGCAACCACCGTAAGAGCCTGATCGTCGACGGCGTCGTGGCATTCACCGGCGGCGTCAACATTCGTGATCGCTACCTCGAAGGACCGGCGGAGCGCAGGATCGTGGATCTGCACTGCCGCGTGGCGGGGCCCGTCGTCGCGCAGATAGAGACCGTATTCCTGCGCGATTGGCAGTTCGCGACCGGCGGCCCTGCCGAGCTGCCCGGCCCGCCGTCGGCGCCGGCGGGCGCCACGTTGTGCCGCACCGTGACCGACGGACCCGACACGGACCTCGACCGCCTGACCGCGCTCTACATCGGCGCGATCGGCCAGGCTCGCCGCCGCATTGCCATCATGACGCCGTACTTCGTGCCGCCGCGCGAGCTCATCACACCGTTGCAGGCGGCCGCGCTCGAGGGCGTCGACGTCGCAGTGATTTTGCCCGCGCAGAACAACTTGCGGTTCATTCATGCGGCCACGCGACACATGCTGTGGGAGTTGCTCGATCGCGGCGTGAGCGTGTACTACCAGCCCGCGCCGTTCGTGCATAGCAAGCTGTTCTACGTGGACGATCACTACGCGCAGGTCGGTTCCGCGAATCTCGACGCACGCAGTTTGCGGCTAAACTTCGAAATGAATCTCGAGATCTACGATCGCGAGGTCGTGTCGCAGCTCGCGCAACATTTCGAGGGCGTTCGCAGTCGGTCCCACGCGGTGACCTTAGCCGATGTCGACGGTCGCTCGTTCGGCACGAAGGTGCTCGACGGTGGCGCGTGGCTGTTCTCGCCTTATCTTTGATCGACAGTGGCCACGCACAAGGAGGCAGCGTGAACGTCGGCACACCGAAGGAAATGAAGGACAACGAGAACCGCGTGGGCCTCACGCCGCAGGGGGTAACGGCGCTGCGAGCCGCGGGCCACGAGATTGTCATCGAGCGCGGCGCGGGACTCAGTTGCGGCTTTGCGGATGCGGACTACGTGGCCAGCGGCGCGGTGCTGGGCACCGCCGACGACGCGTGGCGGCAGGAGTTCGTCGTCAAGGTGAAAGAGCCCCTCGAGACCGAATACCGGCAGCTGCGCGGCCAGCTCGTGTTCACGTACTTCCACCTCGCAGGCGCAGCGCCGGCGCTGACCTTTGCATTGCTCGAGAGTGGCAGCACGGCCATCGCTTACGAAACGGTGGAGGACGCAGGCGGCCGCCTGCCGCTCCTGGCGCCGATGAGCGCCATCGCGGGCAGCATGGCGCCGCTGATGGGCGCCTACTATCTCGCGAAGTTCACGGGCGGCCGCGGCACATTGCTCGGCACCGTGCTCGGCTCGAGCCACGGCGAAGTCGCCATCGTAGGCGACGGTGTCGTCGGCCGGCACGCGTGCAACGTCGCGAGCGCGCTCGGCGCACGGGTCACCATGTTCGGCATCACTCCGCAGCTTGCTCCTGAGTTCGAGCGCAAGCCGAACGTGCGTTACGTGCTGTCGACGCCCGAGAACATCGCGGCACGGCTGCGCGATGCCGATCTCGTAGTCGGCGCGGTGCTGCGCGCCGGAGCGCGCGCGCCGCACATCGTGACCGAATCCATGGTAGCCGCGATGCCGCAAGGGTCCGTCATCGTCGACGTCAGCATCGACCAGGGCGGTTGTATCGCCACGTCGCGACCCACGTCGCATTCCGCCCCCGTGTTCGTCGCGCACGGCGTGACGCACTACTGTGTGACAAACATGCCGGGCGCATACCCGCGCACGGCTACACTGGCGTTGACGGCCGCGACTCTGCCCTACGTGCTGAAGCTCGCGGGCGGCGGGCTCGCGGCCGTCGCAGCGGATTCGGGTTTCGCAAAAGGCGTAAACACGCACGCAGGACGCATTCGCTACGCGGCCGTGGCGGATGCGCTAGGCCGAAAGGATCTCTATGAGCCCTGGCGATAGCCACCACGCTGCGTCCTTCGCAACGTTGAACGACCTGGTCGCGACGTTCGCGGCGCGCGGCAATCGCACTGCGATCGTCGCGTTCCAGCCGGACGGTGTCGACGAGCTCTCGTATGCCGCGCTCGGCGAGCGGATCGCGCACATCGCGCATGGCCTTCGCGTGCACGGACTTTCGCCCGGCGAACGTGTGGCGTTGTGGGCTGCCAATAGCCCGGACTGGATCGCTGCTTACTTCGGAATCGTGACCGCCGGCGGCGTGGCGGTACCGCTCGACCATCAGAGCACGGCCGACTCGGTCGCAACGGCCATCGCTCACGCCGACGTGCGCATCATGATCACAGCGGCGGCGCGCAGCGCGGAGCTGCAACCGCTGACGAAGCTCACAGCCGACAACTTCGTGCACTTCGACGGCGACGGTCCGCACGACTTGCCCGCGTTGAGTGCTGCGCCGCTCGGCGCCGAGCTGCCGCGCGCGGATCCGCACAGCGTCGCGTCCCTGCTCTTCACTTCGGGCACTACGGGCACGCCGAAGGCCGTACCGCTGACGCACGCAAACCTGGCGGCGAACGTGGCCGAGCTGAAAGTCGCCCGACTCATCGGCTCCGAAGCACGCGTGCTATTGCCGTTACCGCTGCACCACACGTATCCGTTCACCGTGGGGCTGCTCGTGCCCCTCGCGGCGGGCGCCACCGTGATCCTCCCCTCCGGCATCTCGGGGCCGGAGATTAGCCGGGCGACGACCACCGCACACGCCACGGCGTTGCTCGCAGTGCCACGTCTTTGCACCGCGCTCTGGGACAGCGTGGCTTCGGCCGTCCAGACGCGAGGCCGCGCCGCACGCGCGATATTCAAGATTCTGCTTACTGCGAGCATTGCCGTGCGCCGGGTGACTGGCCTGCACATCGGCCGCTGGCTGTTTGGCGCCGTGCACGCTCGGCTCGGGCCCGCGCTCACCCTGATTGGCTGCGGTGGCGCGAAGCTGCCGGCGGAGCTCACGTTCAACTTGGAGGGCTTGGGCTGGACCGTGCTCACGGGCTATGGCTTGACGGAAACCTCGCCGGTGCTGACGTTCAACAGCCCCGCAGAGAGCCGACTCGGTTCCGAGGGCCGGCCTCTACCGGGCGTCGAGCTACGAATTGCGGCACCGGCAGCCGAGGAGAAGCACGGCGAAATCGAAGCACGCGGACCCAGCGTGTTCCGCGGCTACTGGCACAACGACGACGCCACGGCGACCGCGTTCACCACCGACGGTTGGTTCAAGACCGGCGACCTCGGCCGGTTCGACGCGGGCGGTTACTTGTACGTGGTCGGCCGCAACAAGGAGCTGATCGTCCTTCCCGACGGCAAAAAGCTCTTCCCCGAACCCGTCGAGAAACTGTACGCAGCGAGCCCGTTGATCCATGAGCTCGGCATCTTCGAGCACGGCGGCGTGCTCGCGGCGCTCGTGGTGCTCGACGAACGGGCCGCGCGCGAGCGCGGCGCGATGCGCGCCGCGGAGTTGTTGCGCGAGGAGATCGAGAACACGGCCGCGCGTTTGCCGCCCTATCAACGGCTTCGCAGCTATCGCGTGACGCGCGAGCCACTGCCGCGAACGCAGCTCGGGAAACTCAAACGCCATCTGCTGCCCGCACTATTCGACGAAGCGGCACATCCCACTCGCACCGCGGCCGCCGAACCGAGCGACGCCGACCGCGCGCTGCTCGAGAAAGAGCGGGCTGCGGCAGCATGGCGTTGGCTGCGCGAACGTTACTCCGATCGCATGCTCACGCTCGATACGAGCCCGCAGCTCGACCTGCAGATCGACTCGCTGCAATGGGTCACGCTGACGATCGAGATCGAGCGGCTCTTCGGCGTCACGCTAACTGGCGACGCGTT
Organism: Gammaproteobacteria bacterium; assembly: GCA_039933105.1. GTDB lineage: Bacteria > Pseudomonadota > Gammaproteobacteria > Steroidobacterales > Rariloculaceae > FEN-1219. Next base: position 30,393 of record JBDTOT010000027.1, on the reverse strand, counting down.
GAGCCGGATCCTCACGATCCGCGATCTGCTCCACGAGATCGATTCTGCCAGCGCAGCGACTCCCGGTACCGCAGCGCAGCTGCCGTCCTATTCGCCGCCGGGGCCGCTGCTGAGCGGACTCGGCGCAATCGTGCTCGCAGTCGTGCGCCTCGTCGTACGGACGGGCTGGGGCGTGCGCGTTGAAGGCGCCGAAAACCTGCCCAAGGACGGGCCACTGTTGTTCACTCCGAATCACACGAGCTACCTCGACGCCGGCACGATGATCGCCGCACTGCCATGGCGGCAGCTGCGCCGGACGTACTGGGCGGGCTGGTCCGGCGTCATGTACTCGAGCGCGCTGCGCGGGCTCATCTCTCGATCGGCGCGTGTGTTCCCCGTCGATCCCGACCGCGACCCCACGGGCGCGATGCGCACGGCCCGCGATCTCCTGAGCTGCGGCAACTCCGTCGTCTGGTTTCCTGAGGGCTGGCGCTCGCCCACGGGCGAGCTGCAACCCTTTCAAACTGGAGTCGGCGTGCTATTACAGGGCGGCGCCGTGACGGCGATCCCTGCGGCGATCTTTGGCGCGTTCGCGGCGTGGCCCAGACACGAACGCTGGCCGCACTTCACACCCGTACGCGTTGTTTTCGGTGCGCCGCAGCGGTTTGCCGATGGCGAATCGCCGGAGGCGATTCGTGAAGCGCTGGAGCGTGCTGTCCGGCAGTTACTCGCCGCGGGCGCGCCGGGTGAAGACCCTTCGCGCTGAGCGCGGGTATTGATCGTTCGCTATGGAATCGCGCGCCATACGTACTTTCTGTGGCCCGCTTGGGGCATTGCTGCGCGCCTGAGGGGAGGTATAAAGGTTTAGTCGAAGCGAGCCGGAGACGCCATGGCGGCGCAGCAACGTATTCTCGTCGTAGTGGATCCCACGGCTTTGGCGTACCCCGCGCTCGAGCGCGCCGCATGGCTCGCGCGGGCCGTACCTTCCGCGCTCGAGCTCTTCATTTGCGACTACGACTCGAGCCTCGCGGACACGCGCAACGCCGATGCGCGCGGCACGCGGATCTCGCAGCACAAGGCGCGACTCACGCAACTCGCACAACCCCTCATCGCCGCGGGCATCGACGTTTCTGTAGACGCGCGCTGGGACCCGCCGTTGCACGACGGCATCGTACGCAAGGCACTCGAGCTTGGCGCCGACCTCGTCATCAAAGAGACGCACTTCCATTCCGTGCTGAAGCGTTCCATCTTCTCGAATACCGACTGGAATCTGATCCGCAGCTGCGCGAGCCCGCTCTGGCTCGTGAAGCCACGGTTGCCCGGCAAGAACCCCCGCTTCATTGCCGCCGTAGACCCTCTGCACGCGCGCGACAAACCGGCCGACCTCGACAACAAGATTCTGCGAATGGCCAACGGCCTTGCGCGGGCGCTCGCCGGCGAGGTACACGTCTTTCACGGCTTCGACATTGCGCCGGCGCTGGCCGGCTCGAGCGATTCGATGGCCATGCCGACGGCTCCGCCCGTGCGCGAGCTGACGAATGCAATGCGTGTCGAGCACACCGATGCAGTGCTGGAGCTATGTGCACGGCACGGGATCCAGGCCGACCGCATTCACGTGCACGAGGGCGGCACGCGCGACCTGTTGGTGATGTTGACGGACGAATTGAACGCGGACGTCGTGATCATGGGCGCCGTCTCGCGCAGCGGCTTGAACGGGCTGTTCCTCGGCAACACGGCCGAGGATGTTCTCGACCGCCTGCCCTGCGACCTTCTGATCGTGAAACCCGCCGAGTTCAAAGCGACACTGCCGAGCTGACACGCCGCCAGCTGCGGCACTTCGTCAATGCGGTGCGGACGACGACGACCTGTCGCCGTACGTCAGGTTCTGCACCTTGCCGCGGAACAGGTAGTACACGAACACCGTGTACAGCAGCGTGAACGGCAGAACGAGAACCACACCCACGAGCACGAACTGCAGCGAGTTGTGCGCGGCGGCGGCGTCCCACACGGTCATGCGGTCCAGCACCACATACGGATACAAGCTGTAGGCGAGACCGAGCGCGGCCATGACGCACATGAGCACGGTGCCCGCCAACACGAGCCACGCCTGCCCGAGGCGCCCGGTCACGTTACGCTGCAGAACCCAGAACACGGCGAGGTACGCGGTCAACGTCGCGATAGGAATCGGCATGAGCCCGATGAAGTTCGGCAGCGTGAACCACTTGGCGGCAATCGTCGGGCTCACCACCGGCGTTGCAACGGAGACCGCAAGCAACGCAACGCCCATCGGCAGCATCGCCGTGCGCCCCCAGCGAGCTGCTCTGTCGAACAGCTCACCTTCGGTCTTTAGCAGCAGCCACCCCGCGCCGAGCACGAGATACAGTGCGGGCAGCGTCACGGCGATCAACGCGGCGAACGCGAGATTCAGCGGCCCGGTCTGCAACCCCGTGACGTAGCTGCCGAGCATCCACCCCTGAGCACAGGAGGCGATCAGGGACCCCAGAGCGAAGGCCCGGTTCCACATGCGCTTCTGGCGCACATCCGCTTTGACGCGAAAGTCGAACGAGACGCCGCGCAGAATCAAACCGAAGAGCATCACGGTGACCGGCACATACAGCGTCGACAGGACGAGTCCATGGGCGCTGGGAAATGCGATCAACAGCACGCCGACGCCGAGCACGAGCCACGTTTCGTTCGCATCCCAGAACGGGCCGATCGACGCGATCATGATTTCCTTCTGCGCCGAGCTCGCCAGAGGCAGCAGCATTCCGATGCCGAGGTCGTAGCCGTCGAGAATCACGTACAGCAGCAATGACACACCCATGATGCCCATGAAGACGAGCGGCAGTACGTCCATTACACCGACCGTCCCGGCTTCAGCGGCTGCGGCCGCGGCATTTGCCGCGATGCCGCAGGCTTGGCAGACATGTGCCGCAGCGCTGCTATGTAAGCGACGAGCAGAAACGCGTACAGCAGCGCATACGCGAGCAACGTGCCGCGCATGACGCTGCTTGGATGATCGGCCACCGCATCCGCGGCTTTCAACGCACCGTAGACGAGCCAGGGTTGGCGCCCTACTTCGGTGACATACCAACCGGCAAGCACTGCGATCCAGCCGCCGAACGTCATGGCTGACAACGCCCGCAGCGCACCCCGCGGGGGCGGCGGTGCGCCGCGCATCGTCCATGCCGTCCACCACGACACGGCGATCATGAGCAGGCCCATTCCGACCATGATTCGAAACGACCAAAACACGAACAGCACGGGTGGATGCGTGCCCGGAAACTCATCGAGGCCGCGTACCTCGCCGTTCGGATCGTGCGTCAGCACGAGGCTCGCCACCTTCGGAATTTCGACCGCGAAGCGAGTTGTGCGCTGCGACTCGTCTGGAATGCCGAACAGCGTGAATGCCGCACCGCGCTCGGTGTGCCAGATGCCTTCGATGGCGGCGATCTTGGCAGGCTGGTGCTCGAGCGTGTTGAGACCGTGCAGATCGCCGATGAATACCTGCAAAGGGGCGAGGACCGCTGCCAGAATCACGCCTGTTTTCAGCACCAGCAATGTGCCCGGGCCGTCGATCCCGCGCAGTATTCGTGACGCGCTGGTTCCCGCGACCAGAAACGCGGTCGTCAACAGCGAAGCCGTCAGCATGTGTGCGAGCCGGTACGGCAAGGATGGGTTGAAAATGATCTGCCACCAATCCACTGCATAGAACTTGCCGGCGACGATCTCGTAGCCCTGGGGCGTCTGCATCCACGAGTTCAGACTCAGGATCCAGAACGCGGACAGCGTAGTGCCAACAGCAACGAGCGTAGCCGCAGCGAGATGCGTTGCGTTCGAGACGCGGTCCTTGCCGAACAGCATGATGGCGAGAAACGTCGCCTCGATGAAAAACGCAGTGAGCACTTCGTAACCGAGCAGAGGGCCGGCAACGTTGCCCGCTCGCTCGATGAATCCCGGCCAGTTCGTACCAAACTGGAAGCTCATGGTCACGCCAGAGACGACGCCAATCGCGAACGTCAGGGCAAAGACCTTGGTCCAGAAGTAATACGCATGCTCCCAGGCAGCGTTGCGACCGAGCGTGTAGCGCACGCGGAAGAACAACAGCAGCCAGCAGAGTCCGATCGAGACGGCCGGAAACAGAATGTGGAAGCTGATGTTCAGCGCGAACTGAATTCGGGCGAGCTCGGTCGCGCCTAAGTCGAACATCTACACTCTCGCCGGCTCACCGCACCCGCCTCGCTTCTTGCAGCCGCGAGCATTCTACCGCCGCTAAGGAGCGGACCGCTGCGCAGAATGGCCAGATGAGCGGCGACTCAGTTGCGCGCCGCTGCGGCACCATCGGTTGCGCGCACCCGAATCCGCGGCGCCGTTGGCGTTTTGCACTATCATGGCTCGCACGTATGTCACGGAGCCGCCGCCATGCGCGTTCGAATCCTGAGCTCACTTCGATTCGCCGGTGTTTGCAGCGTCGCGCTTGCAGCCTTTGCGGGTGCAAGCGCGAACGCGCAGGACGCCGCCGCATGCGCTGCCATGCGCACCGTCACGCTGCCGGGCGCAGCGCTCGAGATCACGGCTGCCGAACGTGTGCCGGCGGGTAACGCACCGGCGGCTGGCCCGGGCGGCCCGAGCTATGCGGGCGCGCTGCCCGCACACTGCCGCATCGACGGCGTGCTCGAGCGTAGAAAAGGCGTGGCCGGCGTCGAATACGGCATCCGTTTCGCGCTCGCACTGCCGGACAACTGGACGGGACGGTTCCTGTTCCAGGGCGGCGGAGGTCTTAATGGCACCGTGAACCCACCGCTCGGCGCCGGTGCGGCGGGCGATGCTCCGGCGCTCGCGCGCGGCTTCGCGGTCGTCAGCACCGACACCGGTCATCAAGGCGTCGTGTTCGACGGCAGTTTTTTCGCCGACCAGGAAGCGACGTTGAATTTCCTGTACGTCGCCAACGGCAAAGTGACCCAGGTTGCGAAGCGACTAATCGACGCCTACTACCGCAAGCCCGCCGAGCATTCGTATTTTGTCGGCTGCTCTACCGGTGGACGCGAAGCGATGATCATGTCGCAGCGCTACCCCAGCTATTTCGACGGCCTCGTGTCCGGTGCCCCGGCGATGCGCACCGGTTACTCCAACCTCGGCATGCGCTCGGTGTCCGTCGCGCTGTCGAAGGCCGCCGCCCGCGATGCGAGCGGCGCCGTGATTCCCGGCAGTGCCCTGTCGGACGGCGACAAGAAGCTGATCATCGACTCGCTGCTAAAGACCTGCGACGCCGACGACGGCGTCGCCGACGGCATGATCTTCAATCCTCGCGCGTGCGGTTTCGATCCCATGAGTCTGGTGTGCAAAGGCGCCAAGAGCGCCACCTGTTTGAGTAGCGTCCAGGCGGCTGCCGTGAAGACAGCGCTGGCGGGACCGAAAGCCTCGAACGGCCGGCAGGTCTACCCCGGCTACCTTTACGACACCGGCATCACCTTCGGCGGTCAGGGAATCCCCGGGGTGCTGAACGGGGCTCCGAGCCCCGTAGGTCCACGCGTGCCGCCGACCGCTCAGAACGTCGATGACGAGGTGGCCGCCGTGCTCGCGGCACCCAATACGCTCGGGGATACGAACCAATGGACGAGCTTGAGTACCTTCGTAGGACATGGCGGTAAGCTATTGTTCTATCACGGTGCCAGTGACCCCTGGTTCTCGGCGCTGGACACGATCGACTACTACCGCACCTTGGGTGAAGCCAACGGCGGCGCGGACCAGGTGAAGGCTTGGAGCCGGCTTTTCCTCGTGCCCGGCATGGGCCACTGCGCCGGCGGCACGGCCACGCTCGACCGGTTCGACATGCTGAGCGCGATCGTCGACTGGGTGGAAACAGCGAAGGCCCCCGAGTCCGTCATCGCGACCGGCACGGCATTCCCCGGCCGCAGCCGCCCGCTTTGCCCGTACCCGCAGCACGCGCACTACACGGGTCGCGGCAACTCGGAGGACGCCACCAACTTCCAGTGCCGCTGAACGTCGCGGTGGGCGTTCCGGCAGTGGGCTCTTTCTCCAAACAAAGTGCTGAGTGCTGTCTCGGGAGTTGGGCAGAAGGCCGGCTCCCGGGACGCTCGGCGCCAGGGATGGCGGCCGAGCGAGCCTACAGGGAAGTACTTGCGGCGTTCCCGGGAGCCGGCCTTCTGCCCAACTCCCGAGACAGCACGGACCCAACTACAGCGTGTAGCCTTCCGTGCTGAAAGGCAGCGTGCGAACGCGCTGGCCGGTCGCCGTGAAGATCGCGTTCGCAATCGCTGGCGCGGCCGGCGGGAACGCGGGCTCACCACACCCGGTCGGTGGATAGCTCGACTCGACGAAGTGCACGTCGACTTCTGGCGCCTTGTCGATACGCACCAGCGGGTACTTGTCGAAGTTCGTCTGCTCGACACGCCCTTTCTCGAACGTGATCTTGAGCCCCATCGCCGTGCTCACGGCATCGACGACCGAGCCCTGACACTGATTCTCGGCACCGCTCAGGTTCACGACCTGCCCGATGTCGGCCACGACCCACACCTTGTGCACGCGCACTTTTTTGTCCGCGTCGACGCTGACTTCGGCTACCTCGGCGAAATGCCCCGCATGGCTGAAATGAAACGCGAGTCCGAGCGCGCTGCCCTTGGGCATCTCACGACCCCAGCCCGCGCGCTCCGCGACGGTTTTGATCACGTTCGCGGCGCGACCGGTGTGCAATGCGCGCAGATTATCGGCCACCGTGAACCGCGGCTCGCCCATGACCTCGAGCAAAAACTCGAGGTGATCGCGCTTGCCAGCAACCGCGCACTCGTGCAGGAAGCTCTGCACGGCGAACGCAATCGCGTTGCTGCCCGGCGCACGCCACGGCCCGGTCGGAACCCGCGACGAAATCAACGACTGGAGCATGCGCTGATTGGCGAGCACGTTCGCCGGGAATTCCGTCGGCGCGATATTCGCCGCCGTCATCGGCGCCTTGCCGTCGCGACTGACTGTGATGAAGTGCCCCTGCCACGCGGCTAACTTACCGGCCTTGTCGACCGACGCCTTGAACGAGTGGAAGCCGCCGGGACGGTAGTAGTCAAACGTCATGTCGTCTTCACGCATCCACTGCACTTTGACGGGGATGCCGCCGGCCTGCTTCGAGATGGCTGCGGCTTCGCACACTGCGTCGTTCGCGAGCCGGCGGCCGAAACCGCCGCCACCACGCAACTGGTGCAGCGTGACTTTGTCCTTCGGCAGCCCCAGCAGCGCGGCGACGGCATCAACGGCCGCCTGCGGCGTCTGCGACGGCGTCCAGATCTCGATGCTGTCGCCCTTGAACCAGGCGGTAGTGTTCTGCGGCTCCAGGTCCGCATGCGAAACGTAGTGGTACGTGTACATGGCGTCGAGGGTCTTGCCGCCCGCGAACGCGCCGTCGACGTCGCCGGCTTGGCCGAGCACTTGTGCCGCGGCGGGTTTTGCCGCGAATGCTTTGGCCTGTGCCTTGAAGTCGGTCCAACTGTCGCTGGACGCGTCTGTCTCGTCCCATGTGATCTTCAGCTGTTTCTTGGCCTGCATGGCCGACCAGGTCGAGCTCGCGAGAATCGCGACGCCCGATCCCAACGCCGGAGCGCCGGGGCTGAAAGCGATGTGATCGCCCTTCTGACCAACGATGAACGCGTCTTTCACACCACGGAGCTTCTTGATTTCGTCGAGATTCGCCGATTTCACTTGCGCGCCGATCGCCGGCGCTTTCGTGAACGTTGCGAACAGCATTCCGGGCACGCGGTAGTCGATGCCGAACAGCGGCTGACCCGTGACTATCTTGGTGTTGTCGACGCCAGTGATCCGCTTGCCGAGCAACCGGTAACTCGAACGCGGCTTCAGCTGCAAGGTTGCCGCATCAGGAACAGGCATCGTCGCGGCCAGTTCCGCGAGCTCGCCATACGTGGCGCTGCGATTGGTCTTCGCATGACGCACGACGTTGTTCTCGGTGGTGATCTCGGCCGCGGGCACGTTCCAGGTTTTCGCGGCCGCTGCAACCAACATGGCTCGCGCGGTGGCGCCCGCTTTGCGCAGCGGATCCCAGTTCGTCGGCGTCGACGTCGAGCCGCCGGCGACCTGCGGGCCGTACAGCTTCGCGTCGATGACGGCCTGCCGAACTTCCACTTTGCTCCAGTCCGCATCGAGTTCTTCAGCGACGATCATGGGCAGCGAGGTCTTCACGCCTTGCCCGACCTCGGGATTCTTCGCGTACAGCACGATCGTGTTGTCGGGGCGAATCTGGATGTACGGGTTCAGCGTCACTTCAGCACTCGGCGCCTTCGTTTGCGCCAGCGCTCTGCGCGCGCCCGGGCCCATCGACATCGCAAGCACCAGGCCGCCGCCAGCGAGGCCCGTGAGCTTGATGAACGTGCGCCGCGACAGCGCGAGCGCTTGCTCGTGGCGCTCGACCTCGAGCTTCTGCAGGTATTCCGGCAGATACGGATTCGGTTCGAAGGGCTGGTTGCTCATGACGCACCTCCGGTCTTGGCAATCTTGGCCGCGGCGCTATGGATCGCTTTACGGATCCGCGTATACGTGCCGCAGCGACAGATGTTCGCGGCCATGTCGTTGTCGATCTCCGCGTCGGTGGGCTTCGGTAGCCGCGCGAGCAGCGCCGTTGCCCGCATGATCTGACCAGCCTGGCAATAACCGCATTGGGGCACGTCTTCCTCGACCCATGCTTGCTGCACGGCCGTCAACGTCGCTCCCGGCGCCGACAGACCTTCGATGGTCGTAATGCGCTGACCCACCGCGCTCTCCGCCGGTACCTGACACGACTGGATGGCCACGCCGTTCAGGTGCACGGTGCACGCGCTGCACTGCCCCACGCCACAGCCGTACTTCGTGCCCACGAGGCCGAGGGTGTCGCGCAACACCCAAAGTAAAGGCGTTTTCGGGTCGAGGTCTTCGCCGACCTCCAGTGTTTTGCCATTGACGTTGAGACTTAGCATCGCGGCCTCCTGAAGCTGGGCACGGCAGCCTGCGGGACGCGGCCGCCGCTCGTTCGCACAAAGTGTCTTGGAATTTTCTGGACGACACAATCGAACGCTCTGGCTGGGAATAGCGCTATTCTGGAGACTTCTTGACACGTGCTCAGCGGGGTGCCGCCACTGCTACAATCGCGCCAGCTCAAATTTAGTGGCCCGCTGCGTGTCAGCGCACTCGCCGTTTACCAGAATGACTATCCAAGGAGGATCTTTCGCATGACCACGACGAAGCTCGTTCCCGCCCTGCTCGGCATCGCGTTCGGGGCATTGGCGAGTGGCGCGCTGGCCGCACCGGCCACGTACACGATCGACCCGGCCCACACGTACCCGACCTTCGAAGCCGACCACATGGGCGTGTCGTTCTGGCGCGGCAAGATCAACAGCTCGTCGGGAAAGGTGACCCTCGACAAAGCTGCTGGCACCGGCACCGTCGACGTCACGATGGACATGAAGAGCATCGACTTTGGCCACCAGGGACTCAACGACCACGCTCAGACACCGGATCTGTTCGACACGGCCAAATTCCCGACGGCGACGTTCACCGGCAAGCTCGTGAAGTTCAAGGACGGCGCGCCGACGTCCGTCGAGGGCTCGCTGACGCTGCACGGCGTGACGAAGCCAGTGACGCTGACAATCAATAAGTTCGTGTGCAAAGAGCACCCGATGATGAAGAAGGAAGTCTGTGGCGCGGATGCGAGCACGCAGATCAATCGCGAGGACTTCGGTGTCGCATTCGGCAAGCAGATGGGCTTTGGGATGGGCGTGACGCTGCGCATCTCGATCGAAGCGCTCGCCAGCTAACCCGCTACCACTACGGCAAAGTCCCGGGACCGTCGCGCTGCGGCGGCTTCCGGCGCGCTCGCTCCGCCTTTAACCGATCGCGCAGCTGCCGAGGTAGGTCTCGGGGCGTGACGTGAAGCCCGGAATCTGCGTCGGCGAGTATTCCAAGCGCGTGTGGACGGCCATGAGCCGACCCTCACCCGCGGCGCGGGCGAACACTGTCGTCAAATACAGCGGCCCAGCGTCGCTCATCTGCATTATGTGCAGATAACCAAGCGCGTAACGCACCGAGATGAATGAGGCGCCGTATGAGGTTTCCGCTTCGGCCGTGCCTTCGTCGACATTGATGTTCGTGAACACCGCTTTGAGTTCTGCCGGCTTGACGGTGAGCGACGGCGTGCTCTTATCCCAGTTGCCTTGTGCAAACGTGGAGAAGCTGCAGTCGAGCTTCTTGGCGGCGGCGAGCCGGCGGTCGAGACCGGACTGAGCCGATGCGTCGGTCGACTGAAGTAAAACGCAGGTGGCCAAACTACCCAGTGCGATCGCTAGAATTCTTTGCATAGTGCGGAGTATTTAGCACGTCGTCTCGCGTTTGACCACGGCAGATAAATTGACCCGCGGCGACGCGGGCCGCGATAATTGCGCGGCACTGGGGAGAACGCGTTTGCGACTAGCATTACTGGGCATCGGCATCGTGCTGCTCATGATCGGCGGAGCGAACGGTCAGAGCGTGACTGACGCCGATCTCGTCAAGCAACTGCAGCGGCTGTTTCCGGCAGCCGCAACCTTCTCGCCGAGAGGCGGATCGCCCTCGGTCTACAAGGCATTAGGCGCCGCGTCGGCCGGCAAGGCCGGCGAACTGCTCGGCTTCGCCTACTGGACCACGGAGGTCGAGCCGCTCGAGCGCGGGTTCGACGGACCCATCAAAATGCTCGTCGGCATGAATATGGCCGGCCTGCTGACCGGCATCATCGTCACCGACAATCGCGAACCGTATGGCTACTTTTCCGTGGATCTCCCGGAGTTCGCAGCGCAGTTCAAGAACAAGAACATCCGCGACGCCTTCAAGGTGGGTGTCGACGTCGACGCGATCTCGCGTGCGACGATTTCGGTCACGAGCGCTAGCCGTGCCATTCGCAACAGCGCGCGTAAAGTCGCTCGCGCCTATTTGACGCCACCGGGCGCATCGGCCGCTGCCGCCCCGTGACGTTCTTCAAACGCCGGTTGATTCCGATGCTCGCGGGCGCCTTCCGCCTGCTAGTGCTATGCGTGCTTGTGAGCGGTGTCACGCGAGCGCAGCCGGCCGACGACGCCGGCGGTTGGAACTTCGAGGACGAAGTCGAAGCTCAGCCCACTCTGCTCGATCTCGCGAAGGAGCAGGGGCCCGACATCGTTCTATTCCTCGCATTCGCGACGCTCGTGATGGTCAGCTTCCTGCGCAAGAGCGTGCCCCTGAAGTATGTGACGCTCGTCGCGTCGGTGCTGTACATGGGCATATATAAGAGCCAGCTGATCTCCATCGTGAACATCTTCGGCACACTGACCGGCAACCTGCCGTTGTTCGTACACAGCATGGCCTGGTATGCGTTCGCCATTTTCACGGTAGTTACCACGGTGCTGTGGGGGCGCGTGTATTGCGGTCGCGTCTGCGCGTTCGGCGCGTTCACGCAATTGATCGACGCGGTCGTGCCGAAGCGCTTTCAGTTCGAAGTGCCGCAGTGGTTGGAACAACGTGCGAGCTACATCAAATACGGCATCCTGGCCGGCGCCGTAGGTTACTACCTCGTCACGCGCGAAATCTCGTTCTATCGCTACATCGAACCATTCTGGCTGTTCACGTTCGACGCAACACCGGTGTTATGGACGCTGCTCGGAGTGCTGCTCGTCGCGAGCATCTTCGTGCGCAATCTCTATTGCAGGTTCTTTTGCCCGCTCGGTGCCGCGCTCGGGCTGCTGTCGAACCTTACGGTGTTCAAGATCAAGCGCTGGTCGGAGTGCAGCCAGTGCCGGCTCTGTGAGAAGACTTGCGAGTGGGGCGCCATCCGCAAACGGCAGATCATCAAATCGGAATGCGTGCGTTGCGACGACTGCGAGATCCTGTACGCGGACGAGCGCCGCTGTCCGCATTGGCTGCTCGAGCTGAAGCGCAAAGCGCGCGCCAGTGGCTTGACCTTCCGCCGCTAAAATCGCGACTCTGTTTCGCGTCGACTATTGAGCCGGCTGCTGAACGCGCTGCGTGCCGAACCCGTCGCGTGACTGCAGAAAAATTTCGCCGGTCTTGTCCGTGCAGCCGCCGGTCGGGATGGCCATACCGCACTTGATCAGCCGCGCGCCGCTCGCCATCGCGCCGAAGTTCTTACCGTTGCGCAGCGGATTCAATGTGACCGTGATTACCGTACCCGGCTGGAAAGCTTCAACGGTCACGCCCTGCTGCGCGATCGTGGCGGCGGGGCCGAGCTCGATGCCCCAAAGCACTACCTTGCCGTCTGGACCGAGTTGCGTCTTGCCGTCCTGGCCAACGACCTCGAAGATCAGTTGTGCGTGGTTCGCGCCCGGAATGAACCGGGTCAACTTACCTGTCAGCGTTTCTTGCTTGCTCTGGTCGTACATCGCGAATGAGTGATGCGCGAATGCCGTTCCCGCGAGTGCGCTACCGAGCACGAGCGCGATGACCCGGCCCGCCCACCGAATTGTCCCGCGATTCTCGTAGTTCATGGTATCCGCGTCCTCCCCTTCGGCCGTGCGCCGTAAGACCGATTAGATCGCAGCAACGCTCTCATGACCAGTGGCGACTCGAGCCGGGGATTTCAGCGCCTCCCCCGGGGTGCAATGTAACCGGCCAGTCAGTTTGAAGCCGCAGTGGCACGGTCCCCAGGATGACGGCAGGCCAAGCTCCGCGCCACGCCCGACCCAAGATGCGAGGCTGCTGCGGGCCCCCTCGGCATCCCGAGTGAACCTTCACGGGCGTGACGGGCACTACCACCGGACGCTCGGCCATTGCGGGCCAATATTTCAAGCTATCATGCGGACATATGGGACGACGTAGACAAGTCAGCGACCGCGAAATCAGCGCTGCCGCGCGCGAGGTGTTCCTTGATCGGGGGCCCAAAGCTCCGGTCGCGATGGTGGCCAAGAAACTCGGCGTTTCCACGGCTACGTTGTTTCAGCGCACAGGCTCGAAGCAGCAGCTGATGCTGATGGCGTTCCAGCCGGAAGGCACAGTGATCACCGAGCTCGAGCGCGGCGTGCAGCCAGGCGTCGCGATCCACGAGCAGTTGAGCCAGGTTCTGATCGAGCTAAACGAGTACCTCGGCACCATCATCGGGGGCTCCGTGACGCTGCGGGCTGCAGGTATCGAGGCTGAGCTGCCTGAGCCCACCCCGCAAAGGCTGCGCCTATTGCTGGCGCAGTGGCTCGCACAAGCCACCAACATTGGACTTCTGGCCGTCGTCGACACGCGGACGACCGCCGACGTGCTGATCGGTACGCTCGAGTCGCGTCACATCCACTCGTACATGCAGCAGGAACCGCTGTCGTCGAAACAGCATCGCGAATACATCCACGCGATGCTCGACGTCGTGCTCCCGGCTCGCTAGGCTCCGCAACAGCGCGCTTCCACCTACGGCCGTGTCGCTGCCCGCTTCTGCGGCCAGTGCGCGGATCCATCGAAGATTCACGACCGCAGTGGCAGCGCTGCGCTGTTCATTGGTTCAACCCGTTGGAGTCTGAAATGACCGAGCATAGAGACGAAACTATCGAAGAACTGTTCGACCGCGGACTCGCGGTCCGTCGCGAAGTCCTGGGCGCCGAATACGTCGACAACTCACTCAAGTCGGCGAACGCGTTCATGCAAGCATTTCAAAACATGACGACCGAGTGGTGCTGGGGTTATGCGTGGACACGGCCCGGGCTCGATCGCAAGACGCGCAGCCTCATCAACCTCGCGATGCTGACAGCGCTGAATCGCTCGCCCGAGGTCAAGTTACACGTCCGCGGCGCGCTCAATAACGGCGTGACGGTTGAAGAGATCAAGGAAGTGCTGATGCACGCAACCGTGTACTGCGGTATCCCGGCGGGTCTCGATGCGTTCAAGGCGGCGAACGAAGTATTGAAAGAGATGGGCGCCTTCGACGGCGAGAAGTGAATATCTGGGCCGGCCGCGCACGGGTGGCCGGCCCAGCACGGCGGGCGCGGGCAAGCCTAGCCACCGTCGCTGTGTGGCGACTCATTTATTTCCAGATCAATAAGATAGCCAGCATTCGGCACGTTGCGTATGAGCCGCGGATCGGCGGGGTCGGCCTCGACCTTGTGGCGCAGGCGATGCACGAGTTGCTTCAACAGCTGCCGATTGCCGCCTGCCCGGTTACCCCATACGTGCACCAGCAGTCGATCGGTGGGCACTGTTCGGCCGGCATGAGCCAGTAGCAGCTGTAGAAACCTTGCCTCGAGGGGGGTCAGGTGAACCACGCCGGCAGGCAGGCCGAGCAGTGTGAGTTCGGCCAAATCGAGCGACACCGAGCCCACGGCCACCGCGTTCTCGACCGCGCCGCCCGAGCGCCGCAGCAGTGCGCGAATTCTCGCAACCAGAATCTTCGGGCTGAACGGCTTGCTCAGGTAATCGTCCGCGCCTTGGCTCAAGGCGCGCACGACATCTTCTTCCTCGCTGCGCGCCGTCAGCATCAGGATCGGCGTCCGCCCGCGCTCCCGTAGCTTCTGCGCGAGCTCGAAGCCGTTCAGGTGGGGCATGTTGATATCGAGCACCGCGAGGTCGGGTCGCTCACGTTGAAAGGCCTCGAGGCCCGCCGCCCCATCGGCCGCCTTCACTACGAGAAAGCCGGCCTGCTGCAACGCGAAACCCGTCACCGCCAGCAGATCGGGATCGTCATCGACGAGCAGGATTTTCACTCCACCGACTCCTTCGGCAGGCGCACCTCGGCGCGCGTTCGACCTTCGGCTGTGCGAGTGAGCCTTACATCCCCTCCGTGGCGCGTGACAATCGACCGTACGATGAAAAGACCGAGCCCAAGACCGCTCTCGTCCGGATCTTTCTCACCGCCGGCCCGCCGGAATTGTTCGAACAACAAGGAGTCGCCGACGTTCGGCGGGCCGAAACCTTCGTCCTCCACCCAGAACTCGAGCCCTTCACCGTCCACCGCGTGGGCCCCAATGCGGATCGTGCTATGCGACGGGCTGAACTTGCTCGCGTTCGCGAGCAAGTTGACGAGGACCTGAGTCAAACGCTGCGGATCGCCGCTAATGATCGGCACGCCTTCCGCAATCTGCACTTCAATGCGCTGACCTCGCTGCTCGATCAGCGGCTCGATCAACTCGCGCGCAGCGACCACCACTTCATCTATCTCCACATCTTGGTGCCGAATACCGAGCTGGCCGGATTCGATCCTCACGCTCTCGAGCAAGTTGTCGATGAGCCACGTCAATCGCTGCGTGCCGCGTTGCAGAGTCCCGACGAGCTCGCGCTGCGCGTCGGCCGTCATCGTGCCGACGCCGTCGCGTAGCAGCTCGATCGACGCCAGCTGCGCGGCAAGCGGAGTACGAAATTCGTGCGAGATGTTTGCGAGCACTGTATCGCGCGTCCGGCGCACGGCCTCGAGCTCGGTCTCGTCGCGAAGCACCTGCACCTGCAAGCCGTCGACGTCGCTCGATGCCGCGCTCGCGATCACTACTTGCCGCACGCCCTCGCCCTGTACGGGTACGACCTGCTCCACTGCGCGAGCGGCGCCCGTCCGGCGCGCCTCCACGATCGGGCACGCGTACTCGCACGGCCGTCGCCCTTGCGCGTCGAGCTGCGGCTTCAGCACATCGCCACAAAACATTCCGACCGCATCGTGCGACGAGATCTTCAGCAGCCGCTCCGCCTGCGGGTTCAAGAATTTGATGCGCCGCTCCTCGTCCACGGCATACACGCCCTCGACGATGCCGCCGAGCACCGCTTGCGCCTGGCGCTCGCGCCGCCGCAGCTCGTCAGTCACGTCTACGAGATTGCTGCGCATCGTCTCCATGGTGGAACCGAGGATAGCGAGCTCCTTGCCGCCGCCGGTCGGAAACGAGGCCGTCAGATCTCCGGCCGCCAGCCGGCGCGCCGCATCCGTCAGTGACTCGACCGCACTGATCCAGTATCTGCCGATCAGCACGCTGCTCGCGGTCGCGAGCAATGCGATCACGATCGCGATGAACAGCATCCGGCGTACGAGCCGGTCGACGGGACCCGTGACACCGGCTGCCGGCAACTCGGCCTGCAGCAATGCAACGGTTTCACCGGACCCCGTCGCAACGGGCATGGCGGCCGCATAGGTATCGCGCGCCCGAATGTAATCGGCTACCGGCTCGTTGCGCGACAGCGCGTCCGTGTTCAGCACGGCGAGCGGCCCCTCACCGGGCCGAAACGACGCATAGTCGATGATGGTCACCGGCACACCGGCGCGTTCGCTCAATCGCGCCGCAAATCCCGCGTTCATGCGGCGCAGCGCTACTACCGTGACGCCGCTTTGGTCGAGCACCGGAGCTTGCGCTCCGAGCATCGCGGTATCTTCGGTCGCGCCGGTCACGAGAAATCGTTCGCCCTGCTCCGTGGCAGCGGCGAGCACGCGCTCCCACTCGATATCGCGCGAGGTTCGCGCGAGCCACTCGGTTCCGCGCACGACGCCGCACGCATCGAGCGCCGTGCTGCTGCAATACCGGGTGAGGTACGGCTGTAGCGCCTCGGGCACACCGCCGTTCAGAAGTCGTTGCAGCGGCGGCCGTTCACCGAGAATTCGGGTCGCGGTGAGCACGTCCTCGCCGCTCTGACGCAAATCTTCACGTGCCGCGGCGACGCCGAGCTTCACCCGCGTCAGCGCATCCCCTTCCGCGAGACCGCGCAGCGCGCTCACGCCGAACACGTACATCAATCCGACCGCCAACGTGACGAGGATGCCGGTCGCTATCGCCAACCGACCGGCGAGCCCTGGGCTATACAGCTTGATCAACCGTAGGTCGAACATCTCAGACTCGGCGTCGACGCGAGCCGAGCGCCTCGACCAGGGTCTTCAGGATCAGAGTGAACAAGGCGAGCAGCATGAGCAACGACGCCACGGCAAATGCGCCAACGAGATCATACTCGTCGTACAACACCTGAGCCTGCAATGGCATCGTGGTCGTGAGGCCGCGGATGTGACCCGACACCACTGCCACCGCTCCAAACTCTCCCATGGCTCGCGCGTTGCACAGAATCACGCCATACAGCAAACCAAGGCGAATGCTCGGCAGCGTCACGCGAAAGAAAGTGGTCCAGCCGCCTGCACCGAGACTGACGGCAGCTTCCTCGGCCTCGCGGCCTTGCAGCTGCATGATCGGGATCAGCTCGCGGGCCACATACGGGAACGTCACGAGCAACGTCGCAAGCACGATGCCGGGCAGCGCGTACACGACCTGTAAATCGTGATCGCGTAACCAAGGCCCGAACCACCCCTGCGCGCCAAACAGCAGCACGAACACCAGGCCCGCAATGACGGGCGACACCGAGAACGGTAGATCGATCAACGTGATCAGCAATTGCTTGCCGCGAAAATCGAACTTGGCGATGGCCCACGCGGCTGCCACGCCGAATACCGTGTTCACGGGCACCACGATCACCGCGGTCATGAGCGTGAGCCGAATGGCCGCGAGCGTGTCCGGCGCACGCAACGCGCCCAAGTACACTCCGAGGCCGCGAGAGAAGGCGTAGCCGACCACGGACATTACGGGTACGACCAGGATCACCGCCAAAAACGCGAGCGAGATGCCGATCAGCAGCACTCTCGCCAGCCTGCTTTGCGCACGATCCCTGCGGTGGCGTCGGCCCGCCATTAGCGCCGCCCCGCGACGCGCCGCATGCGCCAGCCGTTGATTGCGTTGATCGAGAGCAGCATCACGAACGACACGCACAACATCACTAGCCCTAGCGCAGCGGCGCCGAGGTAGTCGTACTGCTCGAGTTTGATCACGATCAAGAGCGGCATGATCTCGGTCTTCAACGGTAGATTGCCAGCGATGAAAATCACGGAACCGTATTCGCCGACCGCGCGTGCGAGCGCCAGCGTGAAGCCGGTCGCCAGCGACGGTAGAACGGTGGGCAGGATTACGCGCAAGAACACCATCGTCCGGCTTGCGCCGAGAGACTCGGCCGCTTCCTCCAGACTCGCGTCGACTTCCTCGAGCGCAGGCTGGACTGACCGCACGACGAATGGAACGCCGATCAGCGTCAGCGCGACGACCACGCCGACCCACGTATACGCAACCTGGATGCCAAACGGTTCGAGCCAGCGCCCGAGCCACCCTTGCGGCGCAAATACGGTCGCGAGCGCAATACCGGACACGGCTGTCGGCATCGCGAACGGCAGATCGATGACGGCATCGATGATCCTGCGCCCGGGGAAGTCGTAGCGAACGAGGCACCACGCGATGATGAAGCCGAACACCGCGTTGATGGCAGCGGCGATCAATGAAGCGCCGAACGACAACCGATAGGCTGCGAGCGCACGCGGCTCGGTGGCGATACGCCAGAGCTCCGACAGCGGCAGGCTCGCCGCCTTCATGACCAGCGCCGCCATAGGCACCAGCACGATCGCGGCAAGAAAAATGCCGGCGAACCCCAGCGTCAGACCGAAGCCGGGCAGCACGCTCGGGCTAACCCAACCCCTAGCGGCGGCCATCCGGATGGCCTTGTCGTTCCGCGTTCCCTGCGCGCGTCATCGCGGTGAGCCTGCTGCCGGAACGAACAGACGATCGTACGTGCCGCCATCGTTGAAATGCTGCTTCTGCGCCTGTTCCCAGCCGCCGAACACGGTGTCCACCGTGAACATGCGAATCGCCGGAAACTGCTGCGCATAGCGCTCGAGCACGTCAGGAGCAGTTGGCCGAAAGAAGTTTCTAGCCACGATGTCCTGACCCTCGGTGGTGTACAGATAATCGAGATACGCCTCTGCGACCATGCGCGTGCCCTTGCGATCGACGACCGCGTCGACGAGTGCAACAGGAGGCTCCGCCAGGACGCTGACAGACGGTCGCACGATGTCGAACGCGTCGACTCCCATCTGCTTCTGCGCCAACAGCGCTTCGTTTTCCCACGCGAGCAGCACGTCGCCGATGCCGCGTTGCACGAACGTGTTCGTGGCGGCGCGTGCGCCCGTGTCCTGCACCGGCACGTGCCGATACAACTCACCCACGAACTCCTCGGCCTTCGCCTGCGCCTGCGCCACCTCGTCGGCCGGCGCAGTGCCGAGTCGCGCAAGGTCGCCGCCGAGCGCCTGCTCGAGCGCGTAGCCCCACGCAGCGAGATAGTTCCAGCGCGCGCCCCCCGACGTCTTCGGGTTCGGCGTCACCACCTGCACACCTTGCGCCAATAGATCGGGCCAGTCCTTCACGTTCTTCGGGTTGCCCTTCCGCACGAGAAACACGATCGTCGACGTATACGGCGAGCTATTGTGCGGCAGACGCGACTGCCACGACGCCGGAAGCCGATGGCCGTTACGCTGAATGTTGTCGATGTCCCAGGCCAACGCGAGGGAAACAACGTCTGCATCGAGACCCTCGATGACCGCACGCGCCTGGCTGCCGGAGCCACCATGCGACATCTGGATCGTGACATTCTGCCCCGTATCCGCGAGCCATTTTGCCGTGAACCGCTCATTGAACTCGCGATACAGCTCGCGCGTAGGATCGTAGGACACGTGTAGCAGCCGCACCCCGCCCGCATGGTCGCTCGAGGCACCACTGCAACCCGCGAGCACGGCGAACGCTGCCAACAGCAGACTTTTAATGATCACAACTGAATTTCCCAGCAGCCGACTAGAGAGCGAACGCGTACGCCTTCGGCGCCGCCTCGGCGGGTTGTTCGTCGCGACCGCTGACGAACAGGACTGCGGCGGGCGGCTGCGAGCGCAACAACACGCGCAACTCGTCGACGAGATCGTTACAACGCTCCGGCGACGTGAGACCGATCACGAGCAACGTCCGCTCATCGGATGTCAGCAGGCGTTCTTTGATCGCCGCAACCGCATCGCCACGGAACATTTCGGTGCGCATGTCGAGGCCGTGCAGGCGCAAGGATTCATTGCGTAGATCCAGAAGATCGCGGTAGCACGCGGCTCCGTCGATGCCATCCTCATCACGAACGAGCATGCCGACGTCGATCGTCAAATGGCGCGCGAGACTCGCGGCCGCGGCCAACGCAGCCTCGCGACCGCACGAAGATGGCTCGACGTAGATCAGCATGCGTTCTATCTGCGACCCACCGGCGGTCAGCGCCAACACCTGACGGGCTCCCTGCTCCAGCATTTCGAGAACGTCGCTGAGATTCATTTCCTCGTCGAGGGCAATCACAGGCAGACCGCGAACGCGCTCAGGCTGTTCAGACCCCGGTTGGTAACGCAGCGGCTCGATCCGCATGCGCTCGGAAAGCTCCTTCACGAGCGGCATGGCACCCAGATCCGCCACGCTCTTTTGCGCAGTGCCCACCAGCCGCAAGCTGCTGATCGGCGTCGGTAGCGCATGCATCCGCTTGAAGCCGAAATACACCTCATCGCCCACCGCGAGCGGGAACGATTCGACGTCGCGCGCGGTCCGCGACGCCTCGATGCCAAGGGTCGCGGCCCCAGGCTGAAGCGCGCTGGCGAGCGTGGGAGTGGCGCCCGCCGTGAGACGCACACGCTCGATGGCGCCGACGAACTGCACTTCCACCACGCGCGCTGAGCCCACGGCAAGCACCGGCAGCTGCTCACGCCGGGTCGCGAGCGCTACGTCCTCCGGCCGAACGACGACGGCAGCTTCGTCGCCTGTGCGCAGTGAATTCGACCACCGGTCGACCTCGAAATACGACTCGCCGAGCTGCACGTCGCGATAACCGTAGGGGCCAAGCACGAGATTGGCAGCGCCGAGGAACGTGGCCACGAACCGCGTGCCCGGCTGTTGATACAGGGCGCGCGGCTCGCCGACTTCTTGCAGCCGGCCACGGTCCATGACGCCGATACGATCGGCCATGCTGAACGCTTCTTCCTGATCGTGCGTGACGAGCACGGTCGTGATGCCGACCGCGCGCTGGATGTCGCGGATCGCACGCCGCAGTTCGTCGCGAATTTTTGCATCGAGCGCGCCGAATGGTTCGTCAAGCAACAAAACGCGCGGCTGATGCGCCAACGCTCGCGCGAGCGCCACTCGCTGTTGCTGCCCGCCGGAGAGCTCGCTCGGCAGGCGGTTCTCGTACCCTTCGAGTGCTACCAACTTCAGCAGCTCAGCGCGTCGTCGTCGTCGTTCGGCACTGCGCACGCGGCGTGCACGCAGCGCGAACTCGACGTTGTCGGCCACGGTCATGTGGCGAAACAGGGCGTAGTTCTGGAATACGAAACCGACCTCGCGGTCGCGGGCGCCGAGGTTCGTGACGTCGCGCCCATGTAGCACGATGCGTCCATGGTCAATCGTCGTGAGGCCCGCGATCGCGCGGAGCAGCGTGCTCTTGCCGCTGCCCGAAGGGCCGAGGAGCACGAATAGCTCACCCTCGGCGATGTGGGCGGTTACGTCGCTGACGGCAGCGGCGTTGTTGTACTCCTTCGAGACCTGTTCGAGCGTGATCGACATAAGGCAACCGCGTGGATTATTCGACCCCGGCCAATATGGTACTCAACCGGTGCGGGGGTTGTCGGTAGCCGAGGAGTTACACGCCGGTGACATTCCGGTCTTATTGGCCGCCGCCGAACGAGAGATTCACGCCATAACCAATTGAACAAAAACGAAGGGCGGCACCCCTGCCGGGCTCCGCCCTTGCGGATGTGCGATAAGACGTTTTGGTAATTAGAAAGTGTAGCGAACCGACAGTCCGTAGGTCCGCGGGTCGCCGAGCACGGCGCCGTAGTATCCGGCTCCGCTGCCGCCGGGCGCTGCCAGCAGTTGCTCGAAATAGTCCTTATCGAGCAGGTTGCGGACCCAGACATAGGCCTGCCATTTGTTTTCCGAGCGGAAACCGAACCGCGCATTGGCGATCGAGTAGCCGTCGATATTCAGGTACAGCGACGGCGTCGCGCTCGAGGAGAACTTGTTGCGGTACGAGATATCGAAGCCGCCGAATAGCTCGCCCTGCGTTCCGAGGAATTTGTGATGCCCCGAGAACTCGGTGCCGAACGACGCCGCCCACTTCGAGATTCCAGGCAGCGGCCCGCCCGACGCGTCCACCGCAGCGGGGCCGCCGGTTTGTTCGAGCGGCGACGGCGCGTCGGGGAACGACACGTAGGTCGCATCGGTGTACGCCAGAGCACCGCGCAGCGTGACGTGCGAACCGAGCGTTGCATTCGCGTCGAACTCCGCGCCGCGTGAGCGCACCTTCTTCGCGTTAGCCAAGTAGCCACGCGGGACGCCGAACTGCGAATTGTTCACCTGCACCTGCAAATCGTCGATGCTAGTGTTGAATATCGCGATATTGGCCGATGCGCCTGGCCGGAAGGTCAGCTTCACGCCGACCTCCACATTTGTCACGTACTCCGGCTTGACCTCCGCCGACGAGAGAACCGTGTTGCCGGCCGAATCGGTCGGCAACCCGCCGTTGTTGATCCCTAATGATTTGTAGCTTGTCGCGTACGTCACGTACGCGTTGAGCTTACGGTTGGTGCGATACGCGAGCGTGAGCTGGCCGGACGTATTGTTGTCTGACACATCGGCCTTGAATGCTTGTGGAGCATAGACGGAACGCTGCAACGCAATCAGCGCCGCGTTCGTCGTCTGCAAACCGCCGTAGACATCGCGCTCGTAGTCCTCGGTCTTCCGGTCATAGTTGAACCGCATGCCAGGTTGGAAGTGCAGGCGCTCGGTGATCGACCAATCGATGTTGGCGAAGATCGCCGCGCTTTTCGTATCGAGCGTGGTGTAGGTCGCGCTCGTGAGCCCATCGAGAAGCCCGGGCGTCGACGCGTTCGCGCTCGGCGCGAGGACGAAGCGGTAGGCCGCGCTTCCCGCCTGCTCGAGCTGCACGGGATCGCCGCTAATCTCCTGGGTGAACGCGTAGAAGCCGAGCACGCTGCTCGCGCGATCCGAGAAATTACCCGCCCAGCGAACCTCTTGGCTCCATTGGCGCTGCTTCGATGTTGCCTGCGATAGCACGGTAACGGGCAAGCCCAGATAGTCCCGGTCGTTCGAAGGCGCCCAATGCCAATAGCGCCAGGACGTGGTCGAAGTCACGGTCCCCGGCCCAGCCTTGAAGTCCACGTCCACCGACACGCCGCCGACATCGTTGTCGGAACGCCACGGCGTATCCGTATCGATCAATCGATCGAACGGGTTTCGGCTCACGGGCTGGTAGTGCAAGTCGGCGATGATCTGCTCGAACTGACGGTTCGGCGGACGCAGCGTCGGCACGACGCCTGCGTACGGCTGCGCATAGCCGTCCGGGCGCTGCCGCGTCCAGTCGATCGTGAACTTGACGTCGGTGGTGTCGGACAAATTGAACAGGAGCTGGCCGCGAACACCGACGTTGTTGATGTCGTTTTCCTGTCGATTCGTACGGACGTTGTACAGCGTCCCATCGCGCTGCGTGCCTGAGAACGACAACCGCCCCGCTCCGATCTCACCGATCGGTCCGGTCAACGAACCCTTCGCCTGGACAAAGCCGTCGTTACCGTAGCCAAACTCGAAGGTCGCGCCATTCGTGCGGCTCGGTTTGCGCGTCGTCACTAGCACCGCGCCCGCCGTCGTGTTCTTCCCGAACAACGTGCCCTGCGGCCCGCGCAGGACCTCGATGCGGTCGACGTCGATGAAGTCGAGCGCCGTGGAGGCCGGACGGGCATACAGAACGCCGTCGACATAGAAGCCGACGCCGGGCTCAATCCCGTCGTTCGTCAAACCGAACGGCGAGCCGAGGCCACGAATATTGACGCCGCTGTTGCGCGGATTCGACGAGTAGAGCTGCAGCGTCGGGACCAGCTCTTTCACCCGGTTGGCGTTGAACGAACCAGTGTCTTCCAGCGTGTCGCCACCGAGGACGGACAGCGCAATCGGGACGTCCTGCGCGAGTTCTTCTTTACGGCGAGTCGTTACGGTCACTTCTTCGATACGCGAATCGCCCGCGGCGGCGACTTGCTGCGCCGCCACCGGCGAGCTCGAGGCGAGCCCAATGGCAACGAGTGCCGCCGACGCAACACCCGGTGCGCTTTTCGCCACGACCGCGAGAACTGATCCGACCATCTTCGCTTTGGAACCCATCGAACTACTCCGTCCTTGTGGAACTGGCGCCGACGCCACTTCGAATAAGCCAGCATGCTAATGACGGGGGGTGACAAAGTCGGTCTTTCCACAGTTACGCTTTGGTTCAGTTCCAGTAACAAAGCGGTGACGGTTTGGTACTGAACGACGCCTAGCCGCAGCGTTCGCAAGACTTGCGGAACTCGCTCACGCGGCTATCCTGCTGGACTAGTCCGCGATCCCATACACCCAACGTAACGGGACGACGGCAGGGGGCCACAGTGACTGACTACGTACAACACGGCGGCATTAAGGTCGCCAAACCACTTTACGACCTCGTGCGCGACGAGATCGCGCCGGGTACCGGGGTGACGCCGGAAGCCGCGTGGTCGCTGCTCGACTCCATCGTGCAGACGTTGGGGCCGCGCAACCGAGCGCTGCTCGCGAAACGCGATTCGTTGCAGGCACAGATCGACGCGTGGCTCAGCGCTCGGCGCGGCACACCCCTCGAGCAAAAGGCCACGGCCGCCTTCTTGCACGACATTGGTTACCTTGTGCCGGTAGGCCCCGATTTTCGTGTCGCCACCGCGAACGTCGATGCCGAGATCGCAAGCCTCGCGGGCCCGCAGCTCGTAGTGCCTGTCGACAACCCGCGTTATGCGCTGAACGCCGCGAACGCCCGCTGGGGCAGCCTGTACGACGCGCTGTATGGCACCAACGTGATTGCGGAAGAGCCCGGCGCGGAAAAAGGCCGTGGCTACAATCCCGTGCGCGGCCAACGCGTGATCGCGCGCGCGAATCAGTTTCTCGACCAAGCAACGCCGCTATCGAACGCGCGCTGGCAGGACGTGACGGGCTTCGACATCGGCAGAGTGCTCGGCGTCACGCTCGTCGGCGGGCAGAAGGCCGCACTCTCAAACCCGGATCAGTTTGTCGGGTTTCGTCGCAGCGGCGACGCCGTGACGAACGTTCTGTTGCGCAACCACGGCCTGCACATCGACATCGTGATCGATCCGAGCCATCCGATCGGTAAGCAGCACCGGGCGGGCGTCAGAGACGTCGTGCTCGAGAGCGCGCTGACGACGATCATGGATTGCGAGGATTCAGTCGCTGCCGTCGACGCGACCGACAAAACCGTGGTGTATCGCAATTGGTGCGGCATCATGCGTGGCACATTGCAAGCAGCCGTCAACAAAGGCGGCACGACTATTCAGCGCAGCCTGACCCCGGACCGGGAGTACAGCGCGCCGAACGGTTCGCCGTTTACGCTACCAGGCCGAAGCCTGTTGCTCGTGCGTCACGTCGGCTCGCACATGACAACGGACGCTGTCACCGACATTGCCGGCCAGGCCATCCCCGAGACGTTTCTGGACTGCGTGATCACGACGTTAGCCGCACTGCACGACCTACGCGGCAAGGGCGAGCTGCGCAACAGCCGCGCCGGCAGCATGTATATCGTGAAGCCGAAACACCACGGGCCCGCGGAGGTCGCGTTGTCGGTGGAGCTGTTCGCCGCGGTGGAAAAAGCGTTCGGCTTGCCCGCAAACACGCTGAAGATCGGCATCATGGACGAGGAACGGCGCACGACCGTGAATCTGAAGGAGTGCATTCGTGCAAGCCGCGAGCGCGTGATCTTCATCAATACCGGCTTCCTTGATCGCACCGGCGACGAGATGCATACGCACATGGAAGCGGGCCCGATGATGCCGAAGCCAGAGATCAAAGGCGCCCCGTGGCTCGCGGCGTATGAAGACTGGAATGTGCGTGTCGGCCTCGAGGTGGGACTCCCCGGCCATGGTCAGATCGGCAAAGGCATGTGGGCCATGCCGGACGAGATGCGTGCGATGCTCGACACGAAGCAAGGTCACCCGAAGGCCGGCGCGAGCTGCGCGTGGGTGCCGTCCCCAACGGCCGCGACGTTGCACGCGATTCATTATCACCAGATCGATGTTGCCGCGCGCCAAAAAGAGATCGCAAAACAAGGCGCCGCGACAGAAGCGCTGCTCGACGGCATCCTGACGCCGCCGCTGCTGACGCGCACGCTCACGCCGCAGGAGATCCAACGCGAGCTCGACAATAACGCGCAAGGCATCCTGGGCTATGTCGTGCGTTGGGTCGAGCACGGAGTTGGCTGTTCGAAAGTGCCTGACATCAACGACGTCGGGCTCATGGAAGACCGCGCAACGCTACGGATCTCGTCGCAACACATCGCCAACTGGCTGCGCCACGACATCGTTGATCGCGACCAGGTTGTGGCCACGCTCAAACGAATGGCGGAGGTCGTGGATCGACAGAATGCCGGCGACCGCGCGTATCGCAACATGGCACCGGCGTTTGAGGACAGCATCGCGTTTCAGGCCGCGCTCGATTTGATCTTCAACGGCCGCAAAGAGCCGAACGGCTATACGGAACACACGCTGGCGAGGCGCCGGCGCGAATTCAAAGCGAAACGCGCCTAGGCCCCTTCACAGCAACGGCGGCTTCTCGCCTGCAATAGTGGCCGACGAGCGCGCGCACCGCGCTCGTTGGCGATCAGCCCAGTTTGCTGCCGCGCTTGCTCGACCCTGCTTGCTCTTCCGCGACGATGGCGCGCACCTTCGCGATGCTAGCCTCGTCGTACGGCACGAAGATCAAGATCCGGAGATTCGGACTACCCTCGGGCACGAATGACGAATGCTCGAACGTCATGCCACCAAGTGCGGGATGGTTCGCTATTGCTTCCGAACGACCGATGACCTCGGCCCGCCCCCACAGCCTGCGAAAGATCGGACACTCGGCGTTCAGCTCGTTGATCAGAGCTTCGAATGACGGATCGTCGGGCGTCTGGCTGTAGTCGACGCGGAATTTCGCCAGAATCCGGCGCGCCATGGCCTCATACGCCGCAGCATCTTCGCGGTAACGCGGATCGTCGACCAGCAAAATGCGGAGCAAATTGCGACGGTCGAGCGGAATCTCGCCGTAGTCACGGAAAATCCTGCGCATCAGCGCGTTCCAGCCGATGATGTCCCAGCGCGCCGTCATTAGGATGGCCGGCACACCAAGCGCATCTATTACTCGCGTGACGGTCGGACTGACGTCCGCTGTACGCGTCGGGACCGGCGGCGCCGGCCGGTGCTGCACGAGGGCAAACAGGTATTCGCGCTCGTCCGGGGACATCCGCAGCGTGCTGCAAATGCGTTCCAGAACGTCGGCGGACACCTGGATGTCGCGGCCTTGCTCGAGCCACGTATACCAAGTAACGCTGACACCGGCGAGGGCGGCAACGTCTTCGCGCCGCAGCCCCGGGGTGCGGCGGCGGTTCGTATCTGGCAACCCGACCTGCCCCGGGGTTAACCGAGCACGACAACCCTTGAGGAAATCAATCAGCTGACGTCGCTGCGTTTCGGGAACGGCAACTTTATTCACTTTTCTTTTTTCGCCCCCATTCGGAAATACAAGCATCGCAGATAGCCCGCTCGCCCGTCGAGGTGTGGCGTAGCCAGCGATGGCACATTGAAGCGTCGCGGCGGAGGGAGACACGTGGTCCAGACCGCGGCAAACCACGTAACCTCGCGGGTTCACCACAGCCCAACCCGACACCTATATATGTATGTGAATTTTTGTCGTGTTGCTGTCTGTACTATCGTCCTGCGGCGAATTGTAAAGGCTTGCCGCTTCCGCTAGCGTGCCGCCAAGACATAGCCGCCACCCCCACTACACACGCAAAACACTATGCGCCACATTATTGCCTGCAGCGCGATTCGACGGCACGGCGGCCTCTTGGCGGCTGCCTTGTTCTCACTTCAAGCGGGCCAGGCATCGGGGCAACCACTGACGACCGCCGCCGTCGAGAAGTGGCTCGCCGGCTACGAGCGAGCATGGGAGTCGCGCGATGCGGCTCGGGCCGCCGAGCTGTTCGCCGCCAACGCCTCGTATCATGAAATGCCGTTCGAAGCGCCGAAGGCGGGCCAGGCCGGCATCCGGGAATATTGGTCGTCCGTCACGGCCGATCAGCGCGACATCGACTTCAAGGCGCAGATCATTGCGGTCAGCGGCCAGACCGGCGTCGCGCATTGGTCTGCAACGTTCACTGCCGTTTCGACCGGCGCACGCGTCGAGCTCGACGGGATGTTCGTGTTGACCTTCGACGCCATCGGCCGCTGCAGCGAGTTGCGCGAGTGGTGGCACGTCAAGCCATGAGCGCCATGTGAATTGAGTCAAGCAAACCGCGCTGCACGCTGGTATAGTGCGTGGCTTCCAGCGCACATTCGGTCTGCGCTCGACGGCTCCGAGTCAATTCCGACCCGGGCCGCTCTTAAGTAAATCCGATCCCCCGGACCGTTCCTTAGCTGCTTTGCGGCGTTAGGCGGGGTGATCACGGAGTCAGTTCAACATGTCTTTCGATTCTCTCGGCCTTTCGGCCGCGTTGCTGCGTGCCGTTTCAGAACAGGGCTATACCGCGCCGACCCCTATCCAGGCGCAAGTCATTCCCGTCGTGCTGGCAGGACGCGATGTCATGGCCGGCGCGCAAACCGGCACCGGCAAGACCGCCGGTTTCACTCTGCCGATGTTGGAGCGGCTCACCGCCTCCAGCCCAGCGCCGGGTGGCCGCCGCCACATTCGTGCGCTGATCCTGACGCCCACGCGTGAGCTCGCCGCGCAGGTCGCCGAAAGCGTCCGCAATTACGGCAAGCATCTGCCGATGCGCTCGGCGGTGATCTTTGGCGGAGTCAGCATCAACCCGCAGATCTCGGAGCTCAGACGCGGCGTCGACATTGTCATCGCCACCCCTGGGCGCTTGCTCGATCACGCTCAGCAGCGCACGGTCGATCTCTCCCACGTCGAGATCTTCGTGCTTGACGAAGCCGACCGCATGCTCGACATGGGCTTTCTGCCCGACATCCGGCGTGTCATCGGCTTCTTGCCGCAGCGGCGCCAGAATCTTTTGTTCTCGGCCACGTTCCCCGACGACATTCGTTCGCTCGCGAATCGTATGTTGCAGTCGCCTGCGAGCATCGAGATCGGTCAGCGCAATGCGCCGGCCGAAGGCATCGAGCAGGCCGTGTACTTCGTCGACAAGGGCCAGAAGCGTGGCGCGTTGTCGTGGATGATCGGATCGGGCAACTGGCGGCAAGTTCTCGTGTTCACTCGCACGAAGCACGGCGCCAACCGTCTCTCTGATCAGCTGGAACAGGACGGCCTCACCGCCGTTGCTATTCATGGCAACAAAAGCCAGGGTGCGCGAACGCGCGCGCTCGCGGATTTCAAGAACGGCGCGGTGCGAGTGCTCGTGGCAACGGACATCGCTGCGCGTGGCCTCGACATCGACCAGCTCCCGCACGTCGTGAACTACGACTTGCCGGAAGTAGCGGAGCATTACGTGCACCGCATCGGTCGCACGGGGCGCGCCGGTAACGACGGTCTCGCAATTTCATTAGTGTCGAACGACGAGCGGCCCCTGCTGAAGCAAATCGAGCGGCTGCTCGCGAAGAACCTGCCGCAGCGACGACTCGACGGTTACGTACCGAATGCTCCGCAGCCGGAGCAACGACGGGACGATCGCCCAGAGCAACACTCGCGTCGACCGACGAACACAGGCGGCCAGGCACGCAGCGACCGCCCACAGGGCAACCGCAACGGCGGTCACCACCATGGCGGTGGGCGCCATCAGCAGTCGCGACCGGGACAACGCTCGAGCGGGAATCGTGGGCGCGCCTGACCGCGCGTTTTGAGCAAGCGGCAGGTCAAGCTACTGGCCGTAGACCTCGACGGTACGCTGGTCGACTCCGCCCCCGATATCGCGCACTGCCTGGGCAATGCGCTCGAGGCGGTTGGCTACACGCGGCCGGGCGAGGCGCGCACGCGCATGTGGATCGGCGACGGTCTCGAGACGCTGATTGCGCGCGCACTTGTGCACGCGAGCCAGCCCGAAAACGCGGCCGCCGGATCACCGACTTTCGCGACTGCCGAGGCCCGCCAGCGCGGCGCGCTCGAAGCGTTTCTCGCGTGCTACGGCAGCAACCTCTTCTCGCGTAGCCGCCTGTACCCTCAAGCGATTGCGACGCTCGACGAACTACGCGGCCGCGGCGTGCGCCTCTGCTGCATCACGAACAAGCGCTACTCGTTCTCGGAGCAGCTGTTGGCCCAAGCGGGCATTCTGGACCGATTCGAGCTCTTGCTCGGTGGGGACAGCTTGCCGGAGAAGAAGCCGCACCCATTGCCGCTCAACGTCGCCGCCGACAAGCTCGGCGTTGCGGCGGCGTCGGCGGCGCTCGTAGGCGACTCGCACCAGGATTTACGGGCGGCGCGCGCCGCGGGCTACGCGTTCGTGCTCGCGAGCTATGGTTACGGCAAGATCGACGAGACCGAACTCGCCGATTCACCGCGCATCCGCAAGCTCGCCGAGCTCCCCCGCGCGCTCGGACTTTGACCGCGGTACGCAGCCCGG
>JBDTOT010000026.1:0-55843 GCA_039933105.1 Gammaproteobacteria bacterium | reverse complement strand
GCTAAACGCCTTTCGCGGTTGTCTGTAGTCACTTGGGAGCAGAACGACATAGCCGGTCGCCCCCTGGTCGCGCCGATCTTTGAAGGGATCAACGAGAACGACTTGCTAATTGCCGACGTTACGACTCTGAACTTCAACGTGACCTACGAAATCGGCTTCGCGATTGGCTCGCGAAAACGAGTGTTCTTGATAAAGCACTCGGGCATCACGCGCGACGAAGAATCGGTGCGCAGAGTCGGCATCTTCGACACGCTTGGCTACGAGCCGTATAGGGACTCGGACGAGCTATTTCGGAAGTTGAGCTACCCAATCGATGACACTCCGATTGAGATGGCTTCAGGTTTTGATTCCAAAGCCCCTCTCTATGTGCTTGAGACTCCCGTGCGCACCGAAGAGATGGGGTACATCATTTCGCGCGTCAAAAAAGTGCGAATGAATTTCAGAAGTTTCACTCCGTCAGAGCACTCGCGTTTGTCCGCGATGGAGGCAGTGACGCACGTCGCAAACTCTCTTGGGGTGCTCGTGCCGCTGCTGCAGTCGTACGTCGTTGACAGCAACATTCATAACATTCGTGCCGCGTTCGTCATAGGGCTCGCCCACGGGATGCAGAAAGCGACCCTTCTTCTCCAGGGCGGTGATGCACCGGTACCGTTGGACGTGCGAGATTTCGTTGAGACGTATCGGCATCCAAAGGAACTGGATGAACTCATCGAGAAGCTCGCTCGCGACGTCTTCGCAGCCCTACAGGGGCGAGATGAGCTAGGGCTTCCAGAAACCGGTCTCTTGGCGAGCCTTTCGCTCGGCGATCCTATGGCGGAGAACGAGTTTCAGACTCTTGGCTCGTATTACATCGAGACAGATGAATATCGACGGACACAGCGTGGCGAGGTGAACCTCGTCGTTGGTCGGAAGGGCACGGGTAAGACGGCGTTGTTCGCACAGGTGCGTGATCGTCTTCGGCGCGATCGACAAAACATCGTTGTGGATTTGAAGCCCGAGGGCTACCAGCTCGTCAAGCTAAAAGATGACGTGTTGAAATATCTGTCCAAGGGGGCGCGACAACATCTCGTCACGGCGTTCTGGGAATATTTGCTGCTACTCGAAGTCTGCTACAAGGTTCTCGAGAAAGATGCGGACATCCACCTTCGCGACCACCGACTGACTGAACCTTACCGACAATTGTCGGCGTCCTACTATCGCGAATCGGTCGATACCAAGGGCGATTTTTCGGAGCGACTCACCGAACTCTCGCATCGCATCGCGACAGCCTACTCGTCGAAACACAGTGCCTCCGAAGACGTTCACCTTTCGACGGGCGAAGTTACCGAACTCATTCATAAAGAAGACCTACATAAATTGAGTCAGCAGCTCTCCGAATACCTGAGCTTCAAAAAGGGTGTTTGGATTCTGTTCGATAATCTCGACCGTGGGTGGAGTGCCCACGGCCTCACCGCGGATGACGTTCTGATGGTCCGAGCGTTGATCGATGCAGGCAGAAAGATTCAGCGAGGAATGCAGCGCGACGAGCACGATTTTCACTGCGTGATTTTCTTGCGCAATGACGTCTATCAATTGCTCATGGACGAAACCTCGGACTTCGGGAAGGAGATGCGCGCGTCCCTCGACTGGCGAGACCCGGATTTGCTACGAAAGCTCGTGCATCTGCGATTGCAGCAAAACCCAGAGCTACCGAAGGACGTCGAGTTCGACCGCCTGTGGCGCGAAATCTGCGTATCGCATTTGGAGGGTGTGGATTCCTTCCAATATCTCATCGATCGGAGTCTGATGCGGCCGCGCAATGTGCTGAAGATTCTGACGCACTGTCGCGGATCGGCTGTCAACCTCGGACATGGGAAGATTGAGGAAGAGGATATCAGGAAGGGTCTTGCGGCGTACTCGACCGATCTTCTTACGGAGATCGACCAAGAGCTAACTGACATCGACGCGTCCGCTAACGGGCTTGTGTATGTTTTTCTCCGCGAGGCGTCGGAGTTCAGTCCCGAGGACATTCCCATTCTGCTAGAGCTGAAGAGTGTCCCGATCGAGAAGATGGAGCAGATCACGCAGTTCCTGCTCTACTTCGGATTCTTGGGAGTGAAGATAGCCAACGACGAGCCGCAATATATTCACGACGTCGGCTACGACATGAAAATCCTGCGCGCGCTGATCGCCAAGCATCCCGTGGTCGTGCGCTTTACGATCAATCCTGCGTGTTGGCCGGCGCTCTCGATCCAGCCCTAAGCGCTCAAAGCGGTGGCGTCCCGATCGCGGTGCGCAGCTTCACGCCTTCACACTCGCAGTCGGGGAACAGCTCACGAGCCCACTGCCCTGCGTCCGCCATGCTCATGGCGAGCACGTACACTGAGCGTCCGTCGCGTGCAGTCAGCTGCCAGTAGCACGGCCGTGTCGTGTCGAGGCGCAGGTGATGCGCGACAGGGAACGCCGTCGCGAACATTTTCGCGGTCGTGGGATCAGTCATAGCCAGCCTCGCTCGGCCAAGCTCACTGCACGATCGGCACCGAGCACGACGTGATCAACGAGACGAATCTCGACGAGCGCGAGCGCCTTGGACAGCTTGAGCGTGATGCTACGGTCGGCTTCGCTCGGCTCCGCGACACCGCTCGGATGCTGGTGCGTCACGATTACTGCTGACGCGTTGAGTTCGAGCGCGCGTTTCACGACTTCGCGCGGGTAGACGGTCGCGCCGTCGATCGTGCCGCGAAACATCGCCTCCGCGTGCAGCACTTGGTTGCGTGTGTCCAGAAACAAGATGCCAAAGCGCTCGTGCTCATACGCGCCGCAGAGCGCGCGGCAGATTTCTTCGGCATCGCGTGGGGCGTTGACGATACGCGTGCCGAGCCGGCTCGCGACGACGAGCTGCGCTGAGGCGTCGAGTATGTCGGTGGGTGTGGCGGTGCGGTAACCGCGCTTGCCGTAGCGGACGTAGAGCGTTTGCATGACGAGTCTCCTGTTGAGACCCGTCTCACGCGACAGGAGTGTCGCGAGCCGTGATCGACTAAATCAACCGAGATTTTACCACAGCTGGCAGTGAACCCTGATGTGCGCCTTGTCGCGTGAGCTGACTGGATCACGAGCCTGCTCGATCGACTCGACGCGCCGCGCGATCAGCCGCGTGGGATACGGGCGATGATCACTGAAGCAAAGCCAACTGCGGTCTGCGCCGAGCTAGAAGCCGGCGCCTCGTATCGCAAAGCGCGCAAGCTCGTCGGAGTGAACGTGAAGGTGCTGCGGCGCGCACATGATCACGTTGCAACGTAACGGAGGAAGCCGACTACCTTTGCCTTTTCCTTAAATGAAGCCTCGATACTGTCTCCGTTCGAAAACCTGACCAACACTTCGTACTTCCGGAATTCCCCGTCCCCGGGGGTTTCGTTGTAGGTTTCGACGAAGTTGATCGCGAGATCGGGATCGACGAATTCGCTCTCGTTGCCATAGAGCGGGACGATCACGATGCGCTCGATCACTCTGTCTAGCACGGCTTGCAAGGAATCGAAAAACGAGCGGATTCGGCCATCGTTTAGTGTCCTAAGGTGCGACTTAAGAACGTCCCACTGTGCCGAAGGCATGTAGTCGGTTTGTGCGAGGCACTGACGGAACGCCTCGTCGGGGGTCGTTTCATCGAATCGCACATCGACCCCCACCGTCGCGAAAGACTCGACAATCGTATCGTAGGGAACGTAGAGAACCTGAAAGCCCACGGAACGCATTTGTGTGAGCGATCCGTCGGTAAATACGCCAGCAAGGACTGCACCAAGAAACGGACGATCCCATTGAAACTTCTCGGCGATCGGAAGGACGGCTCCTTGAATCTCTTGGGCCTTGTTTCGTGAATGCTTGGTGTATCGACGCCACGCTGCTTCGATGAAGGCAACCGGTCGCCCCTTCTCGCGTTGGCTGCCGCCTCTCTCGATAACGAAATCGAGATCGTGAACGTTTCCGTACTTGTCTTCCCATGACACCTTCTTGCCGACACGTGCGTCGCCACGATCGCCCCTCTTGTCTAGGTAGAGTCCTCGCTCTTCACAGAAAGTCTCGAGGATCGGCGTCATGATGTCCTCGAGCAAATTTCCAACCATCTGGCCGAATTTATGGGCGGTTGACTCTGCCACTGTTTAACCCCGCACTAGGAGCCGCCCTTCTTTGAGAGGAACGGTGTGCTTCCGATTTTTCCACTTGATGTTGCGATCACGAATCTTTTCGAAACGAACATCTGTGAACCCTGAAGCGAGAGCGAGCTTACCGAGCCACACGTCAACGGGCACGTACACTCCATAGGGAGCTGAGTCTCCGATGACAAAGCACACTTCAGCGCCTTTCGTGCAGACAGTTCGCAATGTTGCCCACACCTTCGCGAGATCCGCGAAATATGCTGCGACCATCGTGTGGTACGTCTTCTTCCCGCCCTTGGTTTCGCGGATTTCTTCGAGCTGGGCGCAGACCGGTTCGAGCTCTTTGAGTATCGGTGCGAGAGTGTCGTCGCGCAGAACGGTTTCGAGAGAAAGCCGTTCCGCGGCACTATGCTGCGAGCACGACCGGATCAGACGGTGCCTAACCACCGGTTGAAGGTCGCTCCAGCTAGTGACATCGCCCCAGAAAGTCATCTCTATGCGAGTAGCGTCAGCGTAATCGTAGTTGTTTGGATAGGGCGGCGAAGTCACGACCAACGTTACAGCGTCGGAGTATTCCTCCAAAGCAGCAAGCTGACGGCAATCGGACAACAGAATCTTTGCATCATTCAAATAGCCGTTCCGGCGCGCTGACTCGATGTCTGCGCAAAACTCGGTTAACCGCGTGGCGAACTGGACAAACGGATCTGCGACGCGCGCCTTCTTCTTCTTGGGGAGAACATATTGCCATTGAGCAGTGCCGACGCCGCTACATTCACGGAGGATGCTTGTGATCACAAGCCACAAAAGTTCTTCGACGGGTTCGCAGTGATGGCTCGTCCTCGAAAGGTATTCATCCTTGAGCGCTTGCAGCTTCATCAGGGCGTCGCTGGTGTAGCACTTCAATAGCAGATCGGGCGAGCACGCTGCGAACTCGTGCGCCGTGACACGGTTCTTCGCGGATTGAAGAAGCTCGATACCGTTGGCGAGTAGTTGTCTTGGGTCGCTGTTCCAGGCCAGCTTTGCGCGCGCGACTTTGTAGACGAAGGGATGATTCTCAATTCCGACGCTTCGGATGCGTTGACTCTCCGCCGCCAACAACGCCGTACCAGACCCAGCGAATGGATCTAGGACAAGACATTCCGTTGAGCGCTTGTGAGTGCGGATGAACTCTGCTGCCCATTCTGCCGAGAAACCGGCTGAGTACCGAAACCACCGGTGAATGGGCAGCTTCATGTTGTCCGCAAACG
This sequence comes from Gammaproteobacteria bacterium, assembly GCA_039933105.1. Taxonomy (GTDB): domain Bacteria; phylum Pseudomonadota; class Gammaproteobacteria; order Steroidobacterales; family Rariloculaceae; genus FEN-1219. Next base: position 50,466 of record JBDTOT010000026.1, on the reverse strand, counting down.
ATCCAGTCCGCCGGCTCTTCTTGGCGGTTTGCTCAAACGACGGAGTAGCTGCGGCGTCCTCCAGGAAGTCTAGCGCCGCCTGCTGAATCATCCAGGACTCCCGGCGCTTCTCATTTGTTCGAGGATGACTCTCGCGTCGGCTTCAGTAAGTGGTCGCAGTGTATTGCGCATTATTTGGCGCCAATCCTTTGTGTGTTTGGTGAAGGATAAGTGGGCCACAAGCTTGCTAATAGGTATCCATTTCTCGCGCTCAAGAGTCAGATAAGGCCGCGTCTGCACACAGAGTGGATATGCGACGTCGTACGTGCCCCCATGCCCTAGATGGGAAGTACCGTTCGCAACCGCTTCGCGGACATCTGCCAATGCGCTGATGCCGCTAGAGACGTAAAACACCAGAAGATCGCCCGCTTTTACTAGCTCGGCGACCTTGGCCTTTCGTTCTGGAATGCCAAAGCGGCGGAACCCTTCAGCCTGGTCCACCTTCCAGTTCTCAACGCGTTCTACTAGCAGCCAATGATTCGGCAACGTCGATACTCCAACTGCGTAATCTGCGGACAACTACGCCGCTGTGCTCGATGTCTGCTTCTTTTCTAGTTCGCGCAGGACCGTTTCGAAAAGATCTTTTGAAATGGAAAATGTCGTGCCCTGGAAGTTTCGGCGTACGAATGCCGCGTGACGCAACTTTGTGTGGCTCTTCATATCGGAAGCTGTGAGAGCAACCGGGAATGCTCGCATTAGCTTAAGTGAAACATAGCGAAGGTCGCCCCTACGATCCCCGCGACACCACGTGTTTCGATCCTCCGACGTGGGGGCGCTAGTGATCGAAAACACCGCAAACATCCCTTGTTTAGAGTAATTCGCCGCGCGCGATGCATACATGAGGATCTTATCGTCGGTCGTGCCTGTTGGCGGTAAACACCACCATAGCCCCTCGTCCTCGACAAATCTCTTTCGATTGCTCGTGATCCCCAGCCAGAATTGAGCCACGGCCTGCCCTCTAGCGCCAGAGTCTTCATGATATCGGACCGCGCGCGGTCTTGAGCGAAAATCTGGTCGGTTCTCGCGGAAATGTATCTTTGGCAGGGCCGCCCGATGAAACACAATTGATCGCGACGCATCGACCACCAACTGAGTTCCGGCGTCTCGCGCCACTCATCGTTACACGCGATCCCGAACGAGTGCGTAACGTCCTCGTGCGGCGCGCTCGCGGCGAGCTGACATTCGACGCGACGATCGCCGAGCTGGAGCGCATCCCTCAGTCGTCACACGCGATGCAGCGCCGGCCGGGTGGGAGCGCGGCGTCCTCGTTGCACTCGCATGGCGTCGCAGCTGCTCCGCACTTGCACGACAGCGAGGGGGTCGCGGGATGATCCTCGCAGACCCAGCCCGAGCCGCGACAACCGCAGCTCGTGCGCGCCGTCCCGATGGCGTTCTCGTGTGGCGTTGCCATGCCGAAAGCATACCTGTATTTTTATACAGGTGTCCACTCCGCAGCCCAAACGACTCGGTGACCTAACGCCCGCGCATCGGGTCTTCGCGACGTGCGAACCGTGTCGCCGCTCAGAGCTGCTGAACGTGCGCGCGCTGGTCGAGCGCTACGGCGCAAAAGTGCCGATCGCCTGGTTCAAACGGATGCTCCGATGCACGCGCTGCGGAGGTCGGAAGGCCGAGCTGCGAATCGTGCTGCGCAGGGACCACCGGTGAGGGTGAAAGTGCGCCGATTAGCCATCAACCAGCACGCGCTTGTAGTCCTCGCGTTGCTCGACGAGTTGCGTCTCCTGACCGAACGAGCTTCTTAGCCACGCGATGCGCACCTGCCGCTGAACCGGCGTGAGCGTCCCGACGACGAGCGCCTGCTCTTGGTCGATAGTTCGCAGAGAGCCGCGCCGATCTCGCAAACAACATGCGCAGATCGGTTCACCAGCGTAATGGGGCCAGCGCGCGCCAATCGCCCCGCAGCCGCAGCGTCCGATCGCTCCGAAGTTGAGTGTCGCGCGCATGGGTCACCGCACTTCCAGTCCGGCAGCGCAAATCCCATCGACGATGTCGCCGATGTAGCGCGGTTCCACGACGGTACCGTCGACTCCCCAAGTCATCGCGTCGCTCGGCAGGTTCTCGTCGACCCATGCGCGCGCGGTTTCGGTCAGCGCATGCAGGGTCAAGACGCTGCCGTGGTTCGCCACGAAGAAGTCCGGTGCGCTCATGGCTGACTCCCATTGGTAAGCTGCCGGAACGCACGCTCGGTCTCCCGCATGCGATCGAACACTTCCATCTGCATGGCGAAGTGCTCGGGGTCTGCGCGATAGCCGGTGTCGCCGAAAGCAACGGGCACTCGCCGCTGCCTCAGTCCCCGCAGGACGTGTTGAGCGACGGCGAGCAGCAGCGCGTGCGGGTGCTCCGCGGTAGGCTGGCGCGTCACGAGCCCGACGCGGGCGCTCATCGCAGCACCCTCCGCTCAACGTAGAAGGTCACGCCGTGCAGCACGCGCTGCTCGACGTTCACGGGCATCTCGGCCGGGCCTTCTTCGATCAGAATGCCTCGCGCGATTCCGCCGGACGCTTTGTCCGCCATCTGCTCGGCCTGTGCGTAGTTCTTCGCGTAGGCAAGCATCGAGAGCAAGCGCGGCTGCTGCGCCGACTTGTTCTCGCCGCCGACTAGAACAGTTGCCTTGAAGAGTTTCACGGTCAGGTCTCCTTCCGGCTACGCCGGTTCGGTGACCCGTCTCGACTGCGCGGGATGCGCAGCGCCGTGATCTGGTTATGTGGGTGAGCTAGTTGGTGATGCGCAGTTCGTCGAGATAGTCGGCCCAGCGCTGCATCATCGCGCGGCGCTCGGGCAGCAGGTGCGCGCGGTTGTAGATGCCCGCGACGCCGGGGCGTTTGTGCGCGAGCTGCTGCTCGATCACGTCGTGATTGACGCCGCGCGCGTGCAGCATCGAGGATGCGCTCGCGCGGAATCCGTGCGCTGTTTGCTCGTCGCCCGAGACACCGAGCGCGCGCAGCGCGACGGTGAACGTCGCATCGGAAAGCGGGCGCTTGCTGCGGGGACCAGGGAACGCGAGCACGCCATCGGCGTCACAGTACTGGTGTAGCTCGCGCAGCAATGCGACCGCTTGTGCTGAGAGCGGCACAACGTGATCGCTCGCGCGCGTCTTCATTCGCTCGCGCGGGATCACCCACTGCGGCACGTCGGTATCGAGATCAAACTCCGACCACTTGGCGTTACGTAGCTCGCCCGGTCGCACGAACGTGAGCGCAAGGAGTCGCAGCGCGATCCGTGTCACGTCCTCGCCGTCGTAGCCGTCGATTGCGCGCAGCAGGGCGCCGAATTTCTTCGGGTCCGTGATCGCGGCCATTGATCGTTCGACGCGCTTCTTCAGGAAGTCGTCGGCTCGGAGTCCCGATGCCGGGTTGTGCGGCACGATCCGTTTGCCCATCGCGTAGCGCCAGAGCTTGTTCGCGAGCTGGAGCGAGCGCCGCGGTATCTCGCCACGCGACACGTGTCCGTTGCTGCCGTACGTGCGTCCGCTGTGCTTCAGCTCGATGCGCTCGATCGCGGCCTGCAACGCTGGTGCATCGACCGCGGCCATCGACGTGCTCGGCCCCAGCTCTTCGACGAGATACATGATGCAGCGATCGTTGCGCTTCAGCGTGGACGCTGCGTGATCCCCGGTGGTGTGCTCGCGCCAGCGCGCGACGACGGACTCGATGGAGTCGCCGGCCGGCGCCGCTTGAACAGGATGCGGGGCTACCGCGCCGCGCAGCTGTGCTGCGACGAGCCGGGGGTCTTCGCCGTTCTTGCTCGCCTTCCGCACGGTCGCGGCACGATTGACTGCATCGTCGATCGGGGTCTCAGGCCAGGTGCCGAGGGATAGGTGCAGCTCCTTCGGCTCCTTCGCACCGTGGAGCAGACGCAGACGCCACCAGACGGCGCCCACTGGCGCGGCGAGCGCGTAGAGGCCGTGGGCGTCCGCAACCTTCTTGCGCGTGCCAGTGGCTTTGGCGTCGGCGATAGCGACCTGGAGCTTCGATTTGGTGAGTGCCATGACGGAGTCCTCGTTGGACCCGTCTCCCCGGCGCGGACGCGCTGGAGCCGTGGCAAGCCGCAATTGTAGCACCGCCGGTACACTCGCCGCACCCGGTACACTTCACGGTTTCAGTGTCCCGGTTTTATGGGATCAGAAGCGGAAACACGTATTAAGTAGAGTAGACGGGAGTGGACCGCAGCAGATGCGAGTCGATTGAAATGCGAGCCCGTATCAGGCGGTTACGATGATCGTAGTCGACGAGTGTCGACGCGAGTAGAAAGTCGGTGGTGCCCAGGAGAGGACTTGAACCTCCACGGGAAAAACTGTAAGTGCTTGTTCATTCAGCGATCCTCCGATTACCGTAATCGCCACGTGGCACATACGTGGCAGCGTCTTTGATCCACTTCGCGTAGATCCGCAGCAGCATGTAGATGTCTTTGTGGCCCATCTGCCGGGCGACGAAGAGCGGGTTCTCGGCTTGCATCAACATGTTGCTCGCGTACGTGTGCCGCGTCTGGTACTGGTTGCGCCGCCGCAGACCGGCTTTCTTGCAGACGAAATCGAACACGGCCTGTGACTTCTCGTAGTCGACCAGCACTTCCTCGTGCTCCGGATGCCAGAAGATGCGCGCGCCAAAGGCCGTGCCGCCGTGCGAACGCTGATGCTTAAGCGCGTCGGTGACCATTGGCGTCAGCTGCAGCGTCCGCACGCTGCTCGCCGTCTTCGGCGTCTTGACCTGGCGCTCGACGACCGCGCGCTCGATCCGCAGCGCACTGGCGCCGTCCCAGTCGGGCCATTCCATGCCGTACTGCTCCGACGTTCGCACGCCGGTATAGAACGCAACGGTCCAGTAGTCGGACCACGTCGGCCGATGCTTCCGACACGCCTCGAGGAAGGTGGAGATCTCCGCCTCCGACAGCGGATCCACCTCGTAATCGGAGCGGTGCTTGTTGGCCGGGATCAGGCGCTTCAGCGTGACGCGATGCATCGGATTTGACGTGACATCGCCGTCGTCGAGGGCGCGCTGGAAGATGCCTTTCAGCGGGATCGAATAGTTGCGCGCCGTCTTCAGAGTGATGTCCGCCCCGCGGAACGCGTCGCGAATATGCTCAGGTGTCACGTCGCGCACCCGCAGCTTGCCGATCGCCGGATACACGAATCGCTGCATCGGCCCGTTGTAGCTCCGATAGGTGCTGTGCGGCAGAGAGAGTTTCATGTCGGCAAGCCATGAGTCGCCAACCTCACGAACGGTGCGGACACCGCCAAAGCCGAAGAACCTCGCGCGTTTGGATTCCGGAAAGAACTCGGCATAGTTGAAAGACGCGCGCGCGATCTGATCGCGTATCGAGCCCAAGCGATTCTCGGCCATCCGGACATGCGCCTTCTTGCCGGGGTCGAGGCCGTCCAGCGTCTCCCGACAGCGGGCGCCGCGATAGAAGAACTGCACCTGGAACGCGCGCTTCCCAGACGGATAGGAACGCGTGTAGAGGCCTTCGGCGAGCTTCACGAGCCTGTCCTTCGACATGGCCGGTACCCTGTTCTTGTTATGCGCCGTATCCTGCCCACGTTCACGCTCCCGTTGCAACCCAGCGTTGTGCAGCTTCCGCATTCACCCAGATGCGGCGATCGCGCACCTGGGTATGTTTGCCGTCGAGCCAGATCCCCTTCTGTCGCCGGCTGCGAACCGCCGCCGGCGTCTCGCCACTGAGCTCGCAGTACTTCGCGAGAGTGATCCAAACCGCGGCGATCGCTTGTACCCGTCCTACGTGTTGCGGCGCCGAACTCACTTCAGTTCCCGTCTACCCAACCATCGATGGCGTCGGATAGCGCGCCGATCGATTCAGAACCCGGCCGCCGCCAGGCCTTGCGAGCGAGCTTCGCCACCGCACGCGCGTCGCCGCGCAGCTCGCGTCCGACGTCGAACTTGTGCTTGCGCGCGAAGTGCCCGACCGCCTGCTCGATGGCGACGAGTACGGTCTCGCTCGTTTTGACGATCGCGGGTGGGTTTATGGACATCGGCCGATATCCGATCTACTGACCGCCGCGCACGGCACGGACGAACCCGTAGTTGCCGCGGTTGAAGTAGTACGCGTTGCCGTAGCTGAAGGACACGCCCCACGCGTAAACGCCCGGGGAGGGCGCGTAGGGCGTCGCCGTCCAGTACCAGTTTGGTTTGCATTCAAACGCCGGGTCGATCGCCGGATCGTGCCGCTCATAGTCGACGAGCGTCAGCAGCTCCTTGATCGTGGGCAGCCGCCAGTTCCCGCCGTCGAGCTCGAGCTTCGCGCTCGCCTCCTTGGCGGCCTCCCAGTTCATCGAGTCGCCCGGGACGTTCTGCCGCGTCCACTCGAGGCCGCTGGTCGTGTCGAGAAGGGTGCCGGCGCCGCGGCGCTCGAAGCGCTCGCCGGCGGCGGCAGGCCGCACCGTCTGGACGAGCTCGGCGACGTCGTCGTGTGCACACAGCGCACTGACGATGCTCGCGAGCTCATGTCGCGGGGCGGATTCAATGCGCCGGACGATCGTCGAGCGCAGTTCTGCTGTGAGCGTTTGCATGGTGTCCTCGCTAGTGTCCGAATGCCGAATTACTGACCGCCGCGCACGGCACGGACGAACCCGTAGCTGAGGCGGTTGTAGCAGTACGCGAGGCCGCTGTAGAAGGACACGAACCACGCGCAATCGCCCGGGGAGGGCGCGTAGGGCGACGAACTCCAGAACCAATCGCTCGGGCACTTCGGGAAGAACTTCTCGTCGATCGCCGGGTTGGTGCGGGTTCGATCGGCTAGGACGAACAGCTCCTCCACGGTCGGGATGCGCCAATCGTCGAAGCCGCCGAGTTTCGATTCGCGCAGCTGCGCCTCGATCTTCTTGATCGTGGCCGGCTTCCAGTCGGCGACGGCGATCGGCTTTGTGGCCCACATCCGGTCGGTCTTCTGATCGGACACGACCGGCCATGTTTTGGCAGCGGCAGCCAGCGGCTTCCCGGTGGCGCTAATTTTCGTGAAACGTGCCTGTGCGGACATTCGTGCTCACCTCATCGGCGGGAATGGGTTCAAGGGTCATCAACCAGCCGCGATCGCGCAGGCGGCGAGCGCCGCGCACGGTCACGGTCAAACGGATGGCGTCGAAGGGCATGACGACGGGCGACTGCCAGAGGATCTGGTGCTGTGCCAGGCCGCCGCGGATCTCGGCCGACGAGTCGTAGTCGGCGACATATCGAAAGGTTCCGTCGACGTTACGACGCCACGGCTCGCGTACACGCAGCAGCTCGCCGACCGCCGCCGGCAGTTCGCCGCTCGCGTGATGCTTCGCGATGCGTCCCTGCAGCAGCTTCTTGATCGTCTCGATCTGCAGCACGATTCCCTCGATCTTCATGCGAGCAACAGGGGAGGCGAGAGCGGAAGGCGCTCATCCGGGTCCGGCGCGTGGAAGGCGAGCGGTGCGAATTCGCACGCCGAGCAGACGAGGCCCTCGTCGAGCTCGAGCGCCCAGTGGCACGGCAGCCCGCCAACCACGCAGGCCTGCCGATCGGTGCAGCCGCAGACGACGCAGCGGTTCACTTCTTCGCCTTCTTGCGGACCTTGACGCCGGTCTTCGGCTTCGTCTTCGGTTTGATCTTCGTCTCGGTCTTCGGCGCCAGATCGCGTCGGATCTTCTTCGCGTCGACGCCGAGGTCCTTCGCGAGTTCGCTGAGCTGCTCGGCCTCGCCGTATTCGTCGAGGACGTCCTCGACTGCCGTCATCGCTAGCACGATCTGATTCAGCTCTACCTCGGTGCACTTCTCCAGGCGCGTCGCGAACTGTTGGTGATTGCCTGCGCTCAGCGTCTTTGGAGCTTCCCATCCCAGGGCGAGATATACCTGCTCGTCATCGCCCCAGCCGCGCTCGATGAGCGCCAACGCAATTCTGATCAGACCGCTACGGGTCAGCTTCTTCGGCGCGGCCGCGACGACTGCCTGGAAGAGTGCCCGACGCGCAGAGAACTCCAGTTCCGCGTTCCGCCTGTGACGCTCTTGTTTCTGCTCGTGCGCCTCAGTCGCGTCCTTCGGTACCGGTGCGACGGCGACGCCATTTTCCTTGAGTCGCTCGGCGACGTCCTCGAGGCGCAACACTTTCTCGACGCGCCCGGTGTTGGGATCCTGCAGGCGCACGGTCGGGGCGTCTTTGCCGGCGAGCTGCGCGAACGTGCGTTTCTTCGGGTCGTCTAGACATACATCGCGCGGCCGCGCATAGCCGTTGCGCAGCTGTTTGTGACGGCCGTCGCTGCTGTATGAATAGCCGCGCGAGTCCGGGAGTACCTTGCGTGCCGCAGCGCCGCGAATCACTTCGGACCCATCGGCGCGCGCCTTCTCGAGCTCCCGCTTCACGTGAGCAGCTTTCTTCGACTGGAAGCACGAGGGGTTTGTGCAAACGTCTGGACCGGTTACGTCGCCGAAGAGATCCGGCGCATTGCCCGTTCGCATCGGGCAGGGCCCGCACGCGCCGGCCGCGGGCACGAGCTCGGCGTCATCGCGCGGGAACGGTGCCGTCGAGAGCTTCAGCATGAAGGTCTCGTGCACGTACCGCGCGGCGTCGCGGTAGCTCATCGGGCGATCCTGCCAGTCCTTCTCGGTCACGACCTTCAGCGCACGCAGCTGCTGCTCTTCGCCGGGGATCCGTGCGATCAGCTGCGCGGTCGACGCGTTGAGATCGTCCTGGTAGAACGCCTTCCGACACTCAGGCGCGAGATCGAGCAGCTTCATGCGGCCATACACATAGCTGCGTGACTTGCCTACCTTCTCGAACACGTCCTCGATCGGATGTCCGAACGTGTGCACGAGCTCGTGATAGCCCTCGGCCTCCTGCATCGGGTGGACGTCCAGGCGCTGCAGGTTTTCGATCAGCTGGACCTCGATGACCTGCTCGTCGGTGAGTTCGAGCACGGTTGCTGGGATCTGCTCGAGGCCGGCCGCCGACGCCGCGAGCCAACGGCGCTCGCCGGCGACGATCTCAAAACGGTCGGGTACTGAGACGCCGCCGGCCTTCTCGCCGGGCACGAAACGCACGACGATCGGCTGCAGAATTCCATGCGCCGCGATGCTCTCGGCCATTTCCTTGAGTCCGGCCTCAGCGAAGTACTTCCGGCGTTCGACCTGCGAGGCCGTGCGCGATGGCACGAGCTGATCCAGCGGGATCAACTGCAGGCGCATAGTGTCCGTTTTCAAAACAGCGTTCATCGTTGGTTCCCGTGTTGAATGGCCACGCAGGCCGGCTCGCACGGCCGCGGCGTGAGGATTGCCTCGAGCACCGCGTAGTACCAAACGAGTCCGACGAAGAAGAGCAGGAGGCCTAGGCCGCCGGCGGCGACCTCGAGGACGAAGGCCATGCGCGATCGCGCGCGCCGGCGTGACACGATCGCGCGGGTCATAGTTGATTCCAAAGGGCTCTCGCCAGATCGTTGAAAGACATGTGCCGGCAGTCCCCGGTGCGCAGCAGCTTCCAGATGCGGTCGGCGTTTTGCGCCGTCCACTGCTCGAGCGTCATGCCGCGGATTTCTTCCGGTGAGCCCGGGCCACCGCGTGCCTCGAGCAGTCGGTCGATGTCCGCATCGGACGCGTGGGCGGGTGTGTTCATCGGCGGCGGAGTCCGAATGCCGATCTACTGACCGCCGCGCACGGCACGGACGAACCCGTCGTTGCTGCGGAAGCCGTAGAACGCGCCGCCGCTGAGGAAGGACACGAACCACGCGCAAACGCCCGGGGAGGGCGCATACGGCGTGCTCGCCCAATACCAGTTCGGCTTGCAGTGGAAGATCGGATCGATCGCGGGATCGAAGCGCGTGTCGTCGACGAGGGTCAGCAGCTCGGCGCGCGTCGGCAGGCGCCAGTCTTCATGCCCGCCGATGCGGCACGCCTTGCACGCTTCGTCAGCCTGCGCCCAGGTCAGGCGCTTGTCGGAGACGTTGGCGCGGGTCCAGATCAGATTCGAACCGCATGGCGTAACGGTTGCTATATCGCGGACCTGGTCGTCGTTGATGAGTTCGAAGCGAACGGGAGCGGGTTCGATCGACATGGAATACCTCAATGGCTAGACGGTCGCGAGACCATGAGTGTTAGGATTCGCGCGACCACCAGGGGGAGGGGTCGCAATGGAACTCGTGCTGATCTATGTACTGCTGGCGTTGATCGTCGGCGCGTTCTCGCGCTCGAAAGGCCACAGCTTCATCGCCGGCTTTTTCTTTTCGCTGTTGCTCAGTCCGCTGATCGCCGGGCTCATCGTTGCCGTCCGCGCACCGAATCGAGCGAAGCTCGAATCCAGGCAGGTGACCGGCGGCGAAATGAAGAAGTGCCCCGCGTGTGCCGAGATGATCCGCGCGGAGGCGGCGAAGTGCCGGTATTGCGGAGAGGCATTCGCACGCGGGCTCTCGCGCGAGGACAAAGGCGGGTACTAGCTCATGAGAGCCTTCATTTGGCTGCTGCTGATCGCTGTCGTGCTGGTGGCGGCCGCAACGCAGATCACGCTCTTCATCGTCCACCCCATCGGCGCTGCGCCGGAGGGGCGGACGCTCGTCATCGCGAGGCTGCGCAAGGGCAGATTCATCGACAGCGCCGACGCTATGTGCGCGCGAACGCAGGCCGGAGTGAGCCTGCTCTGCCGCGCCGTGATGACCGCAGGCGTCGTGAACAACGCGCCCATACTCGCGCGACTGCCGTATAGCCGGACGCTGTACCTGATCTCGACCGGTGGTGCCGAATACGGGGCGCCGTAGCCCCATCGCTGCTGACAGCGCAAACGCATTGCTCGCGCCGCGGCCGCAGAGCGGATGCGACATAACGGCAGGAATCGTTTCGCTTTCGAAGTGAATCGATCCTCTTTCGCACTTAGCTGTGCGAATCACTTGGATTCACCTGCTAACTGGCTCACAGTTGCGATGACGACGCGAAGGTGACGAACGATCACCGCGTATGGATGCGGCAGATCACCGTCCCGACCTAACGGATCGCCAACACCAAGAAGCAGCCACTGCGCATCGAAACCCGTGCTTTTTGCCAGATTGAACCCGTGCTCCGCAGCCATCCCGCGCTTACCGTCGGTGAAGTACCGCGTCATCGTGGCCTTCGTGGCGCCTGCGGCCTCGGCCAATTGGGAACGGTTCAGGCCGGTTTCACGCATGACTCGGCGCAGGCGGGTGTAGGGTTGGGGGAAGGCATGGGGCGCGAGAGTAATACCCATCTTAGGGTGTTGTCAACCCATCTATGGGTATGTAACGCGCGCGTCTACTAACGCAGCTGGGGGACCGCTGGATGAGCGAAGAGCTTGTGCGTCGTCTTCACGACGCCATTTACGAATGTCTGTTGGTGGTAGAACAGACCGAACTGAAGTCGGTCAGCGAGGGCGAGCTGGCAGCGGCGGCGGAGGCCGCGGAGCAGTTGCTCGCCCGGCTCAATCGCCTAGATGAGGATCTCGGAGCAGATCATCCGGCTCGCACCGTAACGCCTTAGCGAGAAGGTCGATCGTATCGATTGACGCTCCATTCTGATAGCGCTCTGGCTGCGTCACGCGCTGCACAGTGGACAGCGTGACGCCAGCGGTTTCGGCTAGCGCTTTGAACTTATCGCCGCGGTCCTTATAGCGCTCTTCCATTCGTCGCAGCACATTGTCGGCGACCGTCTTTCGGAGGGCCGTCGCGACGTGCTTTGGCCGTTTAGGCTTACTCATCGCCGCAAATTCTGCGGCACCGCAGTACCCAAGGGTGGGTTGCGAATACCCAAAGAAGGGTTTACTGTCGCCGCGCATGTGCGAGTCGATCCATGAATATGTCGTTGAGCAGCTGCAATCATCGAAAGGCCACTGGCGCGAGGTAGCAAAAAGAAGCCGGGTTCCGAAGCGAACGATCGAGAAGATCGCCACCCGGGAGACCGCAGACCCTCGAGTGAAGACCGTGGAAAAACTCGCGCGCTATTTCCGAGAACGCTGACGGTCACGCGAATGCTCCGCCATTTCCGCCTACAAAGCCCAATCACCGCCGGAGATGGCGGTGATCCGGGAATGACAGCACAAACGCGGGCCCGTGATTTGACGCAATCCGTCGTCCGGTTAAACGGCGCCCGCCAACGTCTCCAACGAATCGTCGAGCTTGACGAGCGCGATCTGATCGACCTTCAGCTCGAGGCGGAAGCCCGCGAGCGCGGAGTGAACTGAGCCGATGAGCGCCAAGGATCTTTCTCGTCCGTCAGCACCCGAATTACATGTTGCCGCCGGCTCTGCAGTCGCGGGATCAGGCGATATCCCTAGTTCCTGTAGGCCATTCGAAAATCGGGGGGCGCCATGAACGCAGCAGGTTCGCAGGAACACGACGACGAAACGGCTCGGCTTCCGCGTCGACGGCCGACGGAGTTTTCGTTCTGGCTCCAAGAGCCTTCGGACTTCGAGCGGGTTGCCGAACTGCAGAACGCCGAAGCGAAATCCGCCGGTCAATTCTTAGGCGGCGCCATCCTCTTTGTGATCGCCGTCGCGTTGATAGTCGGCGCGAGCTGGCTTGGGCATCACCTCGGCATGCAGACGGCCGCGGACATCCAGCCGACTGAGTGTGTCTCCGTGCCGTACGAACTCGGCGATCGGCCCGCGTGCACGCGCAAGGAAGCGCAACGATGACAAAGTGCTACCAGCCGGCCTGCGCCGACGTCGATGAGTAGCGACCGCGCAAAGCATTGGGCGTGGAAGCAGGTGGAGCTCGACGCCTATCAGCTGCTCCTCGTACTCGCCATGGCCGACAACTGCGGCGAAGAACTGATCTGCTATGCCCGCCTGTCGACGCTGGCCGGCATGGCTCGCCAATCCGAACGCACGGTGCAACGCAACCTCGAGAGTCTAGTGGAGTTGGGGAAAGTCGCGATCGTCGCCAAACGGCCAGGACGAACTACGCTCTTTCGCCTCCTTGTGCCACTGGATTTCGGGAATGCGGTGCCCAGCGGACCTACCCCCGACAGCGTGACGGGGGTAGGGCAGAAACAGGGCCTAGAAGCGAGCAATGGCGCGGGGTCTGGCGGAACCCCCGACAACGTGACAGGGGTGCCAGAACCCCTGACAGGGAGTCGTGGTCCCCCGACAGGGAGTCAGGGGACCCACGACAGCCTGTCGTACGATTCTTCTCTTAATCCTTCTCTCCATAAACCTTCCCAGACGCGCGGCGCGCGCGCGGGGCCGGCTGAGAGCCCGGCCCGCGCTTCCACCCGGGAATCACCGCAGCAGCGCTCCGACCGCGAAAGAAAACGCCGCGCGTTCCTGCTCGAGAACTCCTGTCGGGTGCTCGGGATCTCCGGGCGCCAGGCGGCCGAATCGCTCGACGACGTCGACAACCGGGTGGCGGCCGCGCAAATCCGCAAGCTCGAGGAGCAGCGGCGGCAGCGTGCAGAAGCCGAAGCCGCCACCGCACCGGAGGAGGCCCCGGCATGAACGCCGACCCGACGTTCGAGATCGAGCAGATCACGCCCTCGATGGCGACGCGCTACCTGGCGGAGAACCGCACCAATCGGCCGATGGGCCGCGGTGTCGTCGCGCGTTACGTGCAGGAGATGCAAGCCGGCGAGTGGTTGATGAACGCCGAGGCGATCAAGTTCGACTGGGACGGGCGGCTCGTCGACGGGCAGCATCGGCTGGCAGCGATCGAGAAGGCGGGCGTGCCGGTGCAGATCCTGGTCGCGCGCGGCTTGGATCCGGAGGTCTTCAAGACGCTCGACACCGGCCACAAGCGTTCAGCGAGCGACGTGCTCGCGATCCGGGGCGCGAAGAATCCGCTCGGCATGGCGATCGCGCTGCGCTTGTTGCACCGGCTGGTGAACGATCAGCTGCATTCGAAATCGCGGATCACCAACACGCAGCTCGACGATTTGCTCGCCGCGCATCCGCGCTTTCACGCGTTGACGGAGGAGGCGGACCACGCGCCGTATTCATCGGGCTACCTGTCGGGCGGCAACCTGATGTTCGCGTTCTACACCGCGTGCCATGTCGACGAGTCCCGCGCACGCCGCTTCTTCCGCACGCTCGCCGGCCGGCCCGCAGCCGGGGATGCGATCCAGTTTCAAGCCGTGAAGCTGCGCGAGCGCTTGGCCTCGACGATGCAGGAGATCATCAAGCCCCCGCCCAAAATCCGCCTCGCCTGGTTGATCGAAGCCTGGAACTGCAGCATCCGCGGCAAGGGCGTCGAGCGGTTCTCGCGCGTGCTCACTGAGCTGCCGACATGGGAACCGATGCCGGGGTTCGAACTGGCGCAGCGGCGGCGCTCCGCATGAGCGGCGCGGTGGTCCTGCCGATGATGTGCCCGTACTGCCGCCATCAGAACTTGATCGGCTGCCTGCGCCCCGAGAGTCACGACGTCGTGCACGCGTGCACGGCCTGTCTCGGCCGGTTCGTCGCCCGCTTCACGATCCGCATCCGCGCGTTTGCACTCACGATCCAGGGCGAGAGCGATCGCGTGGCCGACGAGCAGGACGAACGGCTGAAGCTCGAGCGGATGCGAGTGGCCGAAGGCCGTGTTGAGTGAGGCACCTCGAGGAGGGCGAGCAGCTCGCGGTCCTGCAGTGGGCGAGCCTGACGCAGGTCATGATCGATGACGGCCCGCGCGTGCGACTCGCCGAGCTCATCATCGCGATCCCCAACGGCGCGCACCTCGCCGGCGACGAGCGGCAACGCGCGATGCAGATGGCGCGCCTCAAACGCATCGGGTTGAAGCCCGGTGTTGCGGATCTGCTGGTCACCGTTGCACGCGGCGCCTCGCATGGTCTGTGGATCGAGATGAAGAAGCCGCGCGGCGCCTTCGGCCGGGCGCTCGCGAAGCTCAAGGCCGCGGTGTCGGCCGAGCAGCTTGCGTTCGGCGCGCTGCAGGCGCGCGTCGGCTATCGGCATGCGATCTGCTATGGCTTCGAAGAAGCGCGCGCCGTCATCCTCGGTTACCTCGGAGAAGTGCATGGATCTCGGTGAGCGTCTCGAGATGGCTATCACGAAGGCCGCGGCCCGCGGCATCCGCATCGATCTTGGCCGGCCGATTCCGGAGTACGAGAACTACGAGCCACACGTCGATCCGCCGCGCCGACGCGACGTCCGGCGCGGCGCCGGTGGTGAGCTCCTGAATGCCGGCATCCCGGGCATCTTGAGCGCCGGCGGTCGCGAGACCCGCTCCGGCGGCGCGCTCGGCCGCAAGCACGAGGAGTTCGGGTTCGCGGCCGCCGGCATGGATCCGCTGCAGTTGAGCGCGATCCTCTGGTGCCTCGGCATGGACGATCGCTGTCGGACGTACGTGCGGGCCGAGCTCTTCAAGGTCGCCGTCGAGCTGAAGGAGCGCGAGCACTGGCCACCCAGGATCCGCCGCGCCGAGTGTGAGCTTACCGGCCTGCAGCGGTGCCAGAACCGCTACGTCGAGGATCTGTGCACGCTCGCGCTGCGCGAGGGCGCGGATCCGCATCTGTACGGCAGCGAGGGCAATCGGGCGCTCTGGTTCGGACTTAGCGAGCGGCACTGGCGGCGCAGCGGCCTTGCGAACGGCTATCAGGGCCTCTACGGGTACCTGTCCGGCTGGTATCACGGCGGCCTCGAATACCTCAAACAGCGTTTGCGCGGCGCGCCTAGCAGACATGCGGCCTCTGGACAAGTGCGGGGTTAAACCCGTAGGATCCGCTACCTAGAGGCATCAGCCTCTCAAAAAGCCCGCCCTCGTGCGGGCTTTTGCCGTTTCTGGCGCCGCGCTCTGCCCCCCCGAGCCGGCCGTCCTCGCGCCCGGGTAACAGCGGGCGCTTTTCTCCCTGGAGCTCCATGCCTACACGTTCGCTATTCGCGATCGCGCTCGTCGTGATCGCTCTACTCCCGTGGGCGCCCGCCGCGCACTCGGCCGAGTGGACCGACACGCGCGTCGGCGCGTTCGATTTCGTATGCGAGGCCGCGGACGGCACGCTCGTGTCCGGCCACCAGCGGTTCTCGCTCGCCGCGAAAGCCTGCGCCGCGGCCAAAGTCGCGCATCCGCAGACCGACTATCAAGTGCGCGGCGCCGCCTACCGGATCTCGCTCGTGGCCGCGGCGCCGCCGCCGCCCGCAACGCCGGCGGCGTACTCCGTCGTGTTCTCCCCGTCGTGCAGCCTGCCGGTGACGCTCGCGATCGGCGCCTTCGTGATGCTCGACCTCACGCACTGTTTCGAAGGCGATGACGTGATCACCGCTGCTTGGGGCGTGACTGCGCCGGCTAACGGCTGGTCGATCGCCAAAGGCTTGCTGACGCATCCAGCGTTCGCCGCCGCCGAGTCGGGGGTGGTGAGTGTGTCGCTCACCGGGCCCTGGGCTGCGGTCGTCGCCCCGATTTCGTGGAGTGCGCAATGAACCGAATCCGCATTGCGGCCGCGCTCGCCTGCTTCGCGTTCCTATGTGTGGCGGACGCGCAGCTGTCTGGCGTTGCGCAGACGACCGTCAGCGACACCACGGGCGGCGCGCAGGTTGGGGTGTTCTCCGATCGGCTGCTCTCCGGGTCACCGAGCACCGCCAACCGCATCTACGCCGACACCGCGGATGCCTGGGCGCCAGGTGCGTTTCCGTCGAAGCTACGCGGGCAAGCGCAGATCAGGACGCTGACCGCTGACGCCGCGACGACGGGCGACACGACGGTGTATTCATTCGTCACCGACACGGTGGCGCAGCCGTGCGTGCTCTACTCGGGACTGCAACGCACGTTGCCGACCTGGCTCACCACGAACTACGTCGCGACGGGCGATGTTGGCACGCTCGGCGGGAGCGTCGCGGCGCTGTACTGCTGGAAGGACAAAGCCGCCGGCACCGTGAACCTCGGCGGCAACTGTCCGTCCGCAGGGTGCGACCAGACGACGCCGATGTATGTGGCCGGCGTCGTCGACGCGTTCCGCACGATCCAGCCCATTGCGTCCGGCTCACCGGATCAGGCGGGTTTCTACCAGTTCAAGGCGACGTTCAACAGCAATAACGAGAGCGGCGACTATATACGCGCGACCGTGACGCGCACCGCGTCGACGGTTGGTGCGGTAAGCGTGCAGGTCTACGACACCGCCACCGGCACCGCGACGTCAGGCTCCGACTACACGGCCATCACGCCGACGACGTACAACTGGGCCAACGGCGAGGGCGGGGACAAGTGCTGCGTCTCGCTGCACTACAACGCCATCAGCGGTGGCAACAAGACGATCATTCTGGGCTTGCAGAGCGCGATGGGCGGGATCGCGGCCGCGCCGATCAATCAGACGCTCACGCTCCAGATCACGGACGTAGGCAACGTCGGTAATTACCAGTTCACGAGCGCGACCGGGAGCGGTGCGGAGTCGGCGACGACGCAGACGGGTGCTGTCCAGCGGGTGAATGGCGGCACGGGTGCCGTGAGCGTGCAGGTTTTCAACAACGGCACGGGCACGGGCGCCTCGGGGAGTGATTTCACCGCCATCAGCCCCGTGACGTTCTCGTGGGCAGACGGCGACACAGCGGATAAGTGCTGCGTCAACATCGTGGCCGGCAGCGTGTCGGCCGACAAAACGGTGGTGCTCGCGTTCCAGAATGCGACAGGCGGTATCACTTCGAGCGGATCGAAGCAGACGGAGACGTTCACGATTGTGAACGGCGGCGGTGGCACGCCGTCGGCGACGATCGTCATTTCGGAGACCGGCGGCTCGGACAGCAATGCCTGCACGTCGGGCTCGCCGTGCTCGACGCTCTCAAAGGCGATCTCGATTGCGAACCCGGACGACATCATCGAGATGCGTGCGACGGGCGACACGATCTGGACCTACGGTGCCTATACGACGCTCACGCGCTCCGGCACGGCAGGACATCCGATCACGATTCGCGCTCAGGCCGGCGACACGATCAATTTCTATCCGTCGACCGGGAGCAGCACGCTCTCGATTCTGCGGTTCGATGGCGCGAAGTATTGGCACGTGACGGGCGTCGGCGCGACGCACCTGCGTCTCGGGGATCGCTCGCAGTGGAATAAGGACCTCTGCGGCAACGACTACCGGCAGCGCAACACGGTCGTCCTGGTCAACAACGCGGATTACATCGAGCTCGACCACGCCGAACTCTCAGGCGCGCGAGCGTGGGCTGCCAACTACATCGACAACACGTCAGACCACCCATATTTCCACGACAACGACGTGGGCTTCCAAGGCACCAACAACGACACGAACCCGGCGAACAACAACGCCGGGCAAGACTGCGGGGACCTGTTCACCGTATATGGGCCTGACGCGCTGTTCGTGAACAACAGCTTCCATAACGGCGGTCACGACAACTTTGGCATGTTCGGGGCGCGCAGCGTCGCGCGCGGCAATACGTTTGACGGGAGTCTCGTCGGACAGAACACCGGCTATGCCGGCCTGCGCGCCGCGGATCTCTACACGGGCTACACGGCTTACACCGACCCGGACCGTTCGCTGACGCCGTATGGGCCGTCGCTCGCCGAGGGCAATATCTTCAAGGGCGCCGCCCGCAGCGTTGACTCGTCGCACCAGGCGATCTCGAAGGTCAACGGGATGGGCTTGATCCTCCGATACAACTTCGTCTTCGACAATCCCGCCGATGGTTGGCAGATCGACGCCGACCCTTGCTGCAACAAGCAGACGCTCTCGACCGGCCATCTGCGCCTCTACCACAACACGTACTACAACAACTGGGACTACGCCTGGGGACCGGGCGCGGTCACTGGCGGAACCGCTGGCATCTCGAACCTGATGGACAACCGCTATCAGAACGAGCTCGGCGCTGAGTTCACGCAGAACACGGTGACGCCCGGCTCGAGCAAGCAAGGCTACTTCTTCAGCTTCGGCTCCGGGTGCAGTCCGAATATCTCGATTCAGGGCTACCCGGACCGTTGGCTCGGCGCGATCTTCAACAACAACCAGTTCGCCTTCCATTCCGGCTCCGATAAGCAGGTTAGGCTGGCTTGCGACCCAGGTGGCGCCACCGTGAGCGGCCTCGCAGCCGCGATCTCGCAGTGGCCGCTCGTCTGGCTGTCGAACAACGTCGAGACCACGCCGAGCTTCGTCAATGCGGCGGCACGCACCAAGGCCGGACTGCAGCTCAACACCGGCGGTGGCAACGCGGCCGCGATGGCGACCGTGACGGCCAACAGCAGCGGCACGACCGCGACGCTGAGCGATACGTGGTGGATCTATGACGGCTTCGACCTTGCGTACTGGGGCGAGACCGGCGACTACATCGCGTTCTACTCGAGCGGCGGCTCGCTGAAGGGCATTCGGCAAGTGCTCGACGTGAACCCCTTCTCGACGCTGACCGTAACGCTGAGTGCATCGATCTCCATCGTCGTCGGCGACGTCGTGCGGCCGGTGCTGAAGGACGGCTCGACGGTCTGGCTGAACCGCGGAGCACCGACGACGCCATGAAGATAGTACCGAATTATGTGACGCGCGAAGTGCCGCGAGCACAGCAACTACGAAGTCGAGGTCCAGGCGACGTGGAAGAACGGCCACGCCTTCTACGTTTCAGACGGCGCGCCGCTCTAGTTCTCGCCTGCCTGTTGCCCATGGCTGGCCATGCGGCCAGTTCATGGGTTACGCCGACCTGTGCGGCCGCGCCCGCCACCAACACTACTCAAGACTTCACAGTCTCGGGTTTTGGAACGCCCACGGGGGCGATGTTTCAAGCCACGGCTGGTGCCACGATCAACACGGCCGCCGCGGGCAATATCCAGTCGCTCGGGTTCACCGACTTCACCAATTCTCGAGTCGTCACCAACACTGATGCTGATAACGTCGCAACGACGACGGTCAGCTCCAACGGCCTGACGACGGGAGTTGTGGACATCCTGACGGCAGGCACCGGGACTTCGGTGCGCCACGCCACTGCGGCTACTACCACGGACGGCGTAACCCTGACGTGGACCGGATCGAATACGGCGATTCGGCCGATCGTGTGCGTGACGCTGGTCAAGGGAACCTCGGTCTCGGCCGTAGGGTCGGTGACCATCCCCAACGGAACGGGAAGCACTGTCTCGATCACCGGGCTCGCTGCGAAGCCGACCATGATCTTTGCGGCGTGGCTCGGCAACGGGATTGGGTTTGGCGGCGGGGCTAACACCACCGCGAGCGCGCGTTCATCGTTCGGCATCGGAACCTGTGATGTTGGTCTGACTCAGCGGACATGGACGCTGCGCACCGACGACGGATTAACCACGCCGTTTGCTGAAACCGACCTGCGCAACAACCGGATCGCAGGTGAGCTCGCGGCGACTCGTTCTGCTGAATTGACCGCGTGCAATTCGGATGGCGCCACCTTCACCAAGCGCGACGCCGTGACCGCAGAGGACATGGCGTATTGGGCGGTGACTATCCCTGACGCGGTCAAGCTCGGGTCCGTCGATTCACCGACCACCGCGAGCGCCGACTGGACGGTGACGGGTCCGG
This sequence comes from Gammaproteobacteria bacterium, assembly GCA_039933105.1. Classification (GTDB taxonomy): domain Bacteria; phylum Pseudomonadota; class Gammaproteobacteria; order Steroidobacterales; family Rariloculaceae; genus FEN-1219. Next base: position 30,040 of record JBDTOT010000026.1, on the reverse strand, counting down.
GCTTTCAGCCGCAGTTCCTGATGATGGGACTTTCGGTAGCCACAGCGGAGAACACACAAAAGACCGAGGGCGCCGTTGGTATTTATCAGAGTGACGGTACTCGCGAGAACACGGTCGGTGTGTCGTCGCAGCAATTTGGCAGCGCCAACAACAGCAACACGCAATCGCTCGTGGCAAACAAAGTGCTATTTGCAGGCCACGACGGCACGACGCTGCACGATGCTTCTACGCTGACCTTCAACGCTTCAGGCTGGACGATCCTCGACGCGAACTACACCACGGCGTCTGCTACGGCCTACAAGTGGTTCTACTTTGCGGTTCAGTCCGGAGTTTCGAACAACTTCATCTTGCTGCGCCGCCGGCGCGCGGACTAAACACCATGAAGAAGCTACTGACCTTCGTCCTGCTGTTCGCGGCGTTTCCCGCGCTCGCGGCGCACTACATCACGCGCCCCTATGGCGTGGCGACGACGATCGACTTCGACCTCTACACCACGACAGGCGTCGACAAGAAAACGGATGCCGCGTGCGCCACAGGCGACGTGATCGTCATGAAGGACGAGGGCTCACCAGGCAACGCGACGAACTGCTTCACGGACGAGGGCACTGAATACGCGCTGGCGCTGACCTCTACGGAGATGACTGCGGCTCGCATCGCCGTGAACATCACGGATCAGAGCACCAAGGTATGGCTCGACGATACGATCGTCATCGAGACCTATGGCAATCCGAGCTCGCAGCACCCGGATCCGGCCGGCCGGCTCATCACGTCTGGCACCGCGCAGGCCGGGAGCGCGACGTCGATCACGCTCGCGGCCGGAACGTCGTCGTTCGCCGACGACACTCTGGGGCTCGTGCCGTATGGCGGTGCGACGGTCTACATCTTGCGCGGCACCGGCGCTGGCCAGGTGCGCAGCATCACGGGCTGGGTCTCCGCGACGCAGGTGGCCAACGTCAACGCGCCGTGGGTCACGACGCCGGACTCGACGTCGGTCTACGAAGTGCACCGCGCGCTGCAGGCCTACCTCGCCGTCAATTCGAACGGCCGCCCGCAAACCGATGTGCGCGAGATCAACGGCAATACGGCGGCGGTCGACAATTCAGAGGCCTTCTTCGAAGGAGCGCCCGTAGCGCAGTCAGGCGACACGTTCCCGCTCGTGGCGGTTCAGGCCACCGCGCTTTTGAACTGCACCGTCAATACGGCGAACTACGCGGGCGACACGACGCACATGGCCTGCATCCTGACCGACATCGATGGCGGCGCAGTGACGCAGGCAACCGGGGGTCTGACCGGCCTGCAGATCGTCGTCACCAGTGGCGCGCTGGCCCGCGAACAGCGGTTCATTCGCAGCACGACCTGGGACGGCGCTAATTCGGAACTGCGGCTCACGCTCGATCGTGCGCTGCCCGCCATCCTGGCAGATGCCGTGACGGTGGTGATTCGCTAACGCCATGCCTTCGCCGAGCATTACGGCGTTCGGCGACGCCGACCATGCCATTGGCGAGCTCGGCCTGGTCGTCGATGGTGCGGGCTTCGGGCCGTTTCCGGGCGAATTGTGGATCTACGAGAACGAGGATCAGACCGGCACGGCTGATCAGCTCGTCGTCGGCGATTGGACGGACATGCAGCTGACCGGGGTTGAGATCCCGGCGTCGCCGACGACCGCCATGGGCACGCGGTATTTATTTCTGCAGCGTGCCGATTCAGCGTGGTCGTTCGCGTTTCCATTTACGCTCGAGGCGGCGGCGGGGGTTAGGCCGGGAGGCGTTCTGGCACAGCTCCAGTATCCGACCGTGACGGTTGAGCTGCCGAGCGCGGAGTTGCTGCTATGAGCGATATCGTCGGCATACCTGTGCTCAGCCGACAGGCGTTCACGGCGCGCAACGTTCAGTTTCTCGACAAGGATGGCGTGCCCTACGATCCAAGTACGGTCGAGAAGCGCGTGATCACTGCCGCGGGAGGTGTGATTACCGACTGGACTACGCTTGCTGGCTTCGGGAGCGGTGACGACGTTGACATCACGGCTGATGAGATGGAACTGCAGGACGTAGAGCTGATCGTGGAGAAGCACATCGTGCTCATCGTCGGGGATCGGGATACCGACTCGGAGAACCCTCTGCGGATCATCGTGCAGGTGCAGAACCGAGAGAAGCTGCCATGAAGATATTCGATAGAGCTTCGGAGCGATGCCGGCTGTGTAATGGCAGCGGAGAGAACCTCACGGGCGTGGTGATGCGGGTGAACACGAACATCTGCCCGCGCTGTGGTGTCTACGGCACGGTGCCCGGCTCGAGCCCGACGTACGACTCTAAGAATCTGAGAGAGCTAACCGACGAAGACCGTGGCTACATTCGCAGCAATGGAGGCATGCCGCCCGACGTGGCGAATCCGGAGAAACTGGAAGGCCATCATGACCGGAACTGCTGAGTGTCCTGTGCAGGCTGCGAGCGCCGGCGCGCATGGCTCCTCAAATGGTCCAGGGTTGCTCGAGACCGAGCAGCCGTTGTCTTTGCCCGACGCAGTGGCGCAGCTGGCCCGAGCGATCGACGGGCAGAATCAGCTGCTCGGTCAGATCGTGGCCCAGAACGCCGACCTGATCTCGATGCTAGCGAACGCGGATGACGAGGACGAGCCGTTGCGAGATCTGAGCGGACGGCTGTTATGAAGCTGCAGACGTTGAAGCCAAGGCTCGCAATGCTGAACACCGCCGTGGTCGCAACGCTTGGCCGTCGCGCCGGCGACGACGCGAGCAGCGACCGCAAACGCTTCTACGACTCGGCGCTGTGGCAGCGCACCAGAGACGCCAAGCTCAAGCGCGATCCGCTGTGCCAGTACTGCGCGCTTACGGGAGTAGTCAGCCAGGCGACCGTAGTGGATCACTACGTCCCGCTGATCCGCGGCGGCCATCCGACGGCCGACGACAACCTGGTCAGCGCCGATGAGAGTTGCCACAATCGGAAGACGCAATGCGAAGTGAACGATCAACCGTTTCCGAAGTACGCGCCTAGCAAGGCGCGGAAGATTGTATTCGCGTAACTCAGTAGACGACGGCCTACGGTAGCCGCCGAACATCCGGCTCCGCACCGGGCTGGCGTCGTGGCTCATGGGATGCGAACGCACCCGAGCTTGACCATCGCATCCCCTTGTCCATGGGCGGCGGCCACCTCTATAGCAATACGCAATGCTGTTGTCGCAGGTGCAACTGCGCGAAGTCCAATCTGCTCGCGCTTGGCCAGTTGCCTTTAATTAGCATGGACATGATTCAATGATGATGGAGGGTACCGGGGGGGGAGGAAACTACGTTAGTTTTTCGTGTTTTTCCCGACCTCGACCCTTCTCATTCAGGGAATTTTTTTCCTCTACGATTAAGCGGTTGCGCTGAAAACCCCGGTGAAAAACGGAGCCTCCCGAGACGCCGTTTCGGTGGCTTTCAATCGGGGCGAGCAGCCCGCGCGGTGCATCCGGCGTAACGTGGGTGTCCCTTTTGAATCGTTCGATTTCTACGGGCCCTGTCTGATTTCCTCCGGTGCGATCGCCTTGGGTGCTGAGCCTTGGACGTCGGTCGACGCCGGCTCACACGTGGCCATGGCAGTCCGCCTGGGCCGTAGCTGGAGTGCATGATGGCGCGCGGAGGGTATCGGCCCGGAGCTGGTCGGCCGAAGGGGACCAAGAACCGGCCCAAAGTCTCGGCGGCGCCTGCAAGCCCGTCGACAGCTCAACCTGGCCCGGCCGCGGCTGCCGCGAGCGATGGCGGGACGACGCCACTCGATTACATGCTCAAGGTCATGCGCGACCCCGAGATCGATGAGGCTCGACGCGACAAGATGGCGATCGCCGCCGCGCCGTTCCTGCACCCGCGGCCGACGGAGACCGGCAAGAAGGAGCAGAAGCGTGAGAAGGCACGGGATCTGCTGCAGGGCGGTGGTAATTTCGCGCCGGCGCAGACGCCGCTCGGCCTGCACAAGATGAACTAGCGCCGGGATGGAGTGGACAACCGCTTGCCCGGACTGGGAGACCCGGATCGTTCGGCGGCGTCCGCTGGTGCCATGCCCGCCGCTCTTTCCGCAGTCGGCCGAACAGGCGCTGAAGATCTACCGTCAGCTGCGCGTCGTCGACGTGCCGGGCTCCCCGACCATGGCGGAGCTCGAGCGCGAATGGCTTACGAGCTTCGTTGAGGCCGTGTTCGGCGCCTATGACGCGCAGAGCGGGCGCCGCCTGATCACGGAGTTCTTGCTGCTGGTCAGCAAGAAGAACACGAAGTCCACGGCGGCGGCAGCGATCATGCTGACGGCACTGATTCTCAATTGGCGCATGTCCGCGGAGTTCCTGGTACTGGCCCCGACGATCGAGATCGCGAACAACTCCTTCTATCCAGCGCGCGACATGGTCCGTGCCGATGAGGAGCTGAGCGACCTGCTCCACGTCCAGGACCACATCCGGACGATCACTCACCGCGCCACCCAGGCGGTGCTCAAGGTCGTCGCTGCCGACAGCGAGACGGTGAGCGGCAAGAAGGCAACGGGTGTGCTGGTCGACGAGCTCTGGCTGTTCGGTAAGCGGCCGAACGCGGAGAACATGCTGCGGGAAGCCACGGGCGGACTCGCGTCTCGCCCCGAGGGCTTCACTATCTATTTGTCGACGCAGTCGGATGATCCGCCGGCCGGCGTGTTCCTGCAGAAGCTCCGCTACGCCCGGGACGTGCGCGACGGCAAGATCAACGACCGCCAGTTCATGCCGGTGCTCTACGAATTTCCGCAGGCACTGCTCGATGCCGGGGCGGCTCGGAAGCCGGAGAACTTCTACGTCACCAACCCGAACCTGGGCGTGAGCGTGGATCCGCTGTTTCTCGATCGCGAGTTGAAGAAGGCGGAGAACGACGGCGAGGAATCGATTCGCGGTTTTCTCGCCAAGCACCTGAATGTCGAGATCGGGCTTTCGTTGCGCTCCAACCGGTGGGCGGGTGCCGATTTCTGGACGAGCTGCGCCGGCGGTGTGACGCTCGAAGGGCTGATCGAGCGCAGCACGGTGATCACGGTCGGCATTGACGGCGGCGGGCTCGACGACATGCTCGCCATGGCCGCGATCGGCCTCGAGGCCGAGACCGGGAAATGGCTGCACTGGACGCATGCCTGGGTGCATCCGATCGTGCTCGAGCGGCGGAAGAGCGAGGCGGAACGCTTTCGGGATTTCGCCAAAGCCGGCGACCTCACGATCGTCGAGAACATCGGCGACGACGTGCAGCAGGTGGCTGACTACGTCGAGCAGATCGAGGCCTCCGGGCTACTCGACCGCATTGGTGTCGACCAAGCCGGCATCGGTGAGATCGTGGAGGCGCTCCTCGAGCGGAAGTTCGATCAGGAGCGCATCGTCGGGATCCCGCAGGGCTGGCGCATGACGGCGGCGATCAAGACGGCGGAGCGCAAGCTCGCCGAGGCCGCGATGCTGCACCAGGGCTGCGCGATGATGTCCTGGTGCGTCGGCAATGCGAAGGTCGAGCCGCGCGGCAACGCGATCATCATCACGAAGCAGGCATCGGGCACGGCGAAGATCGACCCGCTGATGGCGACGTTCGATGCCGTGGCCTTGATGGCCATGGACCCGAAGCCGCGGAAGAAGAAGTACCAGATGTTCGTCGGCCGCATCTAGCGCCGCCGCACCTCGTTTCGACCAACGAACCCCGCCCCGAGCGGGGTTTGCCTTTTCTGGAGACAGCGAAATGCAGCAACGCGACACAGACGGCGTGTATCGAGCCTATTCGGTGCTCGACATCCGGGCGATCGATGAAGAGAAGCGCGAGATCGAGGGCGTGGCGACGACGCCGGCCGAGGACTCGTACGGTGACATCGTCGAGCCGACGGGCGCCGAGTTCAAACTGCCGCTGCCGTTTCTTTTTCAGCACGACTCGGGGCAGCCGGTCGGCCATGTCATGAAGGCCAAGGTGACGGCGACCGGCATCGACGTCCGCGTGAAGCTCGTGAAGGCGGACGAGCCCGGCATGCTCAAAGACCGGCTCGACGAGGCGTGGCAGAGCATCAAGCTCGGCCTCGTTCGCGGCCTCTCGATCGGCTTCCGCTCCATCGAGCACACCTTCATAGAGGGCACGTACGGAATCCACTTCATCAAGTGGGCGTGGATCGAGCTCTCGGCCGTGACGATACCGGCGAATGCCGACGCCACGATCACGGCCATCAAATCTCGCGACTCGCAGCTCTTGGCCGCGTCAGGCCGGATAGAGCATCGAGGCGTACGGCTCATTCAGCCGAGTAGCACCGTCGTGCATCACCGCCGCACTCGCGGCCCGGTCTCAATCATTCAAAGGACGTAGTCATGAAGAAATCCATTGCCGACCAGATCAAGGATCTGGAAAACACGCGCGCCGCGAAGATCGCGCGCAACGAGAAGATCACGCAGAAGGCGAGCGACGACGGGCACTCGATGGACGAGAGCCAGCAAGAAGAGTTCGACACCGCGTCGGACGAGATCGATGCGCTCGATGCCGACCTGGTGCGTCTGCGCCGTCTCGAGAAGCAGCTCGGCCAAGCCAAGCCGGTGAAGAAGGGCGACGGCGACAAGCCCGAGAACGCGTCGCGCGCCCGCGATCCGCACATCGAAGTGCTAGCGCCGAAGGTCGAGAAGGGCATCGCGTTCGCGCGCTATGTTGGCGCGTTGGTTCGCAGCAAGTTCAATCTGCTCGAGGCGAGCGAGTTCGCCAAGCGCTGGAGCGACTCGACGCCCGAGGTCTCGTTGGTGCTCAAGTCGGCCTCGGCGGCCGGCACGACGACCGCGACGGATTGGGCGTCGAAGCTGGTCGAGTACACGACGATGACGAGCGAGTTTCTCGAGCTCCTGCGCCCGATGACGATCGTCGGTCGTTTCGGGACGAACGGGATTCCGGCCTTGCGGTCGGTGCCGTTCAATACCCGCATGGTCCTGCAGAACGGCGGCGGCACGCACCGTTGGGTCGGGCAGGGGTTGCGCAAGCCGGTCGGCGAGCTGTCGATCGATGAGGTGACGCTCGCATTCTCGAAGACGTCGGGCATCATCGTCATGACGGACGAGCTGATGCGGTTCTCGTCCCCGAGCGCGGAAATGATCGTGCGCGACGATCTGTTGCGCGGCTCGGCGGCGTTCGTCGACGAGAGCTTCGTCGATCCGAGTGTGGGCCCTGCGAGTGCCATCATGCCGGCGGCGATCACGTACAACGTGGCGGGCAGCCCGGCCTCCGGTACGACCGCGGCGCATCTGCGGGCGGATCTCGAGGCGATGTGGGCACCGATGTGGGCGGCGAATCTGCCGCTGGCGTCGGGCGTCTTCATCACGAGCAATCGGCTCGCACAGCGGCTCTCGCTGATGCGCACCGCGCTCGGCGTTCGGGAGTTCCCCGAAATGACCGCTCAGGGCGGCTCGCTCGAGGGCTTCCCGGTCATTGCGTCGGAGGCGGTGCCTTCGGACAGTGCCGGCGACGTGCTGATCTTCGTACTGGCGAACAGCATCCTGCTCGCGGACGACGGTGGCATCACCATCGACTCCAGCCGAGAGGCATCGCTGCAGCTCGGTACGGATCCGGAGGGTGCCGACACGGCGGCTGCGATGGTCAGCCTCTGGCAGCGCAACTTGGTCGCGCTGCGGGCCGAGCGCTTCATCCGCTGGGAGAAGGCGCGTGAAGGGATCGTGTCTGTGATCACGGCAGCCAACTACAGCGGTGCGCCGCTGTCGAGCTAAGTAGCGGTCTGAACGTACGGCGGGGCTTCGGTCCCGCCGTATTTTTTGGAGAAACAACCATGCAGATCATCGCCAGTTCGCCGATGCGCTACGGTCGGCGAGATCTACGTGCCGGTGAGCCGTTCGACGCGACAGACCAGGACGCGCGGGCACTCGTCCTGGTGGGCCTCGCCCGGCATTCCGTGAAGGTGGAGCGGCCCGCGGAACCGGAGGTGGCAGAGACGTATGAAGTTTACGAGGAAGACCTGAAGCCGAAGCGCAAGCGCCGTTCGCGTAAGTCGGACGAGCTCCAGGCGTGAGACTGTTCCAGTCCGCCGCGCGGACGCTCGTTCGTAAGCTCTATGCGATCGCTGGCGGCGGCGGTTGGTGGCCGGTCGTTCGCGAGTCGTACACCGGCGCCTGGCAGCGCAACGTCAAGGTCGATGCCGCGACCGTCTCGGCGAACTGGGCGGTGTTCGCCTGCGTGACATTGATCGCGAACGACATCGCGAAGATGCCGGCGCGCGTGATGGCGTTCGACGCCGTCAAGTTGATCTGGGTGCCGACGAGCGGTCGGCCGGTGCTGCGCAAGCCGAATACGTTCCAGACGTGGCCTGACTTTGTCCGATCGTGGGTGTTCTCACTGCTGCTGCGCGGTAACACCTATGTGCTCAAGGTTCGAAACGACCAGCAGTTCATCGTCGCGATGTATGTGCTCGATCCGTCGCGCGTGACCCCCATGGTGTCGCCGGCGGGGGATATTTTCTACGACTTGCATCAGGACAATTTGGCCGGGCTCGAAACCAACTCGCTCATCGTGCCGGCGTCGGAGATCATCCACGACCGCATCAACACGCTCTGGCACCCGCTGTGCGGCGTATCGCCGATCTACGCTTCCGGCATTGCTGCGATGCAGAGCCTGGCCATCCAGGAGAACAGCGCGAAGTTCTTCCAGAACATGAGCCAGCCTGGCGGGGTGATGACGGCGCCGGGCGCGATCTCCGACGAGACGGCCACTCGCCTGAAGGAGAGCTTCACGGAGCGCTTCTCCGGCGAGAACCTCGGCAAGCTGCTGGTGCTCGGCGATGGCCTGAAGTACGAAGCGATGACGATCAACGCCAAGGACTCGCAGCTGATCGAGCAGCTGAAGTTCAGCGGCGAGATGATCTGCGCGACCTTCCATGTGCCGCCCTACAAACTCGGGCTCGGTGCGATGCCGACGGTGAACAACACGGCGGCGCTGAATCAGCAGTACTACGACCAATGCCTCCATCCGACGGTCGACAGCATGGAGCGACGCCTCGACGAGGGTCTGGAGATCGACGATCCGTTCCTGCTCGAGAGTAAAGGCTCCCAGGAGGTCTGGTTCGACACGTCGGAGCTGTTACGCATGGATCCCTCGACTCGGGCCGATGCGAACGCGAAGAAGATCAACGCGGGGATGCTCGCGCCCAATGAAGGTCGTCGCGACGACAATCTGCCGCCGGTCGAAGGCGGCGGGACGCCTTACCTTCAGCAGCAAAACTTTAGCCTGGCTGCATTGGCGAGGCGCGATGCTCAGCCGGATCCGTTCGCAAGCCCGTCGGCTCCACAACCGGCCGACGTCGCCCTGTCCGCGGTCGACGCGGTGTTTCGTGGCGCAGCACCACTGGTGATCCATTGAACGCAGAAGCGCTTGCCAGCCGAGTCCTGGAGAACGTGCGGGCTTTCGTTCAGCCGGCGATCGATGGGCTGCTGGCGCAGCTGCGCACCGGCCTGGAAGCCCTGCGCAAGGAGGTCGACGCCGACCAGGCGCTGAAGCTATCGAAAGCGCTCGCCGGACTCACGGACGACTCGCGAATGAAGGCGCTCGAGCAGCGCCTCGCCGAGTTCGAGGCCCGAGAGGTCGTCCACGGTAAGGATGGCCGCAACGCCTTCGACGTCGCGGTCTCCGTGGGCTATGAGGGCGACGTGTATGCCTGGCTGGAGTCGCTCGTCGGCGCACCAGGAAAGGACGCAACACCGGAACACGCGAGGACGGCCGTTGCTGCGTATCTCGCCGAGCATCCAATCACGCAAGCCAAGAACGGCACGAGCGTCACCATCGAGGACGTCAAGCCGCTGTTCGAGGCTGCTTTCGCTTCGTGGGCGCTCGATTTCGAACGCCGCGCGACGGATCTGCTGCACCGCAGCCTCGAGCGCATCGAGAAGCCGCAGAACGGCAAGGATGCGAGCCCCGAGGCGATCCGTGCCGCCGTCGACGCTTTCATGGCGGCGCACCCTCTGCCGAAGCTCGGCGCCGACGTGGTGGTCGAGAGCGCCCAGATCGAGGCCGCGGTCGCGGCGCACCTCAAAGCCCATCCGCCGGCGTCTGGCGGTCCAGGCCGCGCCCCAACGGCGGAGGAAATATCCACCGCCGCGGCGACCTGGCTGCGGGAAAACCCACCGGAGGCTGGCCGGCCACCGACGGCGGACGAGATCCGCGCAGCGCTCGCGGCGCACCTCGCGGCGCACCCGATCCGCGAACCGCTCGATGGCAAGGACGCGACGCCAGAGCAAGTCCGCGCGGCGATCGCGGCACACCTCGAGGCGCACCCAATCCCAGCGCCGATCAATGGAAAAGACGCCACGGAAGAGCAAGTCGCTGCGGGCGTGGCTGCACACCTCGAGGCGCACCCGATCCGCGAGCCGCTCGATGGTAAGGACGCGACACCGGAGCAAGTCCGCGCGGCGCTCGCGGCGCACCTCGAGGCGCACCCGATACCGGTGCCGGCTGATGGCCATAGCGTCACTGTCGAGGACGTCGTGCCGTGGCTCGAGCGAGCCTCCGCGACATGGGCGCTCGAGTTCGAGAGGCGAGCGCAGGACACGATGCAGCGCGCCGTCGACCGCCTGGAGCGCCCGCGCGACGGCAAGGACGGCCTGTCGGTGGCCAACTTCTCCGCCGAGCTCGGCGAGGACGGCCGCACGATCACGCTATCGCTGGCCGACGGCGAGCGCCAGCACGTGACCACACTGGTGATGCCGTGGCCGCTCGACCGCGGCGTGTTCGTCGATGGGATGAAGTACGTGAAGGGCGACGGCGTGACGTTCGGCGGCTCTTGGTGGATCGCGCAGAAGTCGGAGCCAAAGGGTCGCCCCGGCACCTCTGCAGATTGGCGCCTGGCTGTGAAGCACGGCCGGGACACGAAGAGGCCGACGTAAATGGTGATGCTCGTGACGCTCGATGAAGTGAAGCGCCGGCTGCAATTCAATCACGACGCCGACGACAACGACCTCATGTTGATCATCGAGGGCGCCTCCGCGGCGGTGCTGAACTACCTGAAGGTGCCACACACCGCGTACGACGATTCGTCCGGCGAAGTCCCGGTCGATTTGAATGGCACCGACGTCCCTGCCGAGGTCAAGAACGCCGTGATCATGCTCACGGGGATCCTCAAGCGTGACCCGTCGGGCGTGAACATGGCCGAGTGGGAGCGCGGGTATCTGCCGGCGCCGGTGCTGGCGTTGCTCTATCCGCTACGCGATCCGGCGATGAGCTGATGCTAGACCCGGGCAGGCTGCGCCACCGCATTACGATCGAGCGGCCGGTGCACACCCAGAACTCGACGACCGGGGAGATCACGACGACCTGGGAGGCCGTGGTCGAGAACGAGCCGGCCGCGGTCGAGCCGCTGTCGGTGCGCGAATTCATCGCCGCTCAGTCGGTGCAAAGCGCCGTGACGCTGCGGGTGGTTATTCGCTACCGTCCTGGGCTCACGGCGGATATGCGCGTAATCCATGGCGACCGCGTCTATGACCCGCAGGGCTGGCTGCCGGATCCCGACAGCGGCATCGAGTACCTGACCGCGCCCTGTTCGAGTGCCTAGCGACGTGGCGGCGCGCGCGGTCTGCATCAATCTCGACACGAGCCCCAAGCGGTGGCGTGAGTTTCGTGAGCAGCTCACCCCGCCCGTGCTCGCGTCGCTCGGCCCGGTGGAACGCGTGAGCGCCTACTCTCCCGAGACCCTGCCGGTACCGATGCCCGAGCGGTTCGGGCTGACGTCGGCGTCCTGGGCCTGCTACCAGTCGCACCTGCGGGAGATCGAGCGCGCGATCGAGGATCGCGTCGACGAGCTCGTGATCTTCGAGGACGACGCGGTTTTCGATCGCCGATTCGTGGCGGAGTATCCGCAGTTTCGCGCCGCGGTTCCGGCTGGCTGGGACGTGCTCTATTTCGGCGGTCGCCACAAGCGCAAGCCCTATGAGATCGCCGCCGGCTACGTGCAGTGCCGGGATGTGGTGCTGCAGCACGCGTGGGCCCTGTCGGGATCCGGACTGCCGAAGGTTCGCGACCATCTGCGCGACCTCGACGGGTTGATGGCGCTCGAGGGCAGGAAGCGCAACAAGGACCAGTGGTGCGGCGAGGGTATCGCGCTGCGCAAGTTCGCCGCCTACGCGCCGCGCGCTCACTGGCTCGTCCACCAACGCTGCGGGCGCAGTGATCGCAATGGTGCGCTGCACCCGGCGCGCTATGGAGTGTGTCGAACGAAGCAGGCTGTCGAGTGGCCGCCGGTCTAATCGAGTGCTTCGTCTCCTACGCGCAGATGGTGGCGGATGCCACGGCCTGGGCGCGGAGCGGAGATTTCGATGACATCGCCGCCGTGATTGGCGTGCCGCGCTCCGGCGCGGTTCCGGCATCGATCATTGCGCTGCATCGGAACGTGCATGTGCTGCAGCTGGCCGATCTCAGCCGACCGATCGCAGCCCCTGCGATCCGTCGCGGCGGCCGCGAGCTGCCGGCAGGGCCCGTGATGGTGATCGAGGATACGGTCCGGTCCGGGAAAACGGTCACGGCGCTGCGCCGGCGCCTCGGGGCGCATACGAAATGCGGCCGGGACATCGTTTACGGCTCGCTATACGTGCGCGAGACATCGAAGCACGTGGTGGATCGATCGGGCGTGGTCATTCCGCGGTACTCGGTTTTCCAGTGGAACTGGCAGCACGTGTCCGGCATGGGTTCGATGCTGCTCGACATGGATGGCGTGCTCTATCCGGAGAGCCTGCCCGCGGATTCGCCGGCGGCGCGGCCGCTGTTCGTGCCGACTTTTCAGCCGCGCGCCGTAGTGACGGGCCGCGGCGATCATCTGCGACCGGAGACGCATGCGTGGCTGCGACGGTATGGCATCAGCTGTCCGGTCCACATGATGCCGTCGCGGCCGCTGGATCGGGAGCTGCTCGGCGGACCGGCCGGGTTCAAGGCCGGCGTCTATTCGAAGGACGACGAAGCACAGCTCTTCGTCGAATCCGACTGGTCACAAGCGCGCGCGATCGCGGGGCTGAGCGGCAAGCCGGTGCTCTGCACGGAAAATTGGAAGCTCTATCGATGACGACCCCACCCCTGTCCACTGCACGCAAAGTTCATGACATGCGCGGTTCAGAGCGCATGCGCCGGGGGCTGCAGGCGCTGATCGAACTGCTGCCGAGCGACCTCGTGATGGTCGAGGTCGGGAGTTACGCCGGCGAGAGCACGGCGATGTTTCTGAAGTCAGGCAAGGTGCGTCACCTGACGGCGGTGGACGACTGGGACACCGGCGCGAACGCGGAGCCGGTCTTCGACGAGTGCATGCGCGACTGGCTGGCCGGCGGGCAGGCATCGAAGGTGAAAGCGCTGAGCGCTAACGCGGCGAAGCAATTCCAGGATGCGACGCTCGACTTCGTCTACATCGATGCGGATCACCGCTACCAAGGTGTCATCGTCGACATCGACGCATGGTTGCCGAAGCTGAAGCCCGGCTGTCCGATCGCCGGGCACGACTACACGCACCCAACCTTGGGGCGCAAATGGTGGGGCGTGCAGCAAGCGGTCAACGAGCGGTTCGGCGGGCCGGACATGGTGTTCGAGGATTCCAGCTGGCTGGTTCGCGATCCAGGGCCGCCGCGCCGGTCGTATCGGCGCCGATGACGACTGCAGTCGTGCTCGCGACCGGCCCGAGTATGAGCAGCGCCGTAGTAGAGCAAGTGCATGCCTGGCACGGCGCCGGCGGCGGCCAAGCGATCGCCGTCTGCAACGCCTACCAACTCGCGCCGTGGGCCGATGCGCTGGTGTGTAACGACCGAGCCTGGTGGCGACTCCACGCGGAAGCGATGCAATTCCGCGGCGCCAAATACTGCGGCGCCGCCTACGACGGCACGCAGACGCTGCCGGCGCGGCCGCGGTTTCCGCCCGGGACCAATAGCGGCCTGCAGGGCTGCCGGGTCGCTGAAATGCTGGGCGCGACGAAGGTCTTGCTGCTCGGCTTCGACATGCATGGCACGCACTACTTCGGGAAGCACCCGCAGTCGCTGAAGAACACGAGCGCGAACGGCTTCAAGCGGCACATCTGGCAGTTCTCGCTCTGGAACGGTCCGGAGATCGTGAACTGCACGCCCGGGTCCGCGCTGAAACGGTTCAGGTTCTCGACGCTCGAGCAGGAGCTTGCCGAATGCCCAACGAGTTCGCAGTCCAGGGGCTCGACGACGTCGTTCGTCGAATGCGCTCTCTCTCGGTAAAGCTGCAGAAGAAAGCGCTCGCGGCTGCGGTGAGAAAGGGCGCGAACCTCGTGCGTGATGCAGCGAAGGCCGGCGCCATGGCGATCGACGATCCGGCAACGGCCGAGTCGATCTACAAGAACGTCGGCGTGTCTTTTTCCGCGCGCGAAAGTCGGCGGCAGGGCGGGATCGTGTATCGGGTCGGGATCCGGGGCGGGGCTCGCAAGGGCAAGGGCGGAGGCGGACCTGGTGGTGACACCTGGTACTGGCGGCTGGTCGAGTTCGGTACCAGCAGAACGCAAGCGCGTCCGTTTCTACGGCCGGCGCTCGAGAACAATGCTGAGCGCGCGACCGACGCGATCGCGGCTGAGCTGAATCGCCAGCTCGACAAGCTGGCCGCTGAGCGATGAGCAATCCAGCGTTTGCACTCGCCGCCGCTAGCTCGGCGGTGAAGGCGCTGCTCGGCACGGATCCCGTGCGGTTCTATCTCTTTGGCGAGGCCACGCAGAACACGCCGCTGCCGTACGCGGTGTGGCAGACGGTGTACGGCTCGCCAGAGAACCTGTTGAACGGCGTGCCGAATCTCGACCGGTGGGGTGTGCAGGTCGATGCGTACGCAAAGACGCCAACGGCCTCTCGCGCCATTCAAGACGCGCTGCGCGATGCGTTCGAGCCGACGGCCTACGTGGTCGCGTGGAATGGCGAGTTTCTAGAGTCCGACACCGGTCTTTATCGCTGCTCGTTCACCGTTGAATTCATGAGTCCCAGAATCTGAAAGGAGAATCTTTGTGAAGGCACAAGGCACGGAACTTTACGTCTTGGATCCGGGCGACGACGACACGGCAGCTTCCGTGCTGGCGATCGGCTGCATCACTTCGATCGATGGCATCGATGTGCAGATCGAGCAGAACGAAGTCACCTGTCTGCAGGAGCTGACGCGCCGCTACGAAGCGGGCCTCGGCACGCCCGGCACGGCGAGCTTCGGTATTTACACCGACCCGACGGACCCGAGTCACGTACGTCTGCACCAGCTGAAGGTCGGCGGCACGCAGCTGAAATGGGCAGTCGGCTGGTCGGACAAAACCGGCACACCGCCGACGCTCGATTCGGGCGGTGACGATTTCGACCTGCCGGACACGCGGTCCTGGATCACCTTCGAGGGGTTCATGAACTCGTTCCCGTTCTCGTTCGCGCAGAACGCAACGGTGCAGTCCGCGATCGGCGTCCAGGTCTCTGGCGAGCCGCAGCTCATCCCGCGTTCGGCGAGCTAGGCCTATGAGCAATCTGGAATCGCTGCGCGCGATCGGCGGGCTGGTCGCGGCACAGCCGGTCGCGAAAGAGATCGCGTTCAAGCTCGACGGCGACGAGGAGTACAAGGCGACGATCCACGTCAAGAAGTTGAGCGTCGGTGAGCAGGAGCGAATCTTCACAACGCTCGGCGACGGCGACGAGAGCCGCACCGCGCGGATGATCGCCGAGATCGTCACGCTCGGCGAATCGGGTGAGGAGAAGATCGCGTTCGCGGACGCCTACGCGTTTCACCCGGGGCTCGCGACCGCCATCATGAAAGCGATCGGCGACCTCAACGGAATCAAACCAAAAAACTAACGCCCGCCGATCGGTTCTTGCACGACCTGGCTCTAGCGCTCGGCGGGATGACAGTGAGCGAGCTCAAGGAACGGATGACGTTCGAGGAGCTCATGGGGTGGATGGCGTACTCGGAGGAGATGGGGCCCATCAACCCGATCTTGCGACTTGACGCAGCGGTGGCGCGCGCCGTGGCGCCGTTCGTGGGCGTCAGTACGCGCCGGCAGATGATGCCGTTTCCGAAGACACCGGAGAAGGAAGCGTCGATCGAGGAATTCATGGGCATTCTGAAAGGAGCGAAAGTGGTGAAGGAAACCATCGGCTAATGGGCTCGCGCAGTCTCGGCTCCCTCACCGTCGATCTCGTTGCAAAGATCGGCGGCTTCACCGCTGGTTTAGATGCAGCCGCGCGCGCGGCCGAGGATCGCAGCCGCAAGATCGAACGCACGCTGAAGCGCACCGGCCAAGTCGTCGGCGCGGCGTTCGCGGCGATCGGTGTCGGCGCGTTGGTGAAAGACATCATCGCGGCGAGCATCGAGCAAGAGGATGTACTGCGCCAGCTCGAGCAGCGGATCCTGTCCACCGGTGGGGCGGCCGGCAAGACGAGCACGGAGCTCGCCGACATGGCGAGCTCGCTGCAGAAAGTCACGGTTTACGGCGACGAAGCAATCGTCCAAATGCAGGGGCTGCTGCTTTCGTTCACGAACATCAAGGGCGACATTTTCGATCGAACCACGGTCGCGGTGCTCGATCTCAGTACTGCACTCGGTCAGGACCTGTCGGCGTCCGCGAAGATACTCGGACTCGCGCTCAATG
Organism: Gammaproteobacteria bacterium; assembly: GCA_039933105.1. Classification (GTDB taxonomy): domain Bacteria; phylum Pseudomonadota; class Gammaproteobacteria; order Steroidobacterales; family Rariloculaceae; genus FEN-1219. The sequence continues at coordinate 13,448 of JBDTOT010000026.1, read as the reverse complement.
ACCCGGTGAAGGGGATCACCTCGCTTCGCCGTGCGGGTATCTCGCTCGACGCGGATCAACAGAAGCTCATCAAACGCCTGGCAGAGACGGGTCACGTAGCAGAAGCGCAGGGCTTGCTGCTCGATGAGTTCTCGAAGCGCTTCGGTGGCTCCGCGGCCGCGGCCGCCGACACGTTCGGTGGTGCGCTGACGCAGGTAAAAAACGCGTTCGGTGACTTGCTCGAGGCAAAGGGCGGACTGAACGAGACGAAGGAGGCGTTGCATTCCCTCGCGGCCCTCCTCGGCGATCCCGCGACCGTGGAAGCAGCCAATCGATTGACGAGTGCTCTGATCACCGGCTTTGGCAAGGTGGTCGAGATCGTCTCTGGGCTCAACATCCTGCTAAGTGGCGCCAATCCGTTTCCGTTCGAGGCGGAAATTGAACAAGCCCAGGGCCTCATCAAGTCGATCGAGAAAGAGATCCAAGAGGCGAACTTCGAGTTCGACCCGGACCGTAAATTCATCCGGCAACTGGAGGGCGAGCTCGACGAAGCGAAGCGCAAACTCGACGAGTACAAAGAGAAGCAGCGCGACGCGTTGGGGTTGAACCCGCACGCCGGAGGCGCTGCGCCGGCGACCGCTCCCGCGGCATCGAGCAGCACGAGTACGCCGGCCTCGGCGGAGTTCGAAAAGCTCCGCGCCCATCTCGAGGAGCAGGTCGCGCTCTACGGCAAGGTCGGAGAAGCGGCGCAGATTGCCTACCAGATCCAGTCCGGCGCGCTCGATGAGCTATCGACTGCAGAGCAGCAGCAGGTGCTCGCGCTCGCGAAGCAATACGACGGGCTCGTCGAGGCCGCCACGGCGCTGAAGGAAGCCGAGGCCGCGGCGAAGAAGCTCGCGCAGAGTTTCGATTCCCAGGTCGAGAGCTACAAGGAGCAGATCGCGCTGGTCGGCGAGATCACGGAGCTCCAGAAGATACGGTTCGCCATAGAGCAGGGCGGCCTGCAGGGCATCACCGAGGCGCAGCGCGCGTATCTGGAGGGGCTGGCGGCTCAGGTGGACGGCATCAAGGCGCAGGCCGATGCGCTCAAGGAGCATGAAGCGCTCATGGAGCGCGGTAAGAGCCTTACCGAGTCGCTGGCGACGCCGCAGGAGCAATACAACGCCGCGCTCTCCGAGGCGATCGAGCTCTGGACGCAGGGCGTCATCTCTCAAGACACGTTCAATCGCTCGATCGACGCCGCGAAGGGGACGCTCGACAAGGCCTCCGAATCGTGGAGTGCCTTTGTCGATCAGGCCAAGCGCAACACGGAGGGGATTCTTGCCGATGCGATCTTCGACGGCTTCGACAACAAGTCGGACAACTTCCTGAAGAGCTTTGGCGAGATGCTCCGCAAGATGGCGGCGCAGGCCGCGGCGGCCAAAATCCTGGACTCGATCTTCGGCGGCGGCCCAGATGCCAATTCGCCCGGCGGTCAGTCGACGACGCCGTCATGGATCAAGTTCATCGGCAGCTTCTTCGGCGGGCCCCGCGCTGCGGGTGGACCGACGAAAGCCGGCCAGACGTACCTGGTCGGCGAGAAAGGCCCGGAGCTCTGGAAAGCCCCCGGCAACGGCTACGTCACCCCGCTCGCGGACGCCGGCGCGGCCCCGATGGGCGGTATCAACGTGCAGATCATCAACCCGCCGGCGACGCCCAAGGTCACACAGAGCCGCAACCAGGACGGGACGACGGATCTGCGCATCGTGTTCGAGAAAATGGCCGATAGCTGGTTTGGCACCGGTGGGGCGGATCGAACGATGCGCGGGCGTTATGGCCTGGCGCCGGCGCTCGGCGGGCGGCGCTGATGGCCATTCCGTGGGCGCCCGACCTGCCGCAGAAGTTCCTGCGCGCCGGCTATCAGATCGAGCCGATCGACAACGTGATTCGGGAATCGATGGAGGTTGGGCCGCCGAAGATTCGGCGTCGCTCGACGGTTCAGGTCAACAAGATCAACGCCGCCATGAGCATGACGAACGAGCAGCGGCGCTCGTTCGAGTCGTTCTACCGAGTGGTGCTCTTCGAAGGCACGATCGCGTTCGCGCTCGATGATCCGGATGGGATCACGCGCGAGTTCTTCATCATCGCCCCGCCTGTCATTCAGCCAGAGGGCCGCGGCTGGCGCGTCGATCTGCAGCTGCAGTACACCGCCGTTTGAATTTCCGATTGGCACAATCAAGAGGTTGATATCCATGACCAGAAATATCGTCGCGCTGCTTTTTCTCGCGGCGCTGTATGTCATGCCGTTCAAAGCGCATGCCTCGTGCACGGCGCCAGTCATCACGTCCGGACCAACGGCGGCCGTGTATTCCGATCTGATCTACTCAGGATCGTGCACGGTAGCCAACGAGGTGCTGTTTGAAACCGGTGTAGCAGCCATCAAGTATGACGCCTGCTTCCTCATGTCGACTGTAGGTGCAGTCAAGGTTCTCGTCTCTCTCGACGGCACGTATTCCACGGATCCGCATCAGCTCGACCCGAGAAGTGGTACGAGCGCCGATCCGGTCGTCGCCACAGTGGCGGGGCACGTCTACTCGCTGCCGACGAAGTTCGCGGGTATCCGGGTGATCGCAAACGGCGCTGCAGCCACCGCTGTCTTGCGATGCTTCAAGAGCTAGCGATGATGCGTCGCCGCTCCTTCCTCGCTGCTCTCACCGCGCTGCTCGCGCTCCCCGTGAATGCGGGGGTGGTGCTGTTGACGGCCGGACATCGAGGCTCGGCGCCGGTCGTTGCCGATCTATTGCTTTTGGAGTCCGGGGATCAGTTGCTGCTGGAGTCCGGCGACTCCCTGGAGCTCGAATGAGCAACGCCAAGCTGTCAGCGTTAGCCGAAGCCACCACTCTGGCTGCCACAAACGAGGTTTACGTCAACGCGGGCGGCACGAGCAAGCGCGCGCAACTGGCGACGCTCGCGCAATACATCAACGGGGGCGCCGGGGTTTTTCCTGGGGTCCCCGGCGGGGCCACGGACAACCTCGCGGCGTGGAACAGCTTCATCAGCGCGTACGATTACGCCGTGATCCCGGAAGGAGAGTTTGCACGGACTGGTCCATCGACTCCGAAGGCGAGCTCGAGGTGACGTGGTACGAGGATCCTGAGGCTCCGCTCGGGCCCGGGCTCTACGACGGTGAGGTCTGGATCACGGATCCGGACGGGCGAGTGCTCAAGTTGCCACAGAGCGGCACGTTTAGAGTCGACGTTCAGCCTGCGATTCCAGCCGCCGATGCCTCGTGAAATCTCACTTGCGGCGATGCGCGCGATGCTGGCGCAGTCGACGAGCGAAGTATTTATCGAGCTCCTGGTGGTGGACCACCCGGACATGGCTGAGCCGATCCGACTGTGCAATAACGCCGTGGCGGTGCGCTCCAACGGCGAGACGTATCAGCCGTTCGGCTTTTTTGCAGAACTTCCGGCCGATGAGGAAGATAGAGAGCCGCGGTGTGTGTTCACAGTCTCCAACGTCGATCGACAGATCGTGCAGTTAGTGCGCGGGCTCGCCGGCCGGCCGACCTTCACGATATCCGTCGTGGCGGCCTCGACGCCGGACGTGTACGAGTTCGCTCCTCACCCGTTTTCGGTTTTGAGCGTGCGCGGAGACGCGCAGACGCTTGTATTTGAGACGATCTTTTCGGAGTTCGTGCAGGAAGCGTTCCCGGCGCTTTCCTTCAGTCCCGTGCATTTTCCTGCACTTCATAAACGTACGACTTGACTGTAGATGCATCGCGTGGCGAAGCTGTTCAATATGAAGCTTCTGTTCGCCGTCGTTCTATGTCTCGCGTCGATCACTGCGTACGCATCGCAGATGAAGCCGAAACACTTGGACAAAATTGAATCGGCGATCGGGAAGCGCCCCGAGCAAGCGGTTTATGGGCAATTCGTGTTTGGCACGTTCGCACGCAATGCCTTGAACGCGCGGACGGCCTATATCGCGTTCGACGCGGGCACGCTGTACGTTCTGACTCAGATAAAACAGCGCGAGCTCATCGAGACGCGTTGTGAAGAAATCACCGACGTGCAGATTGCCTATCGAGGCGCCGCCGGCGCCGTCGCGACAATCGCGACCGCCGACCGATTGTTTCGGCTGTTCATGCACCGCACCGATGGCGGGCAGGCTCTACTCGACTCGTTGAGGTCGTGTCTGAAGTAGCTTGGACCAGCCGATACGTCGGTCTTTCCTACGAAGAACTCGATTGCTGGGCCCTAGCTCAACGCGTCTACCGTGACGAGCTCGGAATCGAGATCCCCGACGATCCGCTGAGCGCGCGTCGGCTATTCGTCGAAGTCAATCATCCACAACCGTTCGATCTTGCGTTGATGCGCGCGCCGCAAGGCTGGCACATCGGCGTCTACGTCGATCGAGCGGCCATCCTTCACTCAAAAGCGGGTACGAATGCAGTCATCCAGCGGCTCGACGGGCGCCTTGCCCGTCGTTTTAGATACCGTCAGGATCGTAAGCTCCAAACATGCGCTGAGTAATGACATCGTCGAGGCGTATGCGCCGGCTGGGCTGACGCTTCGCGAGATCATCGGCAACGACAGCGATGACTATGCCATCACGATCGACGGTACGCCGCTGCCTCTTGCCGAATGGACGATACTGCGAACGCAACCAGGACAGCTGATCACCATTGCTGTCCGCCCGCGCGGGGACGACGTAAAGACGATCGTCCTAACGGCCGCACTCATAGCGGCCGCGTTTTTCGGAGGACCGGCGATCGCGGGGCTCGCAGCCTTCAGCGGCTCCGCCGTGTTCTCGAGCGCGGCGTTTTGGATGGGTACCATTTACGCGGTTGGTTCGTTGGCGCTCCAGAGCCTGATCAAGCCGCCGACGGTCGAGGCGGAGCCGACGCCTCGCCAGTTGCAGTCGGTCACAGGTATCCGCAACGAGTTCCGGCCGTTCGGTGCAGTGCCGGTGCTCTACGGCAAACACAAGGTCTTCCCGTCGTACGCCGCGCTGCCCTATACCGAGATCATCGGCGAAGACCAGTACTTCAACGCGCTATTCGCGATCGGTCTCGGTGAGCACGTCATCTCGGACGCCAAGATCGGCGAGACGTTGCTGACGAACTATCAGGGTGTGGAGCTCACGCAGACGACCGCTCCTGAATGGCCGTTGCTCCTCGAGCAGTCGCTGGCGACCGCGCTCGAGGATCCCGCCAAGCCGGGCACACCGGTATCGACGGCCACGTTCACGACCGAGGACAACATCGAGCGGATCTCGGTGGACTTTGTCTGTCCGACTGGACTGATCTACGTCAAGGACAAGGGCGAGCGCGAGCAAGCCTACATCGACTTCTTGGTCGAGTTCCGGGCGTCCGGATCCTCGGATGCGTGGACGAACGTGCGCACCCTCGTCGGCACCGACCCGGGCTATCTCGGCTACGACCCGACGTGGATTCAGTGGACGCTCGGGTACAACAACGTCATCCAGGTGCCGGGCCTGGCGCACACGAGCTACGTCGGCCCGTTGAGCGCGAGCCCTGCGAATTCCACCGACTTCCGTGTCAGCGGCCGCACTCGCGATGCGATTCGCTTCGGCCTCCGCTGGGAGCCGCCGACGTCAGGCCACTGGGACGTGCGGGTCACGCGCACGATCTTCGGTCAGCCGGGTGGGGTGTTCGACGGCACGCAGAAGGAGTTCGACAAGTTCCTCGAGGTCTTCATCTGGACGACGCTGCGATCGCACGACGTCGACACCGCCGCCGTCGATGCGACGCAGGGCGTGGACTTCCTCAAGATTCGCATCAAGGCCTCGGACGTCGTCAACGGCATCCTCGACCAGTTCAGCGTGATCGCCGAGCGCAAGCTCAGGTCCTGGGACGTCGATACCCAGGCGTTCACGGCCGCGGCCATCACGCGCAATCCGGCGTGGGCCTACATCGACATGCTGACCGGTCTCGGCAACGCGCGGCCGGTGACGGACCCGACGGTGAGGATCTGGCTCGACGAGATCGCGGAGTGGGCGGACGCGTGCACGACGGCCGACCGGAAGTTCGACCGCGTGTTCGACCAGGAGACGACCGTTTTCGAGGCACTCGGCGTGTGCGCCGCCGCCGGCCGGGCCGGCCGAAGTTTGCGTGATGCCAAGCACGTCGTGATCCGCGAAGAGCAGGCGACGACGCCCTCGCAGATCTTCACCCCACGCAATTCGTGGGGCTTCTCGTTCGAACACCGCTTCGTCGAGATGCCGCATGGCCTGAAGTGCCGGTTCCTGTCGGAGCTGCAGGGCTACCAGCAGGACGAGGTCATCGTCTACGACGACGGCTACAACGCCGGCAATGCCACGAAGTTCGAGACCGTGACGTTCGACGGCAAGGTCGATCCGGACGAGGTGTGGAAGTTCGGCCGCTACCATCTGGCGCAGGCGCGTCTGCGGCCCGCGCTCTACACGCTCAACGTCGACGTCGAGCACCTCGCCTCGGTGCGCGGCGACATGGTCCACGTGGAACACGACGTCGTGCTGTGGAATCAGGGCCGCGGCAGGATCTCGCGCCTGTGGGGCCGCACGATCACCCTCGACGAGAGCTTCGTCATTCTCATCGGCACGAGCTATATCCTCAAGATCCGGTCGGTCGACTCCGCCGGCGCGATCAAGGTCATCGACTACACCGTCACGGCGCCGGCCGGGCCCGCGATCCGCACGTTCACGTTCTCGCCTACTGCCGACCTCGGCTCGATCATGCGGGTTGGGGACCTCGCGATCTTGGGCGTCGCCGGTCAAGAGGACGTGGCGCTGAAGATCATCCGCGTGCAGCCGCGGCAGGGCTTGCGGGCCGAGCTCACGCTGGTCGACGCGGCGCCTGAGATCCTCACGGCCGATAGCGGTACGATCCCGGCCTACGAGCCGAACATCACGGCGCCGGTCCTGCCGCAGGACGTGGTGCCGCCGGCGCCGATCATTCTGCTCGTCGCGTCAGAGCCCAACGGCGGCGTCGTGCTGCCCTCGGGCCACCGCGCCGCGCGCCTCCTGATCTCCTACTTCGTGCCGTCCTTCCAGGGCACGATCTACGACACGGTCGAGGCGCGGATCCGCGTGAAGCAGACCGGCCTCGAGCAGCCATGGATCGTGCTGCCAACGCAGGGCATTCGCTCGGGCTCCGTCGCGACGTTCGATGTTGAGCCTGGCGAGACCTACCAGATCGGGCTGCGCGTTGTCACGGTCTACGGGCGACGTTCCGCCTGGTCGGCGACTACCGAGCACGAAGTCAGCCCGATGGTGATCGACGCGCCAGGCCCGGACGCGATCACCGTCGAGACGAGTCCCGACGGGATCCTGATCACGCTCAACATCACCTCGCTCGAGCACCGCAGTGTCGCACGGACGCATGTTCGTCTCGGTGCGGTGAACAATCGAGACCACGCGAGCACGGAGTCGTACCGGTTCCCGGTACCGTCGAACTTCGCCAGCATGGACGAGCTCGACCTCTTCGTGGCCCTCGCCGGCGCCGCCGCCGCGTTGTATCTGTGGGTGCGGTTCGAGGACATCTACGAGAACGTCGGCCCCTGGCTGCCAGTGTCGGCGACGGGCGGCGTCGCAGTCGCGTATCCCGGCCAGGCCGTCAGCGGCTATGTCAGTGGCGCATCGCATGGCACGCAATTCATTCAGGCGTCCGACGGGTCTTGGAACGAGTCGGAAACGGACGTCGTGTTTGAGTGGGTCCGGGCCGGCGACGTAGTGGCGACGCGCACGGTGCGAGTCACGCGGACCGACGAGACGCTGACGGCTGCGCTGCAGGCGTCCACGGGCGAGGCCACTACTCATACCACGAGCGGCGACAGCACGGGCTCGCTGTTCATTGTGGCGGCGCACACGAACTCTGGCGTGACCGTCTCGCAGAACGTCACGGCGGTGCAGAGCGGCGCGGACGGCGCGGATGGCCAGTCCGGGAAGAACGCGCTCAACCGGAACCCGACATTCAGCGCCGCGGACGGCGTCACGCCGAGCTCCGATGGCTGGACCTTGGGGGCTGGTCAGTCGGCCGTGGCGCTGACGGACGGAATAAGCGGTCTCAACGCGCTGCGGACTAACGCTGCGGCAGAAAGGGACTTCTATTCCGAGGTGATGGCGATCGACCCGAGCGGTGAGTACCGCGTCAGCTGCTACGCCCGGCAGGCGTCCGGCACTCCGACGAATTTCTTGTTCGTCGACTTCATCGACGCGTCTGGCGCGAGCATCCTGGGGAGCGGTAGCGGTGCCACAGGGTGGGCAGCGCTCGGCGGGTACTTCTATTTCGCCCGCGCCAACCAGGCGTTCGCTACGTCCTTCACGAAGTACGAGATCACCTTCGGCCCCGGGCAGACGGCGAGCATCCCGACGGGAGCGGTCGCGTGTCGGATCGGCGCGCTGATCAACTACAGCGGTTCGGCAGCAGAGAACATCGACGTCCAGAACTACCGACTGGAGTCGAAGAAGGATGGCGCGGACGGGAACGATGGCGCGCCAGGGATCGACGCCGGCAGTTGGGTATTCACGGGGACGTTCAGCGCGTCGGACGAAGACACGGTGGCGTGGGGCGCCGGCACGTTGAAGGATACGTCAGGGAATAGCTACTCGATCTCCGGCAGCAACACCGGGGACATGGTCGCGCCGACCTATATCTACTGGGACCCGGCGGTGTCGACCACGGCGTTTCAATCGACGACGACGGCAGGGAACTCGACGGGCGGCGGCAAGATCCTGATCGCGACCGCGAACCCCTCTAGCAGCGGCGCGGGCTTCGATGCCGGGTTCCACGTCTTCAGTGGTGCGCCTGGCACGCTGCTGATTACGGGCGACCAGCTCGCGGCCACGGTCGCGATCATTCGCGACCTGATCATGCAGACCGGCGGCAAGATTCGGTTTGCAAAGACAAGCGCGAGCGACACGACGAACGGTGCCTACTTTGGCGACGACGGGGCGGGTGGCGTGGACCTTCACTTGGGTGACGCCGACAATTACTTCTGGTTCGACAAGGACGGTGGTCCTGGCGGTGTAGCCAAGCTCCTATTTCGCGGCGCTCTCGACTTTGCGGCGCAGACGTTTACTCCCACCGGATGGGCTGATTTTAGTTCCGATCCAGCAGGGGACCTGTCTTACATCGACTTCGGCTCGTTCGTGATGATCTTCCAGGTGTCCGACAACTTCGGGACATCCAATGGAACGCAGTTCTATTTCACCGGCGGCCTTCCTGCGTCGATTCAACCAGCAACACAACGCGCGGTTCCGGTGATTGGCGTCAACAACGGCGGCTACGTAGCCGGTCACGCGATCATTAACGGCGCAGGAATTGGGTTCAACTCCGGCAATTCTCCGGTTGGATGGCTCGGGAGCGGAACGAAGGGGTTGCCGGCAGGCATGACCATTATCTATGCGAAGGGATAGTGAGCCATGACCAAGACCCAGATCGGCAACGCGCTGGATTCTCTCACCACCGACGTCATCGCGACCGTGATCGATCTGGTTCGGCAGTATCGCGCGTTCGGCCTGGTAGGCGCTCTCAAGCAAGGGGTCGACACGCCTCATCGAGCGCGCATTCAAGTCACCGCGTGGATGGCGGATTACAACGCACGCAATGGCAGCGGTGCGGCGGCGTTTCTCGCTTCATGCCTCACCGCGGCCGGATCGACGAAGACGTTGTCGACCATCGACGCCGCGCTGGCGACGGTCGAATCGCAGTGCCTTGTGCTCGTCAACCACGTGAAGAACGACGCATGGACCTTCGATCAAGTCGCGGCAGCGATCGAGGCACAGGTACCCAAGCCTGTCGTCGAACTATTGTCTTTCGGGCAACTGCCCATTCCAGCGAACTATACAACCGTATGGGGTGAGCCATGGTGATCGTCTGGCTACTCGTCGCGATGCTGATCGCGACGGTCGTCGTCTATGTTGGCTTCCTGGCCTATTGCGGCGCCAAGCTCATCGACTCGCAGGGCGTGACGCTACCGGCAGATTTTCGCCTGGTCGTGACCGTCACGATCTGGATCGCCGCGATCGCCGACGTCGTCTTCAACTGGACGCGCGGCACGCTCATGTTCCGCGAGCTGCGCGGCACGACGTTCTCGTCGCACATCCAGTGGCGCGTCGACCACGGCCACCGGGATCCGCTGACGCTCGAATGGGTCCGGATCTTGAACGCCGGCGAGAAGGGGCACATCCGCGTCACGCCCGAACTCGAGCAGCCGTGAAGCTCTTCCTGCACCGGTTCGCGACGTCGGCCGAGGCGACGATCGGCGCGCTCTATATCGATGGCCGGTTCTGCCTGTTCACGCTCGAGGACCAGCCGCAGCCCAACGGCAAGGTGCTCGCGGAGACGCGGATCCCGGCCGGCGTTTATCTGATACGCCTGAAGACCGACGGCCGGATGCATGCGAAGTACGCGGCGAAGTACTCGGACCACCGCGGCATGCTCGAGCTGCTCAACGTGCCGGACTTCACCGGCGTGCTGATCCACATAGGCAATACGGACCGCGACACGGCCGGCTGCATCCTGGTCGGTGACGGTGCCGTGGCTTCCGGCGAGCTCACGCTCTCGGTGCAAGGCTACCGCCGGCTCTATGGACAGGTCGCCAACGCGATCCTCGCCGGCGAGGGTGCGGAGATCTCGATCGAGGACTACGCATGATCACGCCAGGCACAGTCGCGGTCGGCCGGGCGATATGGCTGACGCTGCGCCCATGGCGCCGCTTGAAGGTCGCGCTGAACAAACGCCGGGCCCGACTCGGCAAACCGTTGTTGAAACTCTCGGAGGACGACATGGAACTGATTCCAAGCGGCACGTTTACGAAGGGCGCAGCAGGCGCTGCGATTGCAACTCAGGTCGTTACGCTCGCGCTGAACTCGGTAGGCGTCGGTGAATGCACGGCGGCGGAAGTCATCATGGACGCCGGGTGCATTGGCGGCACGCAGATCGCTGGTGGCATCGTCACGGTGATTTTCGCGATGCTGGCGTGGTACGGACGCAACCGCGCGCAGCGCATGCACGAAGCCCAGATGGCGACCGAAGTCGCCGCCGCCCGAGCGGAAAAGTGATCGACAACCACGAGCACGGCAACGGCCGGCGACCGTTCAAGCTCGACGGACGCCAGAAGGTCACCATCTCGCTGGCGACCGCGCTCGCGTTCATCGTCGGGCTCTGGCAGTTCCATGAATGGACCGGCCGGCACCTGAAGGACCATCTGGTGTCAACGCAGATCGGCAGCGAGCTCGCGATGCAGATCCACGAGGCGGTCGACGCGGCCAAGCAATCAGCGAAAGCGTCCGAGACGATCGGCAGATCGTTGAGCCTGCACATTGCCGGCCAGGATCTCAAAGAGGCGCACATCAAGCTCGACACCGCAAAAACCGATCTCGCGACAACGCAGCTGTGGGAGTCCGTGAACGGCGCCAATGAAATCAGCCGTGCGCGAAAGCGCGAACTCGAGTTTCAGATCGAGCGCACAACCGGCTACATCGCCTGCCGAGAGGCGAGCCGCGAGTCCTGCGTGCTCTGAAATAGGGCGACTACCGCTCGAGCCCTTCTAGGCGAGGCCGTTCGGCCGCTGAAGGTTAGTAAGCGTGGATGCCGAGGTCACCTTCCCGCCAGAGGCAGACCTTCTTAGATGTGTCCACGTCGAAGCCGTAGTCTCTTAACTCATCGAGATGTTCTTTTGTGACGGCGACGGTGCATATGGTGCCTTCGAGTACTCGGTACGCGAACGCCGTCATATGTTTGTTGGATACTGGCTCCCCGTTGCGTTTGCTATCCTTTTTGGCAACTGTATCCTCGTAGCGAACGCATCCGACCAGTGAAACCGTAAAGGTACCGGACGGAGTTTTGACGGGGAGGGGCGCCGGAAGATCCAGCATCGCTATGCCCGGCAGGTCGACTTTGTCGCTCGGGAATATTTCTCTCAAGTACCAGCGGCTGTCGCTATCTTCACCATCTTCACCGTCTGTCTCAATGGTTTCGCAGGTTTCTCGAGTGGCCTTCCTGATCTCACCGACGATGTCTGGAGCATCAAGTTCGTGATGAATCAGGCGAACAGCGGCGCGGACGTGCGTCGCAAGAGACTTTCCGAAATTCCGGAACTCAGCGGAAAATTCCAACGTTCCGTCGTGCAATCCCGTCCGGTGACCCAAACTAAGGTAACTAGAAGCGACGACGTCGGCAGACACCCACGGCCTTGTCTCGGCGACGGTCTGTGCCTCCATTGCGTCAGTGGCGTCGCGGGCCGCCGCCACAGCCTGCTCCGTCAACCGTGTGCCGGCACGGGCCTCATCCAGGGCCTTGTATGTGGCGAGTCCGGAAAATACGGCAGCAACCAGAGCGCCGGCTGCTATCCCCGCGCTAATCCATCCGATTCGAACGACAGCGTGAGATTCTTCGGCCCGACCGCTTTCCATCTTCCCAACCGTGTCGACCAGTTGTCGCCAGTAGGCAAGTTGGGATTCCTTAATGGCATCGGCGCTGCTCAGCTGACGCTGGCGGTGCGATTTCTCTGCCGCTTCGGCCGCTCGTCGCTGGTAGGCGAGTTCCTTCGTTTGGCCTTTGCCTTCCACGGCACCGCTCCTCAATTATTCGACTCGGCAACGAGCTGAGCGCGATCGTCGGCACGCTGCAGCGCGACGAGGTCTTCGCCGAGCGCCATCCCCGCATGGATCAGCAGCAGACGCCAAGCCGCATAAGGCACGTCTGACTCGCCCCCAATCCACTTCCGAATCGCTCTGCTAGTCACGCCGAGCAACAAACCCGCCTGAGATCCTGTCAACGCGAGTAGTCGCGTCACCTCGCGGAATTCGGCCGCCGACGGCGGCCGGTACTGCGGATCCGCGAACGGAAGGCGCGCCTCGCGGCGCACCTCCGTTCGTCCTGCCACTCGATATTCACCACGTTCTTCAGTCACGTTTGGTTCCTCCTATATCAATCCGCGTTCCGCCATGCTGGTTGAGTGAATCCCGCCGACGATCACATGATCGAGCAGCCGTACATCGAGCAGGTCGAGCGCCCTTGCGAGCTTCATGGTGATTGACCTGTCGGCTTCGCTCGGCTCGGGAATGCCAGACGGATGGTTGTGCACCACGATCACCGCCGCCGCGTTCAGCTCCAACGCCGCGCGCGCGACCTCGCGCGGATACACCGTCGCGCTGTCGATCGTGCCGTGGAACATCTCGCGAAACTCGATCAGCTGATGGCGAGTGTTAAGGAACAGCACCGCGAACACTTCGGCCTTGCGGTCAGCGAGCTTCAAGATTGCGAGCTGATGCGCCTCGAACGGCGCGTGGACAAAGCCTTCGGTCTTCTGGAGTCGGCCTTCGACGATGCGGATGGCCTTGCGGATCACTTGGTCTTCGGTCATCGGATTCTCCGGTATTTGGCCTTGCGGTTATCGCCGGCCTTGATGTGTATATTAGGAACATTGTTCCTATAACGCAAGCGTTTTAGGTAGGTCCGGCGTCTCCGATCCAATCCACGG
>JBDTOT010000025.1:0-57933 GCA_039933105.1 Gammaproteobacteria bacterium | reverse complement strand
CGGCCCGCGCAGTCCGTGTCGATTTCGAGCCCTGTCGTTCGACGTAGTAGTAGAGCCAAAGAAAACGCCGCCATTCCGGCCGTTAGGCTCGGTAGGAGCAAACTCATGCGAGTCATGGTGATGGTCAAGGCAACGAAGAACTCTGAAGCCGGTGCGCTGCCGACGCCGGAGTTGCTGAATTCGATGGGGCAGTTCAACGCGGAGCTCATCAAAGCCGGCGTCATGCTGGCCGGCGACGGGCTGAAGCCGAGCCGGCTCGGCAAGCGCGTGCGGTTCACGGGCACGGGCGGCCAGAAAACGATCGTGGACGGGCCCTTCGCCGAGACCAAGGAGCTGGTCGCGGGTTATTGGATCTGGCAGGTCAAGTCCGTCGACGAGGCGATCGCCTGGGTGCGCCGTTGCCCCGATCCGATGCCCGGCGAAGCGTCCGAGATCGAGATTCGCCCGTTGTATGAGGCGGAGGATTTCGTGCCCGCTGCGGCCACCGTCTGAGGCTGATCGGGCGTGCGCGGAGCCGCGAGAACCGATCCAGACACACGGCGTGCGATCGAGGCCGTGTTCCGGATCGAGTCCGCGAAAATCATCGCGGGTTTGGCCAAGATCGTGCGCGACGTCGGCGTGGCGGAGGAGTTGGCGCAGGACGCGCTCGTTGCGGCGCTCGAGCAGTGGCCGGATGAAGGCATTCCTGACAAGCCCGCGGCCTGGCTCATGGCCACCGCGAAACATCGCGCGCTCGATCTGCTGCGCCACCGTAAGTTGACTGCGCGCAAGCACGAGGAGATCGGGCACGCAATCGAGGCGGCAGGTGGCGAGCGGGGCGACGACCACGAATCCATGCTCGCTGCCGTCGATGACGACATAGGTGACGAAGTGCTGACGCTGATCTTCACCGCCTGTCATCCGGTGCTGACTACGGAGGCGCGCACGGCGCTGACGCTGAAGCTGATCTGCGGCCTCACGACGGCGGAGATCGCGCGCGCATTCCTCGTGCCGGAGCTCACGATCGCGCAACGCATCGTGCGCGCGAAGCGCACGCTCTCGGAAGCGCACGTGCCGTTCGAAGCGCCGCGCAGGGAGGAGCTCGGCGAACGACTCATGTCCGTACTCGAGGTCGTCTACCTCGTGTTCAACGAAGGTTATTCCGCCACGGCCGGCGACGATTGGTTGCGGCCCGCACTGTGCGACGACGCCCTGCGGCTCGGCCGCATGCTGGCGGAGCTTGCGTCGAACGAGCCCGAGGTTCACGGTCTCGTCGCGCTCATGGAGATTCACGCGTCGCGGTCGGGCGCGCGCATAACGCCATCGGGCGAGCCGATCCTGCTACTCGATCAAGACCGCAGCCGCTGGAATCAGCTGCTGATTCGGCGCGGGCTCGCGGCTCTCGCGCGCGCGGAGCAACTCGGCGGCGCGCTCGGCCCGTACGCGCTGCAGGCGGCCATTGCCGCGTGCCACGCGCGAGCGCACGTGGCAGCCGACACGGACTGGGCACGCATCGTCGCGTTCTACGACGCGCTGGCCGCGCTGTCGCCTTCGCCGGTCGTGTTGCTGAATCGAGCAGTGGCTGTGGGCATGGCGTTCGGCCCTGAGGAAGGGCTCGCACTCGTCGACGAGCTGCGCGACGAGCCCGCACTCGCGTCCTATCACCTGTTGCAAGCCGTGCGCGGCGATCTGCTCGTGAAGCTCGGGCGCCACGCCGAAGCGATCGGCGAATTCGAGCGTGCGGCCGCGCTCACGCAGAACGCGCGCGAGCGCGAATTACTTACGCGTCGCGCGCTCGCCTGTGTGCCCGTTGGCACCGCGTCTGCGAGCCCTAATCTCGACTAGTGCGCTAGGCCGACCGTTCCTGTGGCAGCGAGTGGCCGGCCGTCATCACGCGCCAGAAACAGGGCGCATTGCGCGGCCTGGACGGGTTCGTGCAGGAAGAAGCCCTGACCTCTGGTGCAGCCGAGAAGCAGCAGCCGCTGAACGTGACGCGGGGAGTGGACGCCTTCAGCCAGCACGTCCATGTTCAAGCTTTTGCCGATGCCGATGATCGCAGAGACGATCGCAGCGTCCCGCTCGTCATCGATCATGTCCGCGACAAAACTCTGATCGATCTTCAAGCCGTCGATTGCGAGGTTCTTCAGGTGGTTGAGGCTCGAGAAACCGATGCCAAAGTCGTCGATCATGATCTTCACGCCCTGCTCCCGCAGGGTTTGCAACGTGGCGGCGACTTGGCCGGTGTCCTTCATCAGCGCCGTTTCGGTGATCTCGATCTGTAGCAAAGTCGGCGAAACTTGGTGCTCGCGAGTGGTCAGCAACAGCGATTCAACGAGCGAGCCGCGCTCGAGCTGGATCGGTGAGACGTTGATCGCCACGGGCAACATTGGAACACCGGCGCGCTGCCAATCACGCAGATCTGCGCAGACGATTCGCAGCACGTGTGCGCCGATGGCTTCGATCAAACCGCAGTGCTCCGCGATTGCGATGAAATCCTTCGGCGGCACCAATCCGCGCTGGGGATGGCGCCAGCGCAGTAGCGCTTCGAGTCCGGTCGGCCGCCCCGACGACAGGTCGAACAGGGGCTGATACTCGACGAACAGTTGCGCGGTGCCCACTGCGCGTGCCAGCTCCTGTTCGAGGAACATCCGCTCCCGAAACTCCACGCTCATCTCGTCCGCAAAGAACCGGTGCTTGCCGCGGCCCGCCGCCTTCGCTTGATACAGCGCGATGTCGGCGTTCTTCAGCAGCTGCTCGGCGTCGGCACCGTGCTCTGGATACACGGCGATGCCCATGCTGCCACTGGTCGTCAGGACCTCACCTTCATACAACACAGGCAACTTGAGGCTCGCGGAGACGAGGTCGATGAGCGTGACGATCTGGACGGTGCGTTTCGCATCGGTTGTCGCGATGACGAACTCGTCGCCGCCCATTCGCGCTACGAAGTCCGTGGCGCGAACGCTGTCGCGCAATCTGCGCGCCGCGGCCTGCAGTAACGCATCGCCGCAACGGTGGCCGCGAAGGTCGTTGATGTCCTTGAATCGATCGAGATCGATGTAGATTACCGCGACGCTGTGTCCCTCCGCCGCGGCCTGCGCCAAGAGTTCGGGCAGGCGCAACTGCAGCGATAACCGATTGGGCAGCCCCGTCAACGCGTCGTGGTGCGCCAGCGCGCGATAACGCGCCTCCTGACCGAGCAGCTCGCGCTCGCGCCGTGCACCGTCGAGCTGCGTGTGGATCGCGGCGAGTGCGTTCCGATGCATGCGGCTGGTCCACGCTGCCATGAACAGCGAGTAGAGCAACGCGGAAAAGGTCATTGCCTGACGCGTGGGATCGCCTTCGCCCAAAAGTAGGTGCAGCGCGAGCAGCGCGAAGATCGAAAACTGAAACGCGAGTGCGGCGACCATCTCGGAGGCCATTGCGGTTGCACCGCCAGCCGTGACACCCGCGAGCACGAACGCGACAAACAGAGGTGTGTTCAAGTCGTTCTGCGCGTACGGCAGCAGAGCCAGGAGCCCCCATACCAAACCCGCTGCGGCGCATCCCACCTGTATTGTCGGTGCGAGCCGCAGTCCAGCCGCGACGTCCGTGTGCCGTGTGCGGAAGCGCCGGAGCACCGAGAGTCGCCACAGATTCACGGTCACGTGGGTAGTGAACCACCCAAGGAGCATCCACGTCGGCTGGGTTCGCCACAGCACGACGACCACGGTCAACGCGAGGGCCGCGCCGAACGAGATCGACTGCGGCAGCGTTTGCGAGAGAAGGCGGAATTTCTCCAGCCGTACCTGTCGGTCGGCCGTTTGTTGTTCTTGCATTGTCCCCGATCCTATACGACGTGCGGGCGCGAGCCAAAGAGCGCGACGCTCTAAATGGGCGCGTCGGCCCAAGAACCCGCCGCCGGGCAATGCCGCCCACCCGGAGACGATCGCAATCAGCCCGTAACGAGCTAGCCCACCATCAGCGCGCCGCGGCGGGCGCAGGCACGATCGCGATGCGGTTGCCGCGGAAGGAGCCCACCCACAGCGTGTTGCCGACCTCTGCAACGGCGGTGCCGGCATTGAAGTCCACCGTGTCCTTCTGTGCCACGACCTCGCGCACCGCGAGCGTTTGCGGATCGATGTTCACGGCTTTCCAGCCGCCGTCGGTTTGGCCGGTGCCCCACAGCGATCCGTCGCGCGCCCAATGGATATTGTCGATGCGAAAGCCGAGCGGAATCTCGTCCCGCTTCGGCCGCGTGGCGCCGCGCGTCAAGCGATAGAACGATTGGCTGCCCCACGCCGCGACGTACAGCGTCTTGCCGTCGGCCGAAAGCTCCACACCGTTTGCGCCCGCGGCCTCGCTGCCGGGGACCTTCTGCCAGCCGCTCGCGGTGTGCCATTCCCAGAGCTCGCCGTTCTTGGCGCCACCCAGCATCTGCTGCGTGGCCTCGGGTGTGCCACCGCGCGGTAGGAAGTTCGTCGTGATGAAGCCGCCGTCGGGCAGCCCGCGCACGGCGTTGAGGCCGATGGGATTCGGTGCGATAACGCAGCCGATCCAGACAGCCGTCGGCGCGGGCGACGCGCTGGCGTCGATCTCGAATACCTCTATTGCCTCCCGGTCGCCATGGCCGACGGCAAAAAATTTGTGGCGTGGGCCGTTACCGGGCTCCACGTAGACGCCGTGCGTCTGAAATTTCGCCGTCGGTGGCCCCGGGCAGTCGGGGTAGGTTTTCTTGTCGAGCTGATTCTTCGCGTTTGGGGACGGATACGCCGTGAACGGAGTGCGGTCGCGAGTACGGATCAGCATGACGCCGCCGTTGCCGCTCGCCGCATACGACGAAGCGACGACCCAATCCGGGCCGAGCGTCATCAGATCCTCCGGTGCCTCCTGGCCGCACACGACGTTGGTGCCAGGTACGCAGGGTGGGGGCGGTGGCGCCGGAGGCGGCTGGGCATACAGCGTCAGGGCGCCGAGACACAGCAGCGCGACGACGGGCAACGTTGAGGCTTTCACGGTCGATCCCCCCGGAACGAGTGGCGTGGCAATGCTCGCAACCGTAGGGCGGTGCCGCCGGCGCGTCAACTGCGCTTCAGTCCCGCAGCGGCCGTCAGTAAGCTAGCCGCTGGGTATCGGTCGCGACACATCAACGAAGGGGAACGCATGCACGCTCGGATTTATCTCTCCGCGAATCTTTGGTTCGCTGCTACTGTCATGGGGCTCGGCGCGTTCGCGATGCCGCGCGCGCATGCGGCCGATCTCGAACAGCTCGCGAAGCGCGTGCAAGTGCTCGAGGACCGCGAGGAAATCCGCGCGTTGATCCTGGCCTACGGCCAGGCGCACGATCACCGCGACTACAAAATGTTCGCCAGTCTGTTCGCTACGAACGGTGAGTGGATCGGTGGCCTCGGCGCCGCCAAGGGGCCGGACGCGATATTTGCGTTGATGGACAAGAGCATCGGCCATCATCCGCTGCCGGAAGGTTCCGGCACGATTCACGTGCTGACGAACGACCAAATCGCGATTGAAGGCGACCGCGCGTCATCCGTGACGAAATGGTTCTACCTAACGCCGGGCGAGGATAAGGCGCCGAAACCTACGTACTTGGGACATTACGACGATCAGTTCATCCGCGAGAACGGCCACTGGAAGTTCCTAAGGCGGCAGACGGTCTCCGACATCTCACCGCTGCGCAAGTAGTGCTAGCGCCGGCTGCGGATACTCGCCACGATCGGCACGAGCAATGCCGCGACAAGCGCGGCGGTCAGCGTGGTCCAAAGAACAGCCGTGGTTTTCTGGACAACGGGCAACCGTCGCGGGATTGCAGCCGCGTGCGCGGCTTCGGTCGCATAGGCCGGCAGGAACTCCGTAACGACCGCGTTTTGAAACGATTCGTCGACCCGTAGCGTGCGCGCCGCCGCGCGCTGGTCGTCGGTGGCGCGGGGCGGGTCGAGGCGCGCGATCGTGCGCCGGTAATCCGTCTGCCGCTCGAGCGCGAGCGGCGATCTGTCATCGGTCTTGAACTGCAGCAGGTCGAGCAGCACCGCGAGGGCCGCGAGCCGCTCGGCGTCGCTCGGGTATTCATGGGTAACCGCGTCGGAGCTCGGGAACGCGGTGGCGCTCAATGCGCTCGGCGGCAGTTCCGACGGCGGCGGCAATTGGGCGCACACGGGCGCGGCGGCGAACAGCGCCAGCCAAAAGCAAGCTCGCACGATCGCTGCGTGCCACATACCCGCAGTTTAACGCGCTCCGCGCGCTATGGTTGACGCTTTAGCGGCCGGCCGGCCGCAGGCTCTACGAATTCCACGAGGACCCCATCGGGGTCGATGACGAAAACGAACCGGCCAAACGGCCGGTCGATCGGCTTTGCGCCGATGCTCAGGAAACGATAGCCGGCGCGCGTCGTGCGCTCGAGCAGGGCATCGAGGCCGGTGACCTCGAGCTGCAGCTGTGGCGCGGCCACGTCCTGAATCCGCCACTGGTAGGGGTTCGGCGCCGCCGCCGTGCCTCGTGGCACGCGAAAACTGGCGAGCACCACGGACACGGCAGTGCCCGGAATCGTGGTGGTGGTTTCGACCAGCTCGCCCTCGGCAAGACCGTTCACGTTTAGCTCCGCGGCGGTCGCGCGCCACGCCGTTTGCGCCGGGAAGCCCAGCAATCCCGAATAGAACGAGAGCGCGGCATTCATATCGGCCACCGTGATGCCGACCGCGGTGTCGATGATCTGACCGTCGGATTTTGCGCCGGCTATTTCGGCAGCTGACGCTTGCGTCAGCTGCACCAGCGAGCCGTCCGGGTCGCGGACCAGCAGCGAGCGGCCGGCCGGCGTGTCGAGCGGCGCGCCGCCGAGCGTCACGACGGGCGTTGCGCGTGCGCGCAGCTCGGCGAGGACGGCCGCGAGATCGCGGACGCGGAAGATCAGCTTCGCCGCGCCCGGGTCCCAAGGATTCGGTGGGCGCTCGCTGCGCGGGATATCGAGGAACTCGGAGAGCTCGAGCCCGAAGGGCGTGTTGCTCGCGTGCGTGAACACGGTGCGAAAACGGGCCCCCGGCGTGTTCGTGAGATTGGCGACCAGCGCGTCGGAGCCGGCGGCGGACTTCGGGCGAATCTGCTCAGGCGGAGCTTTGGCCGGCGGCGGCGGAGCGAACGGCGAGCGCGCAAGCTCGGTGCCGAGCACATCGCGGTAAAACGGGAATGCGCGCTCGGCATCGCCGGTCGTGTGCACCCAGTTGTAGATGCCGCGGACCACGGTGGGCGGTGCGGCTGCCGCGGCGGTGCGTTGTTGCGCGAACACAGGCGCCAGCGCGGTTAGCGCGAGCGCAGCGCTCGCAACGGCTCGTAAGGCCCAGGGAAAGTGCATCAAACGGTAGCGCGAGTTACTTGGCAGGCGCCGCGGTCTTGTGTGCCGCGGCGTCACGTTCTGCCTTGCGCTCACCGGCCAGAATGTTCGCCATGCCGTAGTTGCCTTCCGTGCAGGCGTACTCGAACAGCAGGCCGTCCATCTTCGTCAACGGATACACGCCGCTCCACGGTTCGGCCCACGTGTCGGGATCGACGACGGTGAACGAGTATTCGAGCGACTTGTCGTCGATGCGCTTGATGCGCTCGGTCACGCGCAGATTCTCCGTCGAATTGCGCCACGCGGTCTCATGATTGAAACCCGCCGTCTCGACGACAAACGTGTCGCCTTCCCAGTGGCCGATCGATGTGCCGTTCCACTGCGGCAGGTTGTCCTTCGGCCGCGCGCGGCCGTCGGTCGGGATCATGCGCGGATCGCCCATCTCGCCCTGAATGATCACGTAGCCGGGGCTCTGGAAGATCTGCAGGTTGCTGTTGTAGCCGCGCGGCAGGATCGGCGCCAACGTGCTCGGCCACACAACGCAGCGCTCGGTCAGCGAGCGGTTCTCGGGGCCGTCGAACTCGTGGCCTTTGCGTGCGGCGGCGGCGGCGTCGCGCCGAGCCACGGCGGCCGGCGTCAGCGGCGGGATTCGGCCGTTCTTGGGCTGCGTGACGATCGACGTGCGCATGTTGAGCGACGTCGTGCCTTCGTTCTCGCTCAACTTGAACGTGCCCATGCTGTAGTGCACATCGGCCTGCGTGCCGGGGGCCGTCTCGACGTCCTCGTTGACCTCGTTGATGCGTTTCTCCGAGTATTTCTGCCACTCGGCTTGCGACGCGTAGAACTCGCGATCCGCGAGCTCGGCCGCGCGTTCGAGCGGCGCCGTGGTGAACTCCGCGTACGTGCCCGCGATATCGGGATCGCCCCACGCGGTTTTCGGCACGCTCTTCGTCTTGGTTTGCGCGTCGGCTTGCGGCGCGGCGATCAGCGTCGCGACGCTCGCGGCGACGACCGCGAAGATCCACTGCGTTCGAGTGCTCATTTCGACCCTCCGGAGGCCGGCGGAGCCGGCTTGCGCAGATGCCCGTAGATTTTCTCTTCGGCGAACGGCTCGCATTTGAATTCGAGCATTCGGTAGTCGTCGTCGACGATGCGGTATAGCGGCATGCGGATCGTCCACGGCCGCGAGAACACCGTCGGGTCCTCGATCGTGGCCTCGTAGCGCATGTGATTCGGGCTCGTCGGCGTGTAGCGCTCGGTGACCTTCGCGTTGTCACTGAAGTAGTTGCCGGCACGATCGAGCCACGTCTCACCGTTCAAGCCCGTGACCTCGACGACGAACGTATTGCCTTCCCAGTGCGCGTTAGACCAGCCCATCCACGCGTTCAACGGCGCCTCGTCCTTGCCGTCGACGAAGATGCGGCGGAAGCCCGTGGCGTACTGGTACACGATGACGACGTCGCGCTTGTTCTGGAAGATCTGGAACGGGTAGGGCATGTACGTCGAGCGCGGCACCCCGCCGAGATAGCACTTGCCTTCCGGGTCATCGGTCAGCCGGTTCCCGAAGCGCTTGTCGCGCTCGGCACGCGCGGCGGGCAGGTACGGAATGGTCCCGCCGTCCACGATGCCAAGCCCCGGCGGCACCGCGAATTGCGCGCCGAGCTCGATGACCACGGGGAATGCCGACGTGTGCGGCTCGATGTTCCAATGCGCCGTGCTCAAGGCCTGCCACACGCCGGACAGATCCGGATGGCCGTCGGCCGCCTTCGGGATTTGAGTGAGCGGGCCGGCTGCGACCGGCAGTGCGATGAGCAGCGCCGCCGCTACGGTGATGAGCTTCATTGCGCGGGCGCGCCGCCGTCCGGGGGCGGCGACCCTTCGAAGAACAGCGCGCGGCCGTCGGCGAACTGGATGTCGCGGCCCACGGCCTTGTTCGTGCCGTCGCGCGTCCCGTAGCCGCGAACCACGAGCTCGGATCCGATCGGGATCGAGTTCTTGTTGATACCTTTGCGAACGAGCGCGTTCGGGCTACCGCCTTCGATCATCCACTCGACGGCGTTGCCTTTGTCGTCCGTCACGGTGATGTGGATCCACGAGTGCGGGTTGATCAGCTCGACCTTCGTGACCTTGCCCTGCAATGTGATGGGCCGGTTCACGTCGAACTCGGTGGAGAATGCATGGTGAGCCAGAGCGCCGGTGGCGGTGAACAAACCCGCTAGCGCAAGGCCGATCGCAACGGTGAAACGCATGACAACTCCCCCCAACACCTCGGGATCATGCCCGATTTCAGGGGGATACGCCTAGCGCGCGCGGCTGCTATTGCTACCGCTGCTAGCGCGCCGATGGCGTTCAGCGCGCGCGTAGGGCCGCGTCGCGCGCTACCTGCTGCGCCTGCATGGCGTCGCTGCGTGCCTGGCTCGCCTCGCGTGCGGCGTTGTCGGCCTGGCGTTCGATGCGCTGTAGATCCGTGCCGAGCCGCTCGAGCATGCGTTCGAGATTTGCGACGCGGCCGGCCAACGCTGCATCGGCGCCGGCGCTACCGGCGAGCGTGTCGCGCACGCCTACGCGCGTATCGATGCTCGCGACGCGCCTTTCGAGCGCAACGATGCGATCTTCGAGCGTGGGCGGTTTGTTTGGGGCTTGGGCGCCGGTCTGCGCGGCCAGAACGAGGGCAATGAGCCCGGTGGCCGTGCGGAAGGTCCTGACCATGGTCGTCTCCCTGGCGTTGGCTGTCCTTCAAACAGCCTACTCGCCAGGGACGGACCTCGGAAGGCGTTTCAGATCGCGGCGACGATCGCGTTCAGCGTCGGGCTCGGCCGCATGGCGCTGGCGGCGAGCGTGGGGTTGGGATGGTAGTAACCGCCGATGTCGACCGGCTTCCCCTGAACGGCGTTCAGCTCGGCAACGATCTTGCTCTCGTTGCGTTCCATCGCGACGGCAACTTTCGCAAATCGCTGCGCGAGCGCGGCGTCCTTCTTCTGATCGGCGAGCGCGCGTGCCCAGTACATCGCGAGGTAGAAGTGGCTTCCCCGGTTGTCGATGCCGCCGACCGCGCGCGACGGCGACTTGTCACCGTCGAGGAACCGGCCGCTTGCGGTGTCGAGGGCTTCCGCCATGACCACCGCGTGCGTATTGCCGGTCTTCGTGCCGTAGTCTTCGAGCGATACCGCAAGCGCCAGGAATTCGCCGAGCGAGTCCCAGCGCAGATAGTCTTCCTGCAGGAACTGCTGCACGTGCTTCGGCGCCGAGCCGCCGGCGCCGGTCTCGTACAACCCGCCGCCCGCGAGCAACGGCACGATCGACAACATCTTCGCACTCGTGCCGAGCTCGAGAATCGGGAACAGGTCCGTCAAATAGTCGCGCAGCACGTTGCCGGTGACGGAAATCGTGTCCTGCCCATCGCGCACGCGCTTCAGCGTCGCGCGAGTGGCGTTGACGGGCGACATGATGCGGATGTCGAGGCCGCTGGTGTCGTGATCGCGCAGATAGCGGCTCACCTTGTCGGTCACATTGCGGTCGTACGAGCGGTTTTCATCGAGCCAGAAGATCGCGGCCTGACCGGTGGCGCGCGCGCGATTCACGGCGAGCTTCACCCAGTCGCGAATCGCGATGTCCTTGGTCTGGCACATGCGCCAGATGTCGCCTTCCTCGACACGATGCTCCATCAGCGTCTTGCCGTCGGCGTCGAGCACCCGCACTGTGCCGCTGGTATTCATCTCGAATGTCTTGTCGTGCGAGCCGTACTCCTCGGCCGACTGCGCCATCAAGCCCACGTTCGAGACGCTGCCCATGGTCGGCACGTCGAACGCCCCGTTTTTCTTACAGTCCTCGATGACCTCCTGGTACACGCCTGCGTAGCAACGGTCCGGGATCATCGCTTTCATGTCGTGCAGCTTGCCGTCGGGACCCCACATCTGGCCGGACGTGCGAATGGCGGCGGGCATCGACGCGTCGATGATCACGTCGCTCGGCACGTGCAGGTTCGTGATGCCCTTGCTCGAGTCCACCATGGCGAGCGGCGGCCGCGCGTTGTACACGGCCGCGACGTCGGCCTCGAGTGCGGCGCGTTCGGCGTCCGGGAGCGTCTTGGCCTTCGCGTAGAGGTCGCCGATGCCGTTGTTCGGTGCGACGCCGAGCTTCTTCAGCGCCGCCGCGTCCTTCTCGAACACGTCCTGGTAGTACACCTCTACGGCGTGGCCGAACATGATCGGATCCGATACCTTCATCATCGTCGCTTTCAGGTGCAGCGACAGCAGTACGCCCTTGGCCTTCGCGTCCACGATCTGTTTTACGTAGAAGTCGCGGAGCGCACGGCGGCTGATCGACGAAGCGGCGAGCAATTCGCCGTCTTTCACGTTGATGCCTTCCTTCAGAGCGACTTTCTCGCCGCGATTGCTCGTGAACTCGATCGACACCTTGCCGGCCTTCGGGACGACGACCGACTGCTCGCTCGAGTAGAAATCCCCGCCGCTCATAGACGAGACGTGGGACTTCGCGTCCTTGCTCCACGTGCCCATCGAGTGCGGATGCTTCTTCGCGTACTGCTTCACGGAGGAGGCAACCCGGCGATCCGAGTTGCCCTCCCGCAGTACCGGGTTCACTGCGCTGCCGAGCGCCTTCGCGTAGCGGGTCTTGATGGCCTTCTCGGCGTCGCTCTTCGGGTCCTCGGGGTAATCCGGAATCTCGTAGCCCTGCTGCTGCAGCTCCTTGATCGCGGCCTTTAGCTGCGGGATCGATGCGCTGATGTTGGGCAGCTTGATGATGTTGGCGTCGGGCGTGGTCGCGATGCGGCCGAGATCGGCCAGATCGTCGCTCTGGCGTTGTGCCGGCGTCAGATTGTCGGGGAAGTTCGCGACGATCCGGCCCGCGAGCGAGATGTCGCGGGTGGTGACGTTGCAGCCGGCGGCCGTAGCGAACGCCTGCACGATCGGCAGCAGCGAGTACGTGGCCAGCGCGGGTGCTTCGTCCGTGAGCGTGTAGATGATCGTGGCGTTACCCATGTTCCGGTCCAGAAAGGTCGGCCTCGCGGCCTGGAGTCGCGGCAGTTCTGCTAGCTAGGTTGCGTCTCAGGTGATCGACGCGCGGTAGATGCTCTCCACCGAAGCGTCGAGCGCTTTGTTGAACTCTGCGTCGGACTGCTGCGCCGTGAGCCCTTCGGCGAGTGCGCGCGAGAAACTCGCGGTCATGCCGTGGTTGCGGGCAAGCCGTTCGTTGGCGTCTGCGCGGCTGTAGCCGCCTGACAAGGCGACGAGGCGCAGCACGTTCTTGTGCTTCGTCAGGTCCGCGTACAGATCGTCCTTCGTCGGGATCGTAAGCTTCAGCATCACACGCTGGTCGGGCTGCAAAGCGTTCAGCTCTTTCAGGAGCGCAGCCTTCAGCAGGTCCTCGGCCTTGTCCTTGTTCGGTGTCTTGATGTCGACCTCGGGCTCGATGATCGGCATGAGGCCGGCGGCGAGAATCTGTTTGCCCACTTCGAACTGCTGCTTCACGACGGCCTCGATACCTGCCGCGTTCGCCTGTTTGATGACGGAGCGCATCTTCGTGCCGAATACATTCTTGGATTTCGCTTTTTTGAGCAGTGCGTCGAGACCGGGGTTTGGCTTCATCAGCTGCACGCCGTCTTTCTCGTCGGCGAGGCCCTTGTCGATCTTCAGAAACGGAACGACGCCTTTGACTTCCCAGAGGTATGCGGGTGTGGGCTTGCCGGCGATGTCGCGATCCATCGTGTTCTCGAACAGGATAGCGCCGATCAGGCGCTCGCCGGAGAAGGCGGGGCTCGCGACGATGCGCGTGCGCATGGCGTGGACGACGTCGTACATGCCTTTTTCGTCCGTCCACGCATTCTCTTTAACCCCGTACAGAGCCAACGCCTTCGGGGTGCTGCCGCCGCTTTGATCGAGGGCCGCGATGAAGCCCTTGTCGTTTTGGATTTTCTTCAGCTGGTCGTCGAATGTGCTCACGGGAACTCCTTGCGGTGCGACGGGCCTTCAGCGCCGGCAGCGGTTCTGAACGAAAGCGGCCAGTTTAGCTCAGGCGCCGATAGAGCATGAGCTTGGGGAGGCGTTTTTGTTGCCCCAACACGGTGCCCTCGAAGCGACCCCTGGTCTATGATCGTGAACATGCAAGGTCCCGATGAACAAATGCTGGCCGCCTTCGGCGAGTTCGTGCGCGCCCAGCGGCAGCTGGCGCAGGTGTCGCAGCGCAATCTAGCCAAGATGTCCGGGGTGTCGGATTCGTACCTGAGCCAGATCGAGCGCGGCAATTACCGGCCCTCGCCTCAGGTCGTCAAGGCGCTGGCGCAAGCGTTCAATCTCGAGCCGAGGCAGCTCTATACGATGCTCGGGTTCATCGATGAAGAAGAAGGCGGGGCACCGCCAAGTGTCGAGCAGGCGATTCAGCTCGATCCGCGGCTCGATCCCTCGCAAAAAGAGGCCCTGATGCGGATCTATAAGTCGTTCGTCAAAGAAGACTAAGCAAAGAAGACTAAGCAATGTCAGCCGACTTGCCACCGCGCCCGTGGCTCGACCTCTATCAGGGTGTGCCGCCGAGCATCGAGCCCGAAGCCACCACGGGGCTCGACATGTTTCGGGCGACCCTGAACCGTCGTCCGGGCGCTCCGCTGGCGCATTACTTCGACCGCTCGCTCACGACCGAGCAATTCGAAGCCATGTCGAACGCACTCGCCGTCGCACTGCAAAACCGCGGTGTCGAACCTGGCAATCGCGTCGCGATGTATCTGCAGAACGTGCCGCAGGTCATGGTCACCGTGCTCGCCGCGTGGAAATGCGGCGCCGTGATCGTGCCGTGCAACCCCATGCTGCGCGAGCGCGAGCTCAAGAAAATCCTGGTGGGTTCCGGCTGCCGCGTGCTCGTGTGCCAGGAAGATTTGTACGCAGACGTGGCGCAGGCAGCGGTCCCAATGACGGCCGTCGCCCACGTGATCACGACGTCGCCGCTCGAGTTCCTCGAGCCGGAGGCGGCCCTGCCGACGGTGCTGTCGGGCATGGTGCGCATGCCAAATTCGCGCACGGCCGATCTCCTGACGCTCGTGGCGGAGCACGCCGGGCAGGTGCCGAAGCCGGTCGACATCGACGGCGATGACGTCGCGTTCATGGTGTACACCTCGGGCACCACCGGCGATCCGAAAGGCGCCATGAACACGCACCGCAACGTGGTGTTCGCTACGTCGGTATACCGGCGCTGGATCGGTCTTGCGGAAACCGACACGATTTTGGGGCTGGCGCCGCTGTTCCATGTCACGGGGCTGATCGGCCACGTCACGTTGGCGATGCTTACCGGCGCGCCGCTCGCATTGTTCTACCGCTTCGACGCGAACGAGGCGTGCCGGCTCGCCGAAAGGCACAACGCCACGTTCACGGTGTCGGCCATCACCGCGTTCATCGCCCTCTTGAACAGCGACGCGATGAAGACGCGCAACCTGAAGTCGCTGACCAAGGTGTATACGGGCGGAGCGCCCACACCCCCCGGTGTGCTGGCGGATTGGCACGAGCGCACGGGCACGCGGATCCAGCCGATGTACGGTTTGACGGAGGCGACATCGCCGACGCACATGACACCGTCCGGCTTGGCCCCGCCGATCGATCCGCACACCGGCGCGATGTCCGTCGGTGTGCCGGTGTTCAACACCTTTGCGAAGGTCGTTACCGAGGCCGGATATGACGCCGCGCCGGGTGAGATCGGAGAGTTCGTGATTTCCGGGCCGCAGATCGTGCCGGGCTACTGGCAAAAACCGGAGGAGACTTCGAAAGCGTTGGGACCCGACGGGCTACGCACGGGCGACGTCGGTTTCATGGACGAGAAGGGCTGGTTCTATCTCGTCGACCGCTCGAAGGACATGATCGTCGCATCGGGCTTCAAGGTGTGGCCGCGCGAGGTCGAGGAAGTGCTGTACCTGCACCCGGCCGTGCGCGAGGCCGCCGTCGTCGGAGTGCCCGATCCGTATCGCGGCGAAACGATCAAAGCCGTCATCAGCCTGAAGGCCGGGCAATCGGTCACGCCCGAAGAGATCAAGGCGTTTGCGCGCGAGCGCATGGCCGCCTACAAGTATCCACGCATCGTCGAAATCATGGACGAACTGCCGAAAACTACGAGCGGCAAGATCATGCGACGGTTGCTGCAGCCGACTGCGCGCGCCGCCGCGTTGCAGATGCAGACGGTCGAGTCGGAGTTCGCGACAGTGCGGTACCCGCAGGTGCGTGCGGCGGTCGAAGCGCGTGCCGTGCTCGAAGCGGGCGCCATGTGGCTGCGACTCGCACGCGGTCCGCTGCCGGTGTCGGTTGCCGAGGGGCTGTACGAGCGACTGCACAAGATGTTGTCGTACTTGACCGAAGACGGGCGTTTCACCGATCGCGAAGCGTTTCTCGACGCCAATAAGGCTTACCACGAGACGATCGTGGGGCTCGCGCAGAACGAGCATCTTGCCAACGGCTTCGAACGACTGCGTCTGCGCCAGCTGTACGCTTCAGCGTTGAAGGACACGCAGGCCTCGGTCGAGAACGTCGTGTACTTCCACGAATTCCTGACCGACGCGCTCGCGGCGGGTGACACACAGGGCGCGCTGAAGGCGATCATGTCGTGGAGCAAAGTCACCTCCGCCGGTGTGCGCAAGTTCCTGGGCTACGACGAGGATCCAGCCACAGCTCGCGACGAGCTGCGGCATGGCAGCGTCATCGAGGATTTGTCGCTCGGGGTTGCGAAGGAGCAGGAGAGCCTGGCCGGCGACGTCGACTCGCTCGTGCAAGCACTCGATGCGCGCGCGGCGCTCGAGATCGGCATCACTCAATCGCTGGGCACTGCGCTGCAGGTCGAAGCGGAACGCGACGCGCTCGTCGCCCGCTTGCGTGCGTTCACGCCGTTGGTGCGCGGAGCAGGCCCCGCGCACGTCGCGCGCTACATTCGCGCAGACGATGCGTTCCACCGCGTGTTCTTGAGCCTGCTGCGCAATTCGTATCTGTTCGAGATCTACAGCTCGATGGATTTGCCCGAGCTCATGCGCCGAGTGCTTACGGTGGCGCCCGCGTCGATCCGCGAAGTGTTCGACGACCACAAGGGGCTCACGAACGCACTGCGGTCCGGCAGTGCGGACGCGACGAGCGCCGCCATCACCGAGCACACGAACCGAGTACGGGCTGCGCTCTCAGACTTCCTAAAGACGGCCGCTCAGAGCGTCGATACCGCCAAGAACGTGGCCTGACGCGGGTTTTCGGCCCGGTGCGTAGTCACTACGCAAAAATGCTTGACACGGCCCGCATGTGCGTTGCAGACTACGCACACGTTCTCAACCCCCAGTCACTCGAGAGGAAATACTCATGTCCAAGTATCTGAAGATGGCCACCGACGCCGGCGACCAGTTCCTGACCACGCTGGCCGAGAGCCAGGAGTCGTTCCTGAAGACGGTCGCGACGCTGAGCACGCCGCCGCCGCCGCTTCCGACCCCGGCGATGCCCGCCTTCGTGGCCGCGCTGCCGACCATGGCGGAAGTGACCCAGGCGAATTTCTCGTTCGCCGAGAAGCTCTTGAAGCAGCAGAAAGAGTTCATCGAGAAGTTGACTGCAGGCGCCACGCCCGCCAGCCACTAAAACGCTCTCAGTCGGTGGTCGCGGCACTCCCCCCCCCACGCCGCGACCACCGCAATTTTTTCCCTTTCGATCACCAGGCGCGCCCGGTAGCATGAAGTTCCCGCGCTAAGCGCCGCCCTGAGCTGAGAGCTTCGTGGTCGAAGAAGAACCCAAACCCGAACCCACGCTCGTCGACCGATGGGTCGAAGAGCAGCAGCAGTGGCAGAAGACCCTGCTGACTTACTTCGATTCCCTCGGCAAGAACGAGGAGTTTCTCGTCCACTTGGGTAACGCCATGCGTGGCTCGCTATTGGCGGGCAAGCCCTATCCGCGGTCCGACGCAGCGGCTGCGGCCGCGCCCGAGACGCCCGCTGACGATCGGCTCGACAGCATCCTGCATGCGCTGCACAAGATCGAAGGGCAGCTGACCGACCTTAGACTCACCGTCGACGAGCTCAAAGACAGCGTAAAAAAGCGCAAGGACAAGAAGAAGCGCAAAGACAAAGACAAAGACGAGGACGAGGACGAGGAGTGAGCGAGGAGCCGCCCGAGCCCGCACCGGTCGAGGACCGAGACCGCGAGCTCGCGGCGATGCTGGCGCTGTCGCAGCGTAGCCGCGCGCGGCTCGAGCGCCTGTACGACGTTCTGAATTCGCCCGGTCACTACGGTGTCGGCGCAACTCCGACGACCGTCGTCTACCGCGAAAACAAGCTTCGTTTGTTGCGGCTCGTAGACGAGCATGGTCAGCCACGAGCCGGGCCCCCCGTGCTATTCGTGCCGGCGCCCGTAAGCCGTTACTTCATCATCGATCTACTTCCAGGGCGATCGTTCGCAGGCCATGTCGCGGCGGCGGGCTTCGACGTGTTCATTGCCGACTTCGGCACGCCGACCAGCGAGGATCGATTCTGCGATCTCGAGTACTACGTCGAAGGGCTGGTACGTCGCTGCGTGCGGACCGTGTCGGCGCTGACCCAGCGCCCCGCGATCAACATCGTGGGCTATTGCTTGGGCGGCACACTGTCGCTGCTCTATTCGGCGTTGCACCCGGAGACCGTTGCCCGGCTCGTGTTGCTCACGACTACGGTCGATGGCGATGTCGAAGGCGGTATCGCGTGGGTCGCGCACAAGATGGGCCTGGCCGGCGAAAGCTACGATCAGCCGCGCCTCGTCCCGGCCGCCGAGGTGAAGAGCTGGTTCGAGATGCTGTCACCGGGCTCGAACAGCCTGGTCGGCCGCGTGCGTGACCTTTGGGAACGCCTCGACGACCCGCCCGAACGCCTGCGTGACATCCGGACGATGGCTACCTGGGTCGACGACGTGGTGCCGGCACCGGGCCGGCTGCTCGCCGAGCTGTACCAGAAGTTCGGCCCCGGCAAGAACGCCCTCATGGCCGGCACGGCCACGGTCGGCAGCCAGCTGATAGACTCGACCAAAATAACAATGCCCGTGATGTCCGTCTCGGCCGAGAAGGACACGATCTCGCCCCCCGAAGGTGTCGACGCGATCCGGCGGATCGTTCCGCACGCCGACGTCGTGCGATTGCCCGGCGGGCATGTAGGCATCGTCGCGGGACGCGCGGCGTCCGGGCTGTGGAAGCGAACGGTCGAGTTCTTGGCTGCGGGGAGTACGGCGGTTGAAGGACCTTAAGTTTTTGAACTGGCGCAGTCATCGGATCCACGTTGCGGATTCCGGTGAAGGCGAACCGCTATTGCTCGTCAGTGGGCTCGGCTGCGACGCCGACATGTGGGCGCCGTTCATGCAGGAGTTCGCCGGCCGTCGAATCATTCGTTTCGACGCGCCCGGCACGGGGCGTTCGAGCTCGCCACTGCTGCCGGTGTCGATCGCGGATCTCGCGGATCTCACGGCCACGGTGCTCGACACTTGCGACGTCACGTCCGCAGACGTGATCGGGTTCTCGTACGGCGGCACTATCGCGCAGCAATTCGCGTTCGACCACCCGGACCGCGTCCGGCGGCTCGTGCTCGCGGCGACGACCTGTGGACTCGGCTCTCTGCCGGGCTCGATGCAGGCGATGGCCGTGCTCGCCAATACGCTGCGGTTCTATTCGCCGACCTATTTCGATCAGATGGTGCCCTCGCTCTTCGGCGGCGTGACCGGCCGCAACTCGAACGCCAACCCGAACGACATGATCAAGCTCACGACGAGCGCCCCGTCGTCGTACGCCTATGCGATGCAAGTACTCGGTGCTGCCGGTTGGACGAGCCTGCCGTTCCTCGATCAAATCCGCCATGAGACGCTCGTGATCAACGGCGACGACGACCCGCTGGTGTCAGTTGCGAACGCGCAAATGCTGGCGCAACGCATACCGCGCGCGCAGCTCGAAATCGTCGCGCAGGCCGGGCACCTGTTCCTCTGGGACGACGCGGTCAACCTCGCCCCGCGCATCAGCCGTTTCGTCAACGCGCCCTCGCGCACGAACTGACCGCGCCGCTGGTTCGCGGGTACGTCGATCGGGCAGAATCCATGCCCATGAGAATCGTGGCATTGCTCCTGGGTTGCCTCGTCGCGACCACGGCCGCGGCTGAGCTGCCGCCCGACATCGCGCGTTTGCTTGCCAACCTCAAGGTCTCACCCGACGACGTCAGCATCGTCGTGCAGGCCGTGGACGCGCCGGAACCGGTCCTTTCCCATTTGGCTGATGCGCCGCGCAGCCCCGCGTCGGTGATGAAGATCGTCACGACATGGAGCGCGCTCGAGTATCTCGGCCCCGCTTACACATGGCCCACCGAGGTCTACTACTTGGGGTCGTTCGACGGCCGCAAGCTCGACGGTGATCTGGCGCTGAAGGGCTACGGCGATCCGTACCTCGTCGTCGAAGAGCTGTGGAAGCTGCTGCGCGCGCTACGCCGTCAGGGGCTCACCGAGGTAGGCCGCAACCTCGTGCTCGACGACAGCTTCTTCGCGGTCGACGAACCCGAGCCCGGCGAGTTCGACGGCCAGCCGTACCGCACGTACAACGTCGTGCCAAACGCGCTGCTCATGAATTTCAAGGCGGTGCAGTTTCAGTTCACGCCGGACTCGGCGCACGGCCGCGTGCAGGTGTCGATGGACCCAGTGCTGCCGAATCTCGAGGTCCGCAACAACCTGCAGCTCGTCGATGGCGCGTGCCACGGGTTTCAGGCGGGCATCGAGTTCAATCACGCCGATCCCATGACGCTGGCCGAGATCGAGCTGAACGGCAAGTTCTCGCGGCGCTGCAACCCGTACGGTATGGGGCGCACGGTGCTGCAGCACGACACGTACGCTTTCGGCCTATTTACCGAGCTCTGGCAGGAAGTGGGCGGGGTATTTCGCGGCGAGCTGCGTAAAGCACAAGTGGCCGCCGATCAGACGCCGGTGCTCACTTGGCGGTCGCGGCCGTTCGGCGAAATCATCCGTAGCATCAACAAGAACAGCAACAACGTGATGACGCGCCAGCTGCTGTACACGCTTGGCGCGGAATCGGCGGGCCCGCCCGGTACGCGCGCGAACGGTATCGCCGCCGTGCGATCGTTGCTGGTCTCGCGCGGGCTCGACATCCGCTCGCTGCAGCTGACGAACGGTGCGGGTCTCGCACGCGACGAGCGCGCGTCGATGCGCCTGCTGACGGACATCTTGAGGCTCGCGTACAAGAGCCCATTCGCGCCGGAGTTCGTGGCGTCGCTGTCGCTCGGTGGTCTCGACGGGACGACGCGCGGGCGCTTCGAAGCCCGCGACAGCGACAACATGATGCACGTGAAGACGGGGCGCCTCGATCACGTGTCGGCGTTGGCGGGCTACGTGCACACGCCTGCGCGCACGTATACGGTCGCGATCGTCATGAATTCCGAGGACGCGCACCGCGGCCCGGGCCAAGAGCTCGAGGAAGCGGTCGTGCGCTGGACGCAATCCCAAAAATAGCGTCGCTACTGGGCGGTGAAGCCGCCGTCTATTGCCAAGGTGTGAGCCGTGACGAACGACGACTCGTCGCTGCAGAGCCAGAGGACGGCATTCGCGGCGTCGTCTAGCGTGCCGACGCGGCCGCTTGGATTGCCTTTCGCGAAGTCGGCCATCGTGATCTTGAGATCTGCCGCGAATTGCGAGCCCATTTCCGTTTCGGTGACGTAGGGCGCGATCGCGTTCACGCGGATGCCGCGCTTCGCGTTTTCGAGAGCTGCGGACTTCGTGAGACCGATCACCGCGTGCTTCGAGGCGGAGTAGGGCGCTGCTCCGCGACCAGAGCCCGTGATTCCGCTGACGGAGGCGTTGTTGACGATCGCGCCGCCGCCTTGGGCCAGCATCTGTTTGATCTCGTACTTCATGGCGAGCCATACGCCTTTGACGTTGGTGTCAATCACGCGGTCGTAGTCCGCTTCGGACTGGTCTTCGATCAGGCTCAAGCTCGTCATGACACCAGCGTTGTTGAACGCGCAGTCGAGGCGGCCGAACTGTTCGACGGTGAGTGCGACGAGCGCCGCGACGTTGGCCGCCACGGTGACGTCGGTGCGGCGGAATATGGCCGTGCCGCCTGCCTTCTCGATCAGCGCGACGGCCTCTTCGCCGCGCTCGACGTCGCGATCGCCGATCACGACGCGCGCGCCTTCGCGCGCGAAGGCCAGGGCGGTCGCGCGACCGATACCCGCGCCGCCGCCTGTTACGAGTGCGGTCTTGCCGCTAAATCTTTGGATCATGGGTTCGTGTTTCGGTTGCCCTGAATGGCGGCATCATCGGTCGCGCGCCGGCGCAACTCAATCGCGTCGCCGATGGGCTTCGCTCGCTACGCTCGAGTTGGCAACGGTCGGCGGGGCGGGGCAGAATCGCGGGCAACGAAGCAGGGAGGGTGCGCGATGCAATTCACGATGACCTGGCGTCATAAGCGCGTAGCCGCGATCGTTGCTTGGCTCTCTCTGCTCGGAGCGTTGCCGGCGGCGGGGCAGCCCAGTCCCACGGTATCGCGGCCGCCAATCGTCTCTGGTTACTTGCAGCCGGAGCAGCGGCCGGACCACACGCTGTTCCTACCGGCACCGCCGGCGCCGGAGTCGATCTTGGGCACGGCCGACATGGCGGTGTACCGCTCGACGCGCGCTCTCGAAGGCGGCGCGCGTTGGCAGCTCGCTGCGCACGATGCCGACATCGCGCAGCGCGATATCCTGCGTGACTTCAAATGCTCGCTCGGCGTCGATCTTGGTGCAGTTCCGGCGTCGGCAACGACGCGATTCCTCACCCGCGCTAGCGCAGATCTATTTCCCTTGATCGGCGCTTCGAAGGATTACTACAAGCGTCCGCGACCCTTCCTCATCGAAAAGTTGCCGCTCTGTATCGTGCCGTCGGAAGAGCTCGCGCGCGGCGGTTCTTACCCGTCGGGCCATTCGGCGACCGGCTGGTTGTATGCGCTGTTGCTTGCCGAAGCCGCGCCGGACCATGCCGCCGCAATTTTGGGGCGCGGCCGCGCCTACGGAGAGAGCCGTGTCGTGTGCGGCGTGCACTATTTGAGCGACATCGAGGGCGGTCGCACGCTCGCGACGGTGCTCGTTGCGGCGCAAAGCGGCAGTGCGGAGTTCGCCGCCGACCTTGCGGCCGCACGCAGCGAGGTCGGTGCATTGGTGGCAAAGGCCGCGGGCGGTGACGCGGTATGCACGAACGAGGCGAGCGCGCTCAAGACACCGTGGTGACGGCTGCGACTGCGGCCGCGGCAAGCACGACGTCGGTAGCGCCACTGCGGCGCCTCAGCATGTGGCACGCCGTCGCGGTGTGCATCGGCATGGTCATTGGCGCCGGCATCTTCAAATCGTCCCCCGTGGCGGCGGCGAACCTGCCGTCCTCGAGCGCGTTGCTCGCCGTGTGGATATTCGCCGGCGCGATGTCGCTCGCGGGGGCCATGTGCTTCGCGGAGATGGCGGCCGCGTTTCCGGATCAGGGCGGCGACTACAACTTCCTGCGCCAGGCGTATGGCGACGGCATGGCGTTTCTGTTCGCGTGGTCGCGGTTTGCGGTGATCCACACGGGCTCGATGGCGCTGCTCGCGTTCACGTTCGGCGACTATCTGGCGGCGACCTTCGATCTTGGTTTGTACGGCGGCACGTGGCTCGCGGCTGCGACGATCGTGCTGCTCGCAGCAGTGAACCTGGCCGGCTTGCGTTTTGGCATCGGCACGCAGGTGTGGCTCATGGTGCTCGTGGTCGCTGGCCTGCTCGCCGTGATCGCAGCCGGCGCATCGGTTAGCGCGACGCCGCAGCTTCGGAACGCGGTGACGAGTGGCGCTTTGAATCGTGTCGATGTTGGCACCGCGTTCGTGTTCGTGTTTCTCGCCTACGGTGGTTGGAGCGACACAGCGACGTTATCGGCCGAGATGCGCGACACGAGACACGGCATCAAACGCGCGCTGATCCTGGGCATGTCGATCGTGACCACGTTGTACGTGCTCGTGAACTGGGCGTTCGAGCGCGGGCTCGGGCATGTCGCCCTCGCGGCCAGCGTCGCTCCGGCGGCGGATCTCATGCACGTCGTATTGGGGCGGGCCGGGCAGCTCGCGATCGTCGGCGTAGTGGCCATCACCTCGATCACGTCGATGAATGCGATTCTGATCGCCGGCGCGCGCACGACGTATGCCGCCGCGCGCGACACTGCTGCGCTCGGCCAGCTCGGTCGTTGGCATGTGGCTCGCGGTACGCCTTCGGCCGCGATCGTCGCCATCGCTGCAGTGTCGCTCGGGCTTCTCGCCTTTGGCGCCTATACGCGGGGCGGGTTCTCGACGATGGTCGATTACCTTTCGCCGGTGTACTGGCTGTTCATGACGCTGAGCGGCGTTGCGCTATTCGTGCTGCGCCGCAAGTTCCCGGCCGCCGCGCGCCCGTTTCGTGTGCCGTGGTATCCGCTCGTGCCGATCGCGTTCGTCGCGAGCAGCGTCTACGTGCTGTACTCGAGCCTCGTGTACGTGCGGACCGGCGCGGTGGTCGGCGTCGGCGTGCTGCTCGTTGGCGTGTTGCTGCTGTTCGGACTGCGCTGGCGCGCCGAACGCGCTCAACCCTGACCGCGTTCGACGTCGAACGACTGCACCGAACGGAAACCGCCGAGCAACGCGACGATGTTGCTCGGGAATTGCCCCACCCTGCCGTTGTTCTGTTGCACCGCGTCGTTGAAGATCGCGCGCCGCTCGTTGAGCCCTGACTCTAGCAACGCGATGCGCTTGTGCAGCGCACCGAAAGCGTCGTCGGCGTTGCTGTCGCGGTGCGCTTCGACAAGCGCGATGAGCTGGCCAAGCATCGCGCGCAGCTCGGTCTCGGCGGTGCCCAACGCCACCGTGTCCCGTACCTGCCGCGCGGCAAATACCGCGTCGCGCGCGGCGAGAAGGCGGTCGAAGAGCGCTTGCTCGTGCTGCACGTGTGGCCGGCACGCGTCTAGAAAGCGCGGCAGCTCGTCATGGCGTTGTCGCAGCATCGCATCGACGTTGCCCCAGGCTTGCGCAGTGCGTGCGGCGGCCGCGTCGAGGTTGTTGTACGCGGTGACGAACCAGACCATGGCGATCACGATCACGCCGAACGCCAGGAGTCCGTCGACCAAGTCGTTGCCGGTGATCAACGCGCCTCCGTGGGTGCAGCGTCGAGCAGGCTCGCGACTCTCTGCGCGAGCGCGTGCGCGAGCACGAGGTGCTGATCTGCGTCGAGGTGCACGCCGTCCACGGTGCTCGTTGTGACGACTTTGCCCGCATCCACGAACGAGCAGCCGAGCTCGGCCGCGACCTTCTCGAGCTCGACCGCCAGGTCTTTGCCCTTTGCGGCCGCGCCCTCGAATTTCGGCGCAATCGCGCCTTTCGGAGTGCGCACAGGCGGCGGCGCCACGATCAGCACGGGGGGCGCCGGCATGCCGGGCTCGATGGGCGCGCCGCGGATCGCGCGCACGAGCGTGGCCACGCCCTGGCCCGACTGCCACGCGTTGAACGTGTGCATCGACTGAAAATCGTTCGTGCCGAGTGACACGATCACGAGTGCGAGGGGCGAGTTGATTTCGATCCGCTGGGGAAGTCCGTCGAGCCCGTTACGGCCGGGCTTGAAGGGATCGTCCCACACCGTGCGTCGGCCGTTCAGACAGTCCTCGATCACGCGCACGGAGCGGCCCGCGCGAATCAGCTGATCTTCCATCGCGCCCGGCCAGCGTTCGACGAAGTTCAGGCGGCGGCGCGTGTTCGGGATGAGGCCCCAGGAGAGCGAGTCGCTATAGACCAGTATCTGCTGCATGGCCGCCGCGTGCGGTCAGATCAACACCTTGCGGTCCGGAAACGCCTTGTGCCAGCGGTTGATGCGCACGTTAGCGCGCATGCCGTTGGTCCAGAACGGGTCGTCCTTGAACACGTCGCGGACGTCGGCTTCGTCCTTGGCCTCGATGAGCCAAAGCCCGCCCAGCGGCTTGTCGCTCGGGACTTCGCGCAGCGAGCCCGGCACGAGCACGCGATCCTTCATGCGGTCGAGGAATTCGAGGTGCGCCTTGAACAGCTTGTCCCGCAGCTCGCCCATGTTGGGTTTGTCCTCGAACTGCACGATATAGAGCATGGTCGTTCCTTTTACGGGTCGCCGTGCGACCGCAGCAGCAAGGTTAGCGTGTCGGCGCGTTCCGCGCACGCTCGCAGCCGCGTCAGATCTCGACGTCGGTCGCGAGCACGACGACGCGTTTGGTCGGCATGCGGAAAAACTCGGCAGCCTGCGCGCTGCGCCGCTGCAGGTATTCGAACACCTTCCCCTTGAGCCCGGCGATACCGGGCCGCGGCAGGGCCCGGACCAGATGCCAGCCGAGGAAATAGGTGCAGCTGGCTGCGTCGATGCGTAGCCCGCGCTGGCGCGCGCCCCGCAGCGCTTCGGTGACGTCCGGGGTCTCCATGAAGCCGAACCGCGCGCGCACGGAATGCACGTTCGGCATCAGCTCTTCCACCCACGCGCGCGCGGCGCGATCTTGACGCGGCGTGCGCAGGATCTCGAGGTTCAGGATGACGATCCGCTCGTGGCACACATGGTTGTGCTCGAGATTGCGCAGTAGTGCCGTTGGCACGAAGCCACTGTGGCTCACCAGGAAGACGGCTGTGCCTGGCACGCGCGTGGCGTTCGCGAGCAAGTTGTTGAGCTCGCTCCAGGGAACAGCGCGCTGGCGCAGCTCGCGACGCAGACGCGCGCGGCCGTCGCTCCAGGTGATGAAGCCGGCGAACATGATCAGCGCGAGCGTCAGCGGCACCCAGCCGCCATGCACGATCTTCGTCGCGTTGCCGAGTGCGAACGTAATGTCGACGATCAGGAACACGCCGAACACGGCGATGATGCGCAGCAGAGACCAATGCCACTGTGTGCGGGCCACAATCGCGCCGAGAAATGTAGTGATCAGCATTGCGCCGACGACCGAAGCGCCGTACGCAGCCGAAAGTGCGTCCGACGAGCCGAAACCGAGCACGAACCCGACCACGGCGACGAACATGGCGATGTTCGCCGCGGGCACGTAGATCTGACCGCGCTCGTCTGCGGCCGTTTGCAGGATCTTCACGCGTGGCAGCAAGTCGAGCTGCACGGCCTGGCGTGTCACGGAGAATGCGCCCGAGATCGTGGCCTGCGACGCGATGACCGTGGCCAACGTGGCCAGCACCACGAACACGGGCAACATGCCGACGGGCGCCAACGAGAAGAACGGATTCGCGATGTGCTCGGTGGTGTGCAACAGGATCGCGCCCTGGCCGAAGTAGCTCAGCAAGAGCCCGGGCCACACGAGCACGAACCACGCGAGCCGCACGGGCTTTTTACCAAAGTGACCCATATCGGCGTACAGCGCTTCGGCGCCGGTCAGCACCAGGAAGACGGCGCCCAAGATCGTGAATGCCACTGTCGGATGCGTAGCGAGCAATGCGATCCCGTACCAGGGAGATACGGCCACGAGCACCTCGGGTGCGCGCAGGATCGCGATCACACCCAGTACGCCGAGCGTGCAGAACCACAGCACCATGATCGGGCCGAACAGGCCACCGACGCGCGCCGTGCCGCGCCGCTGTAACGCAAACAGCACGGCGATGATGGCCAACGTGATCGGCACGACGGCTCGCGTAAAGCTCGGATCGAGCAGTTCGAGACCTTCGACCGCGCTCAAGACCGAGATTGCGGGCGTGATGAGCGCCTCGCAGTAGAACATCGCCGCGCCGAGCGCGGCGACCATCACCAGGCGCGTGGCCCATTTGCCCGTCGAACCGATTTTCTGTTGCACCAGCGCGAGCAGTGACAACGTGCCGCCCTCGCCGGCGTTGTCGGCGCGGAGTATCAGCACGATGTACTTCATAGAGACCACGATGAAGAGGCTCCAGAAGATCAGGGACAGCACGCCGAGCACGGAGGCCGGGTCAGAGGTGCCACCCGCGGCGGCGGTCGCTTCCTTGAGTGCGTACAGCGGGCTCGTGCCGATGTCGCCGTAGACGACTCCGAGGGCGCCTAAAGTGGCGCGCGCCAATGAGCGTTGTTCGACCATCGGAAGAGTTTCGGGTGGGACCTTGGGCGGTTTTGGGGACGAGGAGCGCGGGGCAAAGCGGCGGCGTGTTTAAGTGCCGGCGTGGATTGCCATGCGGGCAATTCTACGCCCACCCTCGCGTGCGGTCAGCGGTGGCGTACTACAATTGTGCTTTCCGTCTCAGGAGCAGCTCCGTTGGCCAGAATTATTGGCGGCATCGCCAGTTCGCATACCCCGACGATCGGTTTCGCGCTCGATGCCGGCAAGCAGAAAGACCCGGTGTGGGCACCGATCTTCGAGGGCTACAAGCCCGTGCAGCGGTGGCTGGCCGACAAGAAGCCCGACGTTCTGTTCCTGATCTACAACGACCACGTCACTTCGTTTTTCTTCGATCACTACTCGCACTTTGCGCTCGGCATCGGCACTGAATACCCGGTCGCCGACGAGGGCGGCGGCCCGCGCAAGCTGCCGCCGGTCAAAGGGCACGCGAAGCTCGCGCACCACATTGCGGCCGGGCTCGTCGCCGACGAGTTCGATCTGTCGTACTTCCAGAACAAGGGCCTCGACCACGGCGCGTTCTCGCCGCTATCGCTGCTGTGGCCGCACGAGCCGACGTGGCCAGGCGCGATCGTCCCGCTGCAAGTCGGTGTGCTGCAGTTCCCGACCACGACGGCGCGGCGCTGCTTCAAGCTGGGGCAGTCGCTGCGCAAAGCGATCGAGAGCTACCCCGAGGACTTGAAGGTCGCGATCGTCGGCACGGGCGGCCTATCGCACCAAGTACACGGCGAGCGCGCGGGCTTCAACAACACGCCGTGGGATCACGAGTTCCTGGAGTTGTTCGTCAACGATCCGGAGAAGCTCACCAAGATGACCGTCGCGGAGTACGCGAAGCTCGGCGGCATGGAAGGGGCCGAGGTCATCATGTGGCTCATCATGCGCGGCGCGTTGACGACTAAGGTCAAGAAACTGCACCAGACGTATTACCTGCCGTCGATGACGCCGATCGCGACGTTGATCCTCGAGAACGATTCGAGCGAGAGCACCGGTGAGCCGGTGGAGGCCTATCGGCAGCGCATCGGTCGCGAGTTAGCGGGCGTGGAAAAGCTCGAAGGCACGTATCCGTTCACGCTCGAGCGCAGCGTGAAGGCGTACCGGCTGAACGAGTTCCTGCATTCGCTGATCGAGCCCGAGCGTCGCAAGCAGTTCCTGCAGGATCCCGAGCCGCTGTTCGAAGCGGCCGGGCTCACAGCGGAGGAACGCGACATGGTTCGCCGCCGCGATTGGCGCGCGCTGATCCACTACGGCGTGATCTTCTTCATGCTGGAAAAGCTCGGCGCCGTGGTCGGCACCACGAACCTGCACATCTACGCGGCGATGCGCGGGCAGTCGCTCGAGGATTTTCAGAAGACGCGCAACGCGCAGGTGCTGTACTCGGTCGCCGGCAGCGATGCGGGTAAGAAAGACTGGGACAAGCCAACCGCGCCGCGCTAGTCGCGGTCGTCCGCAAGCGCGGGCGCGTTGCGTAGTCGCAGCGCGGCCGCCGCGCCGACCAGCATCAACACCCCGAGGAACACGAGCCCACCTGCGAATCCGCCCGTGATGCCGCGCACGAGGCCGATCACGTAGGGGCCGACAAAGCCGCCGATCGACGCCACCGTATTGATCAAAGCGATGCCGCCGGCCGCGGCCTTGCCGGACAGAAAGCGAGTCGGCAGCGCCCAAAACGGGCCGCGCGTGCTGGTGTTGCCCACGGCCGCGATCGCGAGCGCGATCAGAGCCGGTACGGGCGACATCAGGTACGCGCTCGCGAGGAACGCGAGGCCGCCGAGCGCAGTCGGAATCGCCACGTGCAGCAGGCGCTCGCCGCTGCGGTCGGAGCTCATGCCGATCACAACCATGCCGATCGAGGCGGCCACGTACGGCAGCGCGGAGATCATGCTGACCTGGAACACGCCGAGCCCGGACAGGCTCTTTACGATTTGCGGAATCCAGAGCGTGAGGCCGTAGCTGGCCGTCTGCCCCGCGAATAGTACAAACGCCAATAGCCAGACGGTCGGGTGCACGAGCGCTTTACGGAGCCCGATGCCGTGGCGCTTCTGTGCTGCGTGCTGCTCGGACTGCACGCGCTCGGTGAGCCACCGCCGCTGCTCGGGCGCGAGCCACTTCGCCTGGTCGGGTGTGTCGGTCAAGTACACGAGCACGACGCCGCCGAGCAACACAGCAGGCACGCCTTCGAGCAGGAACAGCCATTGCCAGCCGGCAAGCCCGTGCCAGCCGTGCAGCTCCAAGATGAAGCCCGCGAGAGGGCCGCCCACAACGGTCGAGAGCGGGATTGCGAGCATGAACCAAGAGACAGCGCGCGCGCGTTCGGCCGCGGGAAACCAATTGCCCAAGTAGTAAAGAATGCCAGGCAGGAAGCCGGCCTCTGCTGCGCCGAGCAGAAAGCGCACGGCGTAGAAGCTCGTGGCGCCCTGCACGAACATCATTGCGATCGACAGGATGCCCCACGTGATCATGATGCGCGCGATCCAGAGCCGAGCGCCGACGCGCGCGAGGACCAGGTTGCTCGGGACTTCGCACAGCGCGTAGCCGATGAAGAAGATGCCGGCGCCGAAGCCATACACGGCGTCGCTGAGTGCTAAGTCCTTGTTCATCTGCAGAGCCGCGAAGCCAATGTTCACGCGGTCGAGCCAGGCGACGACGTAGAGCAGCAACACGAATGGCAGAATTCGCCGGCTGACCTTGGCGACAGTTGCTCGACCGAACTCGGTTGTCGCGTCGGCCGCGAGTTGCGCTGCGTCTTGCATTCGGATCCCCCAGATTGAGAGGTCATCGTAAGGGCCGCGAGGCGCGTGCGGCAAACAGCGATGCGCCCGCGCGAATGGCCGGGGTGGGATTTCCGCCGTAAGCTTGCCTCCAGGGAGGATCGAGATTTGAACACCGCATCGGCCACGCCGGCACAGCACTACCGTTATTACGACCTGATCCTGGCCGGCTTCGTCGCCGTGCTGCTCTGCTCCAATTTGATCGGCACGGCCAAGGTAGCGGTGCTGACCGTGCCACTCGTGGGTGGCGCGTTCGTCTTTGGCGTCGGCAACATTTTCTTCCCCATCAGCTACATCTTTGGCGACGTGCTGACGGAGGTGTATGGCTACGCGCGGGCGCGGCGAGTGATCTGGGCCGGGTTTGCGGCCCTCGTATTCGCGAGCGTTATGGCGTGGGTGGTCATTCATCTGCCGGCCGCGTCGACCGAGCCCTTCAACGCGACGCTCCAACCCGCGCTCGAGGTCGTGTTCGGCAGCACGGGGCGCATCGTCGCCGCGTCGATCGTGGCGTTCTGGGCGGGCGATTTCGTGAACGCCTACATATTGGCCCGCATGAAGGTATGGACGCGCGGCCGCTGGCTGTGGACGCGCACGATCGGCTCTACGATCCTGGGCCAGGCCGTCGACAGCATGATCTTTTACCCCCTGGCGTTCGCCGGCATTTGGGCGGGCGAGACGCTGTTCCAGGTGATCGCGTTCAACTGGTTCTTCAAGGTCATGGTCGAGGTCCTCATGACGCCGGCGACGTACGTCGTGGTGGGGTTCCTGAAGCGTCACGAGCACGCCGACTTCTACGATCGGAACACGAATTTCACGCCGTTTTCGCTCGACGACTGAGTACCACGCGATGGCCGCCAGGCGCGGCCGGGTTTGCACCGCAGGCGCGGTTCTAGGATGATCGCCGCCCCCATGACCGACGCAACCCCTGTAACCCCCCCAGACGGCTTCGAGACCCTCGGTCTCGCGGCGCCCGTGCTTGCTGCCGTCCGCGAGGTCGGCTACGAGACGCCATCGCCGATCCAGAAGGCCGCGATCCCGCCCTTGCTCGAAGGCCGTGACCTGCTGGGCCAGGCGCAGACGGGCACCGGCAAGACGGCCGCCTTTGCGCTGCCGCTGCTGTCCCGGCTCGACCTGAAGCGCGCCGAGCCGCAGCTGCTCGTGCTGACGCCCACGCGCGAGCTCGCAATCCAGGTGGCCGAGGCCATGCAGACGTATGCGCGGCACCTCAAGGGGTTCCACGTGCTGCCCATTTATGGCGGCCAGGGCATGGATTTT
This sequence comes from Gammaproteobacteria bacterium, assembly GCA_039933105.1. Classification (GTDB taxonomy): domain Bacteria; phylum Pseudomonadota; class Gammaproteobacteria; order Steroidobacterales; family Rariloculaceae; genus FEN-1219. Next base: position 26,515 of record JBDTOT010000025.1, on the reverse strand, counting down.
CAGCTGAAGCAGCTGCGTCGCGGCGTGCATGCCGTCGTCGGCACGCCTGGGCGAATTCAGGATCACTTGCGCCGCAAGACGCTGAAGCTCGGAGCGATCAAGGCCGTCGTCATCGACGAGGCCGACGAGATGCTGCGCATGGGGTTCATCGACGATGTCGAGGACATCCTGCAGCAGATGCCTGAGGAGAAGCAGGTCGCGCTGTTCTCGGCGACGTTGCCCGATCGCATCCGCAAGGTGGTGCAGCACCATCTGTCCGAGCCGGTCGAGATCAAGATCAGGGCGAAGACGGCGACCGTGGCGTCGGTGGACCAGCGGTTCGTCGAGGTGCGTGGCTTCGACAAGCTCGAAGCGCTGACGCGGATCCTCGAGGTCGAGGAATTCGACGCGATGCTGATTTTCGTCCGCACCCGACAGGCGACGGCCGAGCTCAGTGAGAAGCTGGAGGCCCGCGGCCTTTCGAGCGCGGCGCTCAGTGGCGAGATGACGCAGGCGCTGCGCGAACGCACTATCCAGCGCCTGAAGAGTGGCAAGCTCGACATCGTCGTGGCCACGGACGTTGCAGCGCGTGGGCTCGACGTCGAGCGCGTAACGCACGTCGTCAATTACGACATCCCGCACGACGTCGAGGGTTACATCCACCGCATCGGCCGCACGGGCAGGGCCGGACGCACGGGTCACGCGATCCTGTTCGTGATGCCACGCGAAATGCGCATGCTCGCTGCGATCGAGCGTGCAACGCGCCAGCCCGTCACGCCCATGCTGCCGCCGAGCCGCGCGGACGTGGCCGACCGGCGGGCCGCGCAGTTCAAGGAAAGGATCACTGCCGTGTTCGGCAGCGAGGATCTTTCGTTCTTCACGCAGCTCGTGGCGAGCTATGCGGCCGAGCATGGCAAGGAGCCGCAGGACATCGCCGCGGCACTCGCGTTCCTCGCGCAGAAAGATCGACCGCTCGTGCCGCCAAAGGAACCCGCTGCGCGGCGCAGCGAGCCCTCGCGGCATGAGGCTCCGGCGCGGCGCGAGGCTCCGGCGCGGGGCGCACATGCTGGGCAGCGTCGGGATCGGGACGAGCAACGGCCGGACGAACGCCCGCAACGGAATCGGACGAGCGGGCCACCGGAAAATCTCGTGCGTTACCGTATCGAAGTCGGCCACGAACATGGGGTGCAGCCCGGCAACATCGTCGGCGCGATTGCGAACGAAGCGGGCATCGACGCGGTGCACATCGGCAGAATCGAGATCTTCGATGCGTACTCAACCGTTGATCTCCCCGCGGGCATGCCGAAACCCATCCAGCAACGATTGCGCAAAGCCTGGGTGTGCGGACAACAGCTCGAGATCAGTGCAGATTCAGGCGGCGACGACGCGCCGCCGAAGCGGCTGCCGCCGGGCTTCAAGCCCGACCGCTCGCGCGAGCGTCCGCAAAAACCAAACCGCAAGCGGAGTCACGAATGACCGAGCAGAAGAGTATCGCCGACGATACGGTCGTCACCTTTCATTACAAGCTGAGCGACGGCGAAGGCTCCGTTACCGAGAGTTCCGATGCTGCGAGCCCCGTGGTCTACATGCATGGGCGCAACAACATAGTGCCGGGGCTCGAGACCGAGATGGTCGGCAAGAAGAGCGGGGACAAGTTCACCGCGACAGTCGCGCCCGAGCACGGGTACGGCGAGCGGAATCCGAGCGCGGTGCAACGCGTGCCCGTGAAACACCTTGCGACGCGCGGGCCCTACGTGGTCGGGCAAATGGTCTCCGTGCAGACGCGCGATGGTTTGCGGCAGGGGCAGGTCATGAAGGTGGGTCACTTCAACGTGGACCTCGACCTCAATCATCCGCTCGCCGGCAAGACGTTGACCTTCGAGATCGAGATCGTCGATGTGCGCGACGCGACCGGCGAGGAGATCGCCCACGGTCATGCGCACGGGCCGCACGGTCACGGGCATGACCACGAGCACGGCGAGCACGAGCACGCCGACCATTAGCTTGCAGCGGCGTCGGCGCCGCCCCTCCGTCTTGAGACGCGGTACGGTCTAACGCCATACTCGGGGCGTAGGCCAGATCGGTGAGGGGGCAGGCATGGCGCTCGATCTCAAGGTAAACGGCACGGCGTATACCGTCGACGTCGACGCGGCGACGCCGTTGTTGTGGGTCATCCGCGACCACGTCGGTCTCACCGGCACGAAGTTCAGCTGCGGCATCGGCCAGTGCGGTGCGTGCACCGTGCAGGTCGACGGCCTGCCGACTCGCTCATGCAGCTACCCGGTGGCGGCAGCCGTCGGCAAATCCATCACCACGATCGAGGGGCTATCGCGCGACGGTAGCCATCCGCTGCAGCTCGCGTGGCTCGAGCTCGATGCGCCGCAGTGCGGCTATTGCCAGTCCGGCATGATCATGAGCGCGCTGGCGCTGCTCGCGCGTAATCCGAAGCCGACCGATGCAGACATCGACGCCAGCGTGACGAACGCGTGCCGCTGCAGTAGCTACCACCGCGTGCGCAAAGCGATCCACCGCGCAGCCGAGCTCATGCAGACGCAGAAGGTGAACGCATGAAGCGCAAGGGGGCCGCGCGCGACGGTCAGCGCGAGCGAGCGGGCCTCGATCGCCGCGAGTTCCTGGCGGCGGCCGCCGCAGGCAGCGCGGTATTCGTGCTCGGGTTCTGGGTCCCGCCGAAAGCCGCGGCGGCAAACCCGCCGGGCGCCGTGTGGTACGAAGACCCTGCCGTGCCCGAGATCAATGCGTGGCTCGTGATCGCGTCGGACGACATCGTCACGATCCGCATCGCGCAGACGGAGATCGGCCAGGGCGTGTGGACTTCGAACGCGATGATGGTCGCCGAAGAGCTGCAGTGCGACTGGAGCAAGGTGGTGTCGCAGTACGCCTCGGCGAATCGCGACGCACGTGAGATGGCCCCCGAGTGGACGCTGAACGTGCCCGGCAACGGTGGCACCGACCCGAAGGGCGGCGGCACACCCGAATTCGGCAAACGCGCGCGCACGGGCGGTTTCGGCATTCCGGACAGCGTGTACCGGCGCATGCGCACGAATGCGGCTTCGTCGGTGAAGGACGGCCGCTATTACCTGCAGCTCGCCGGCGCCGAGGCACGCGAGCGCCTCTTGCTGGCTGCAGCCACCGACTGGCGCGTGCCGGTCGACGAGCTCGTGGCCAAGGACAGCGTGATCACTCACGCGAAGAGCGGCCGCAAGACCACCTACGGCAAGATCGCTCACCTCGCCGCGCGCACACCGCATCCGAATCCCGAAGCCATCGCGATCAAGTCGCCGGATCAGTGGACGCTGATGGGCACGGAGCAGAAGAACCGCGACCTGCCGGCCAAGGTTCGGGGCGAGACCGTGTACGGCATCGACGTGCGCATGCCCGGCATGAAGTGGGCGGCGGTGAAGTCTTGCCCCGTCTACGGCGGCGACGTGAAGAGCTACAACTTCGATACCGTCCGCAACCGTCCCGGAATACGCTCGGCCGTCCGTTTCCCGATTCCCGATCCGAAGCTCACGCGGGGCCGCGTGTTCAGCGGCGGCGTAGCCGTGATCGCCGACAGCTGGTACCAGGCGAAGCAGGCGCTCGACGCGATGCCGATCGAGTGGTCGATCCCGCCAGAGCGCGCCGCGTTCAATACCGCGAACATGCACGCTGCGTTGATCGCGGCGTTGGACAAGCCCGGCAACGTGCGCGTGCATGAGGGCGACGTCGACGGCGTCTTCGCCCGCGCGAAGCGCGTCGTGGAAGCCACGTATTCCACGCCGTATCTGCCACGCGCACGCATGGAGCCGGGCAACGCCACCGTGCTCGTAACGAACGACCGCGTCGACATCTGGATCGGCGATCAAAGCCCGCAAGAGACGCGTTTCTCCGCTTCGCAGATCACCGGCATCCCCGAGCAGAACGTCTATCTGCACATGTGCCATTTGGGCGGCGGGTTCGGTCGCAACGGCAACGGCCCGCAGGCCGAGCAGGCGATCATGATCGCGAACGCGAATCGCGGCACGCCGATTCATCTTCTGTGGACGCGCGAGGAAGATTTCATCGGCACGACGTATCGCGCCATGGGCGTCGCGCGCCTGAAAGCGGCGCTCGACGACGACGGCTGGCCGATCGCTCTCGAAGTGCGCACCGGCATGCAGAAGGACGGCTTCGGGTCCGATGCGTCGTTTGACGTGGCTTCGCGTTACTTCGTGCCGAACTACCGGTTCAGCAACCACACGACCGACTTCCACGTGCCCGTCGGCACGCGGCGTGGCGTAGGCCAGGCCGCACATGAGTTCTATCGCGAGAGCTTCATGGATGAGCTAGCGCACGCCGCGGGCAAGGACCCGTACCGCTACCGCCGCGAGCTGCTCTCGCGCACGAAGCTGCCTTTCAAGAGCGACATGATCAAAGCGCTCGACATGGCCGCGGAGATGAGCGGCTGGGGCACGCCGTTGCCGAAGGGCACGGTGCGCGCGATCGCACTCGAAGAGCGCGGCGCGGAAACAGGCGGCTCCGCAACGATCAGCGCGATGGTGCACACGGTGTCCGTCAGCCGCGAAGGCAAGGTCAAGCTCGAGCGCGTCGACGTCGCGCACGACAAGGGCTTCGGGCTCGTGAATCCGCTATCGGTAAAAAAGCAGATCGAGGGGCAGATCACCTGGTTCTACAACGACGCGATGCATCAGGCCTGCACGATCGCCGACGGCCGCATCGTCGAGAACAACTTCGACCGTTTTCCGCTATCGCGCATCGACGAGGACCCGCTTGAGATCAACGTGAGGTTCTTCGAGACCGGCCACTGGTTGATCGGCATGGGCCACGACCGCGGCACGTCCGTGCAATCGGCGATTGGCAACGCAGTATTCCAGATCACCGGCAAGCGCTTCCGCGATTTGCCGTACGCCAAGCACGATCTTAGCTGGGGCTGACGCGCGGCCAAAAGAAAAGGGCGTTGGCGATTGCTCGCCAACGCCCCGTCTCTTCAGTCGAGACTTAGGTCTTGCTTACTTCAGCTTGAAGTTCATCGACACGCCGAACTCACGCGGACGTCCCACGGTGGCAAAGTCGAATGCCCAGATGCCGTGGAAGAAGCCCGAGTTGATCAGCTGCTGGTTCGTGAGGTTCGTGCCGAACACGGCCAGATTCCAGTTGGCGTCGCCGCCCGGCTCGTACGTCATGCGCAAGTTCGTGATGCCCTTGCCGCCACTCTCGTCGAAGCCCGCCGGCACCGCAGGCGCCCAGAAGTCCGTACGCAGGAACGTGAGCGAACGCCAGAACTGCGACTGGTACAGGTAGTCCACGCGCGTGATCAGCTGCGCGCCTTTGTTCAGGCTCGCGTTGTACTGAACGCCCACGCTGCCCGTATTCTTCGGTGCTCCCTGGAACTCGCTGCTGGTGCTGAGCAGGAACGCGGTCTGCACGATATTCGTGTAGGCCGTGTCGAGATAGCCCAAGTTCACGTTGAACAGCAGCTTCTCGGTCGGCACGATCGTCATCTCGAGCTCGACACCCTGCGCGAGCGCCTTGCCGACGTTCGAGGTCACGAGCGCCGGCAACTGGCGACCGGCGGCGTCGAACACGGGCCCCAGCGCCTGAATGTCGTTCCACTCGGTGTGGAACACCGTGGCGTTCAAGCGCAGGTGCTTGTCCGCGAGGTCAGAGCGGATGCCGATCTCCGTGTTCGCCAACGTCTGCGGCAGCCACTGCGACTTCAGGCGACTGCCGTCGGCCGGATTGATGAAGGTCGAGGCACCGCCCGAGTTGAAGCCCTCGGAGTAGGCGACATAGCCCATGACGTTCTGGCTGAACTGCTTCTGCAGCGACACCTTGGTCGTGTTCTTTTTGAAGCTGAAGGGCGTGTTCACGTTGCCGGCGGCAGCGCCCAGCAGAAAGTCGCCTTCCCAGCCGAGGTTCGGGCTGTTCGGGCGGGCATTCGCGATCGTCAACGGTTGGTTGTCGCCGTTTTGCTGGTGTTGGCGCAGACCCACCGTCAGATCGATTGTCTTCGTGAGGCTGAACGTCGCCTCGCCGAAGAAGGCGTGCCCGTCCTGAGTGTCCTGCGACAGCGTGTCGAAGCGACCGCCGGGGCCGACCGCTCCGTCATACACGTCCTGGCAGTCGGCCAAGGTGCCAAACGCGGGCGGATGCGGGTCCGCATGATGCGCGGCCTGGCACGTCGGGCTATTGAAGACCGTATTGATGTTGTACAGGCCCGAGACGAACTCCTCGAGCTGGTAGCGCGTGACGCGCGTGCGGTTCTGCTGGTTCCAGTAGTACACGCCGCCGACCCACTTCACGCGGTCGGTGCCGCCGGAGAGCTGAATCTCCTGGCTGAACACGCGCAGACGGTTCAGGTCCACGTCCGTGACCACGGCGTACTGGCTGTTGTCCCAGTCGATGACGTCGTGCACTTCCTGCAGCGTGTTGGCGGTGATGAACTGCAGCTTCATCGCTTTGCCGAAGCTCACCGTCACGTCCGACGAGAACTGCTTCGTATCGATGGTGTTCGGCAGCGTGATCTCGGAGCGGCCGCACCACGTGCAGACCTGTCCCCCGGGGTAGCCCGCCGTCTGCGTGAAGGCGTTGAACGGGGCTTGGCCTGCCAAACCGTAGAAGTCGATCGAGCCAACGTCATTATTGCCGGCTTCGAGGAGCGTGCCATGGAACACGGCATCCTGGACGCGGGGTTCGGTGTAGGAGTTCTGGTCGGTCTGATAGTTGAAACGCCAGTTGATGTTGTCGGTCGGCATCCAGACGATGTCGCCGTGGAACAGCTGCTGGTTGATGCCACCGTTGTTCAGGTTGGTGGTGATGTCGTGCACGAAGCCGTCGCGGGACAGGTTCGCGACCGTCCACTTCGTCAACAGCTTGTCGGTGATCGGGATGTTCACGGACATCTTAACGTCACGCCGCTCGAGACTTCCGAGCGTGCCCGTGATGTCGGCGCCGAAGGTGTCGCTCGGCTTCTTGGTCCAGATACGGATCGCGCCGCCGGTCGAGTCGCGTCCGAAGGTCGTGCCCTGCGGGCCGCGCAGCACTTCGATACGGTCGATGTCGACGAATCCTTGGTTCAGCAAGCCGGCGGTGCCGACCTGCCAGATGCCGTCGACGTACGTGCCGACGTTCGGAATGCCGCGGACCGTGAACCCCGGCTGCACGGTGCCGCCACCGCTACCGGTCACCAGGAGGTTCGGGATGGATTGGCTGACGCGCTCGAGCGAGTCCAAGCCCTTCATCTCGAGACCTTCGCCCGTGATCGCGACGATCGAGATCGGCACCTGCTGAAGGCTCGCTTCACGACGGGTGGCCGTGACGACGATCTCCTCGAGACCGCCACTTGGGGCAGCGCCCCCCTGTTGAGCGTAGGCAACGGGCGCATTGCCGGCGGCATAACCCGCGAGCAAAGCGGCTATCGCCACGTGTAATGACTGCTTCCTCATGTTGTCCCCCTAGGACGATTCTAAAATTGGGAGGGTTGCAAATCGACCACTTGATCGAGGCCGGGATTCTGCGCCAGATGGGCGAGAAACGGAAGTCCCGAGGGCGAGAGTGTAGCGCGGACGCAACGCTCTAGTGATTGGGCGGAAAGATTGCCCTCCAGCCCCTTCTGGGCCTTTAAGGCGAACGGGCGACCTATTGTTGAGCTCCCCAAACGACGCGAGGCCCGTTTCCGGGCCTCGCGCGTTCGACAGAAGCGGTTTTAGCGGCCTTTACGCGAAGATCTCTTCGTCCGTCGGTACCTTCTTATTCGCGATCACTTTGCCGATCCGCGACACATTCATCAGGTGCTTGTAGTCGAGGTTTTCGGAAATCGAGTTGCCGCCCCAAGAGCCGCAGCCGAGAGTCGTGGTGGGAGCGAAGCCGTTGGTCAGCGACCCGCCGGCCGTCAGCGAGCTCGCCTGATTCACGACGAGCCGGCTGATCGGCAGCTCGAGGCCCGCCTCACGGATGTTGCCCTCGTCGTTCGAGTGCACGGCGGCCGAGTGACCCGCGCCCTCCACGAGCAGGTTCGCCTTGGCCTTGGCCACGGCGTCGTGGAACGTCTTGTACGGCAAGATGGCGACTACAGGGCACAGCTTTTCTTTCGCCAGCAGGTCGGCCGTGCCTGCGCCCTTTGCGGGCAGCAGGATGATGCGCGCGCTCGCTGGCACGTCGATGCCCGCCATTGCGCCGATCTCACGCGGCGTCCTGCCCACGGCGTCTTTGTTCAGATGACCGTCGGGGAACACGATCTCGCGCAGCTTTTGAATTTGTTTCTCGTCGGCTGTGAACCAGACCTTACCCGTGTCCTGAAACAGCTTGACGGTTTCGTCGTAGCTCTCTTCCGGCGTCAGCACGAACTGCTCGTGCGAGCAGATGATGCCGTTGTCGAAAGCCGCACCGGTCACGATCTTGGCGACAGCGTCTTTCATGTCGACGCCGCGATCGATGATCACCGGCACGTTGCCGGCGCCGACGCCGTATGACGGCTTGCCGGACGAATACGCCGACTTGACCATCGCGCCGCCGCCCGTGGCAACCACGACGTCGGCCGCGCTCATGAGCTCCTGCGTTTTCTCAACGGAGCCCTTCTTGATCGTTTGAATCAGGTTGTCGGGGCCGCCGTGCTTCTTCACCACCTTCATGAATTCGTTCGTCAGGTAGTCCGTGCACTTCTGGGCTTTCGGATGCGGCGCGAAGATCACGGCGTTGCCGGTCTTGAGCGCGAACATGCCGTTACACATCGGCGTCGCGACGGGGTTCGTGACCGGACACACCGCGGCCACCACGCCCATCGGCTTCGCGACGAACACCAGGTTGTTCTCTACGTCCTCGCCGATGATGCCGCGCGACTTCTTACCTTTCAGATTGTTCCAAATGACGCGGGCTTTGCCCTTCTTCTTGAGAACCTTGTCCTCGTAGTTGCCGATGCCGGTCTCGTCGACGGCCATACGCGCGAGCTTCTCGGCGTTGTCGTAGACGAACTTGGCCATGTCCCGGACGATCGCGTCGACCTGTTCCTGCGAGAACGCCTCGTAGGTGGCCTGTGCGGTGCGAGCCTTCGCCATCAATTCCTGGACTTCATTGTCCGCCGCGACTGCGCGTTCGGGTCTGCTCATGTCGGTCTCCTCGAAAGAGCGAAAAGTGGATGCAGACTGAGCATTATCCAAGGTTGACGCGGTTTCGGGCAACCCGCACGATGCGGCGCAGGTCGACATAACGAAAAGGAAAACCGCGTGCGGAGCGGGTTCTGGCAGGACTGCACCACGACGGACTTCGCCCGTGTCGACCCCGAGCAGACGGTGGCGCTGCTCCCGGTCGCGGCCATCGAGCAGCACGGGCCGCACCTGCCGCTGGCCACCGACGCCCTGATCAACGAAGGCCTAGTACGGGCCGCGCTGGCGCTGCAGGCGGCCACGCCGGCCTTGCTCGTGCTGCCGGCGATGACGATCGGGCTCAGTACGGAGCACGTGGCGTTCCCGGGCACGCTGACGGTCGCCGATCACACGCTGGCCGACGCCTGGACGGATGTTAGCCGCAGCGTCGCGCGCACCGGTGTCCGCAAGCTGATCATTCTTAACACTCACGGCGGCCAGAAGGCCCTGGTCGATCTCGTGGCCGTCCGTTTGCGCGCGGAGCTGAAGATGCTCGCGGTGCGGGCGACGTACTTCGCCTTCGGCTCGCCACCTGGCCTGTTCGCCGGCGACGAGCTCGTGCACGACATTCACGGCGGCGAGGTCGAGACCTCGCTGCTCCTGCATCTGCGCCCCGATCTCGTGCGCACCGCGGCGCTCGCCGATTTTCGCGGCTTGCCGCACGAGCTCGCACAGCGTCACCAGTGGCTCGGCGCCGAGAAGCCGGTCGGTATCGGCTGGCTGAGCGGCGATCTGCACGTGCAAGGCGTCTGCGGCAACGCGGCGCGCGCAGACGCAAAACGCGGCGCCGCACAACTCGCGCATCTGGCGGCCGCCCTGGTGCGCCTCGTCGGCGAGGTGGCGGCCACCCCGCTCACGATTTTGCGCTGAGCCCGTGGCGCGACGCCCGCTGACTCCGCGTGCATCCGTCGACGAGCAGCTCGCGGCGCTCGATGCATTGCCGACTGCGGCCGCGGAGCGGCGCGAACTGCTAGCGCAGTCGCTCGCCGCGCGCAACGCGCGCGTCGTCGCAAAAGCTGCGCGTCTCGCCGAGGAAACGCTGGCGTACGACCTCGTGCCGCAGCTGCTCGCGGCGTGGCCGCAATTCGTCGACAAGCCGACGAAGACGGACCCGAGCTGCATCGCGAAGAAAGCGCTGGCTCGCGCGCTCGTCGCCCTCGACTGCACCGACGCCGAGTTCTTCATGCGCGGGCTCAAGCTTAGCCAGCCCGCGCCGGTGTGGGGCGGCACCGTGGACACCGCGGTCGACGTGCGCTGCAGCTGTGCCATGGGGCTCGTCGCGAGCGGTTACTCACGTGCGCTCGTGGAGCTGACGACGCTGCTGAACGACGAGGAAGCCGAAGCGCGCGCGGGCGCGGTGCGTGCGGCCGCGTGCGGCAATCCACGCGAAGCGGAGCTCGTGCTGCGCATGAAGGTCAGGTCTGGCGATTCCGTGCCCGGCGTGCTCGGCGAGTGCTTCACGGGGTTGCTCGCCGTGGCGCCCGAGGATTCGCTGGCGCTCGTTGCCGCGCATCTCGACGCGGCCGACGAAGCCGTTCGCGAGTTCGCAGCGCTTGCGCTTGGCGACTCGCGTCTCGACGCGGCGCTGCCGCCGCTCAAGGCCGCGTGGCAACAGCCGCTGCAGAGCCGCAGCGTGCGCCGCGCGTTGCTCCGGGCAGCGGTCGCGCATCGCTCGGAAGCGGCGCTCGCATGGCTGCTCTCGCTCGCGGCCGAGTCGCGTGTGGAAACGGCGCTCGAAGTCGTCGAAGCCCTGGCTCTGTACAAGCACAACGCGACGCTAGCTACTCGACTCGACGCGGTGCTCGTAGAGCGCGGCGAGCCGAGCCTCACCGCGTGCTACGCCGAGCTGTGGCGCGGTGCGAAGGCAAGCAGGAGCTAGCTCCGCGTTCTGGCAAATGACTGCTTGTGAACTGCGTCACGCGTGCGCCTTAAACAAGGCCGCGCCGGCGCCCGGTCTGCTGCCCGCGAGCTCGTTGTGCGCGCTCACCGATGCGGCAGTCCGCACTCAGCACGCCGACGAGACATTCCCTCAGCGCGTTTGCGGAGGGGCAGCATGCGCTCGACGAACTCGTGCGCAACTGCCACGACTACCTCGGCGTTCGATTTGCGGCGCTGCTGATGCGCGACAAGGGAATCCTGATCGCGCACGACAGCAACGGCAGCGACGCGGCGGCGATGCCGGCGCGCAAGCGCGACGCGCTGCGCACCACGCTCTACGATCTGGTGGCGCAGACGAAGATCGATGGCAGCCTCGTGCGCGAGATCGGCGAAGATCCGATCCCGCGTCGATGGTCGCCGCGGTGCAGCAGGTGGCGCGGTCGTCGCGCCGCTGTTCCTGTGCGCTTCGCCGGAAGGTCCGCCCACCTCAGGCGGCACGCAACCCGCTCCCGCCAGCGCCACCACGTTCGCGGCGGAAGGAACACAAGCGCTAGCCTGCCCGCGGCGTTCACGAGCACAATGGCGACATGCGGCGGCGGCAACGTGGAGCCGTTACCTTGGGGGCGGTGGGAGCGGACGTGAACGACAAGGTTCGGTCGAGTTGGGCAAGCGATCGCAATCGAACGGTTTGGCGAGCGCGGCAGCTCCTGATCGCCGTGCTCGTGCCTCTCTCGCTGGTCAGCTGCGTGAAACAACAGCCGGGTGAGGCCCAATCAGCCATAAGCAAGCCTGCGACGAACGAGCAATCGTCAGCGCCTGCCGCAACGACCGTACCATCGCTACCGGAGTCGGTGAACTCACAGCTGCGTCGCAAGTTGCGCAGCGACACGTTGGATGCTGCCGTGGTGGCGCAACTTTTCGCACTCGAGGTTGCGCCACTGCCCGATGTAACGCCGCCGGCGGGTCGCGTGGAAGAGAAGTTCGATGGTGCCGACGCTGTGGCAAAGCTCGCTGCAGTTTATGAGCAACTGACCCCCGAGCAGCGCAAGATCGCGGCGCCGTATCTGCGGCTTGCGCCGTTCCCGGCGTCGAAGCTGCAGTTGCCACCGTTCAATCTCAAACCGTTTGCGCCGCCGCCGGCATTCAGGAAGCTGTTGCGGCGCGGCGCCTATATGCCGCCTGCGGTGGAGGCTGGATTCTTCAACGTACTCGATTTGCCGCAGACCGAAGAACAGAAGTATGAGGCCTATTTTCGACCCATCTTTCAGGCTGCGAATCAGGCGATTGCCGGCCTCACCGGCCAGAGTCCACTGAAGGATAATTTTGAGATCACCTTCTTCAACGATCCCGTCGACGCCTATGCGTTGACGACCGACTTCCTGACGCTTTGCGTCGATGTGACAGCCAATGATCCCGTCAATTGCCGCGTCGCCGACGCCAACAAGCCGGGCGCGGTGACCGACGGGAAACACGTCGATGCGGGCAGACGTCTGCCTCAATGCTGGACCGCATTGAACGTCGCGCATTTCAACTTGCTCGATGAGCAGGCCTTGATTTCGCTGGTTACACACGAAGTCTTCCACTGTTATCAGCATCACGCCGTGGGCAGTCTGGCGGAAACCAGCCTGGTTCCGGCCTGGCTTACGGAGGGGGAGGCCACGTGGGTGGAAGCGACGTTGCTTTCGACTACCTATCGGGCATTGCAATTGGCCTGGCGAGACTACGTCAGCACGCCGAAGGGGCATCTGTACGACCGCAGCTACAATGCGATCGGCTTCTATGGTCACTTGGCAGACGTCAGAAGCGCCGGCGCCGTGGCTTCGAATCTGATCCCCGCGTATCAGGCAGGCAAAGGGAGCAGTGGCGCGGCCTACGGTCTGCTCGCCGGCAGCTCCGAAGATGCGATGCTCGACAGCTGGGGTTCGAGCTACTTTCTGGGTCACCCGGGTAAGGAACTGTGGACGATGAAGGGTCCAGCGCCGGGCAACATTCCGGGCTCAGGGCCTGAAGTGACGACGGTCAGTGTCGGTCCAGGCGATGCGGAGTTCCTGCCGAAGGCGGGCGCCTGGGAAACGACACAGTCGCGGATCCGCTCAAGTGCCGAGATCGTGGAGTTCACGCTCGACTCCGGTCACTCCTCGATTCTCGATACCATGGAGGAGCGGACCCTGCATCCTGGCGTGGGCGAGACATTGCGATTTTGCATGCTGGAAGAAGGGTGCCAGTGTCCCGAAGACACTGACGGCACGGTACCGCCGACCCAACCCGGACACCCGCCATTCGACGTGGGTCTGACAGGGGGTCGGGTCGGCGCGAGTGCTCATGTGCGGGGACACACGCTAGAGGAGTACTGCAAAGAACGAGAACCGTTGAAGCCCCCCGCGGGTGCGGTTGTTGGCGGGAGCGGGAGCGACGAGCCCGGCAGCGTGGGGCGCGATCCGCCGCCTCCGGGAGAGCCCGTCCATGGCAAGGCGAGCTCCGATCCGCACATCGCAACGATCGATGGCCGCTGGTACGACATACAGGCGCTGGGGGAATTCGTCCTGAGTCAGTCCACCGTCGATGACTTCCTGGTACAGGTGCGCTTTGCTACGGCTGACGGCGCGCGCAACTGGAGCACCGCGGTGGCGATGGCCACGCATGCCGGCATCGATCGCATCGTGGTGAGTATCAATCTCGCCGCGGCGGAGCCGGTACCGACTTTGAAGATCAACGGCCAGACGAGTGACTCGGATCTGGTCTTGCTGGAGGGCGCGACCGTCCGCAGAGTGGAGACACAGTGGGGCCCGGGATTCGTTGTCAGCTTTGCCGACGGTACCCGCGTCGGCGCCAATCTGACCGCGCGTACAGGCCTCAGCGCCTGGGTGAATCCGGCGCCGGGCAGGCGCGGTAAACTTCGGGGCCTGCTCGGCGACGCCGACGGCGAGATCGGCAACGATCCGGTCGTACGTGGTGGAGCGTTATTGAGTTCCGAGCCGACGTACGATGAGCTCTACGAAGTGTTCGTGCCCAGCTGGCGCATCGAACCGGCGGAATCGCTGTTCGACTATCGCACCGGCGAGTCGACAGCTACCTACACGGACGCAACGTTTCCGGGTCGCAACGCCGCAACCCTGCCCAAGCCTGCATTGGAGTCAGCAGCCGAATTCTGCGCGGCACGCGGTGTTACCGACAAGGATCTGATGCGCAACTGCAGCTTCGACTTGGTGGCTTCCGGCGAGAAGAGCTATCTCGCGGGCTACCAGTCGCAGCAGTATCGGGTCAGCCTCGAACGGCTGCGCATCGATATCGAAGCCAAGAACTCCGGGCTTGCCGGCAATGGTGTCGCCTCGACGCCCGAGAAGGGATTGGGCGTCGCAAGGAGCCTGGTGATCGAGGGCAGAGTGAGCGCATCGTCGGAGCAGCCGACGACGCGCTTTGCGGGAAGCAAAGGCGACATCCTCTACGTCGACCCGCGCAATTGCATCGACCTACACTTCCCGCTGCTGAGCAAGCCGGACGGCCGCGAGCTGGCGAGCTCGAACATGTGTGGCGCACGGCTCGTATTGCCCGCGGATGGCCAGTACAGCTTCCAGGTCAATCGCTTCGCCGACCACGATGGGGAGTATCGCTACCCGATCGTGGCGGTGCGCGCAGATCGGATACTGGGCGCCGAACTCGGCATGACGTTGAAGGGCAACGTCGAACAGCGTGCCGAGCATGACGTGTACCGCATTGAAGTCGCCGGTAAGACTCCGATATCGATGGGTGGCACCGACTGCAAGGGCGACTTCGACGTCGAGTTGCGCTACGGCGACGAGACGGTGACCGCAGGAAGTCTTTGCCGGTTCAGCTATGAGCTGCCCAAAGCAGGCACTTATCAGCTCGTACTCAATAGTTCCAACAGCGCCACCGGTCCTTATGCCTTCGTGATCCGCCAGGCGCCATAGCGCCCGCAGCGAACGCGATCGTGCCGCCGGCATGGGCTGCGCGCTCGTAGATCCGACGTCCCGTGCTGCGCTGGAAGCTGGGTAAGATCGCCAGCTGCCGCACCATTGACGCGGTGACGGTACCGGCCGACGCTAGCGTCTTGCACGCGACTTTCCGGGGGGGAACATGCGAACGGGACGATTCCTTTGGCTGGCGGTGGCACTCGTCGGTGCCTCGAGTATTGCAACCCATACGGTGGCCCAGGCCGTGTCGGCCAGAACGCTGGTCGAGCAGGCCGCTGCAGCGATGGGTGGGCTCGAGCGCCTGCGTAGCATCGACAATTTCGTGTTGACGGGGTTTGGCATGTACGTCAACCAACAAGGTGGCAGTGCGTCGTCGCCCGATCCTCACGCGCCTCTGAAGATGCAGCTCGCGACCGACGCCGAGCGCGTGTTCGACTTGAAGAACGGCCGCGCCGTGAGCCACGATCGACGTGCCTCGACGTTCCCGTTCGCGATCGACCGGCCGCTCGATCGCACGAGCCGCCTCGAGACCGGAGCCGCGCTGCTCGATCATCCCTTGCCGGCCGTGCTCGCTGCCCTCGACTCGAAAACGCGGCTCGGCCCCGTGCATACGGAAGAGGGGCTGAACGTGGTCGAGTTCACGACCGAGCAGGGCGACACGCGCTGGCTCGCGCTCGACCCGGTCACGAAGCTGCCGGCGTGGGTGCGCTGGATCTCGCCGAGCACGACGCTGGGCGACCTCGTGAACACCGCGCACTTCACGGGCTATCTGCCGTTCGACGACGTGTGGCTGCCGGTGGGCCTCACCGCCACGATCGACTGGCGCGACCTGACGCTGGCTTCGTTCGACGTCGATTCGTATCGGCTGAACGTCAAGAACCTCGAGCCGTTTCCGGCGCCTCGCCCGCCGAGCACGCAGGACCGGCGCGCGACCGCTAAGAAGCTGGCCGATCATGTGTGGGATGTGCGTGTAGATGCGTCGGAGGATGGCGGCGCGGTGATCGAGTTCGGCGACCACCTGACGATGTTCGAGGCGTATAACAACGAGGCCGACACGTTCGCGCGTATCGACCTCGCGAACACGCTCGTGCCCGGCAAGCAGGTCACTCAGCTGATCGTGACGCACCATCACTTCGATCACAGCGGTGGTCTGCGCGCCGCAGTCGCGCGCGGTCTCACGGTCATCGCGCGCCGCGGCAACGAAGCCATCTTCCGCGAGATGGTGGCTCGGTCCGCGCCCAACTTCCCGGACGCGCTCGCGCGCAATCCGCAGCCGCTGAAGTTCGTCCCGGTCGACGAGCACCTCGTGCTCGAGGACAGCCTAATGCGCGTCGACGTGTACCACGCGGTGGGGGACCCGCACATGGCGGAGGCCGTGATCGGCTACATCCCAGGCCCGCGAATCTTCATGGAAGGCGACTTCACGACGTACAACTGGGACTGGAACTGGTGGGCCGGCGCTTACATGGACAACGTCGATCGTTACCACCTCGATCCCGCGATCAACGTGCCCGTGCACGGCAAGGTCACTACGTTCAAAGAGACGATTGCGACGCTCGAGAAACAGGTGGGGAATGCGCGCGCGTATTGCGCGAAGCAATTCAAAGCGGGCGTATACCCACCCGGTTGCCCGGTGCAGTACTCGCGCGACAAGCGCAACTAAGGGAGAGATGCGGCGTTAGCCGCTGGACTCTTCGGCGAGGCCGAGGTGGCCGGCGCGCTCGTGCTTGGCG
This sequence comes from Gammaproteobacteria bacterium, assembly GCA_039933105.1. Classification (GTDB taxonomy): domain Bacteria; phylum Pseudomonadota; class Gammaproteobacteria; order Steroidobacterales; family Rariloculaceae; genus FEN-1219. The sequence goes on along the minus strand of JBDTOT010000025.1, from coordinate 9,853 downwards.
CGCAGGTAGCGCTCGTTGTGCGCGTTACTGGTCGTGACGAGCGGCACGCGGCCGACCACTTCGATGCCGTGGTCGCGCAGCGCGCTGATCTTCTCCGGGTTGTTCGTCAGCAGACGAATGCGACGCATGCCGAGCTCGTGTAGCAGGGCGGCGGCCACGTCGTACGTGCGCTCGTCGGCCAGGAAGCCCAGGTGCTGATCCGCATCGATGGTGTCGAGGCCGCCGTCTTGCAACGCATACGCGCGCAGCTTGTTCGGCAGGCCGATACCGCGGCCCTCCTGATCGAGATACAGCAGCACGCCGCCGCCGAGTGCGGCAATTCGCGCAACCGCGGTGCGCAGTTGTTCGCCGCAATCGCAGCGCAGGCTACCGAGCAAGTCACCCGTGAGACACGCCGAATGCAATCGCACCGGCACCGCCGTCGTGGGGTCTGGTTTGCCGATCACCACTGCCACGTGCTCGGCGAGGCTGTGCTCGTCGCGAAACACGGCAATCTCGCTGTCGATCGCGTCGGCTAACGGCACGCGCGCGCGGCTCAAGAGCTGTAATGCGTGATGGCCGAACCGCGGCGCGTGATGGGTGACGTCGCCGACCGCGATGCCAATCACGCCGGCAGATTCGGTGCCATCCGTCGGGAAGCCGATCAGCGCCGGCACGAGGCGGCCTGCCTTAGCCAGTTGCAATGCGGCGGAAGCCAGCTGCGCGGAAGCCGGTTTTGCATCCACTTCGAACGCAGTGCCTTCGACCGCGCCTTTGCTGTTCACGCCGGCGACGGCTCGCAAATGTTCGATTTCGGCGCCTTGCGGAACCGCGACCGCCACCGGCCCGCTGAGCTGATGCGTAAGGCCGGCCGCGAGCGCTCGCTCGGCGGTGACGAACAACAATGTCTTGCCCTTGGCTGCAGTGGCGAGTCTTACGAACTGCGGTTCCTGAATCGTCTCGACTGCGGCCACCAATAAGCCCCGGCCGGGCGCCGTCACGTGGATGGCGCGACCGCGGCGTAACTCGTCAACGGCACGATCGAACGCGAGAGCGGCCGGATTACCGTTGATTGGGGGGAGGTCGAGGGAGGACATGAAGAGCAGGGTGCCTGTTACTTGGATGTTAGGATATCAGCTAATTCCCTATGTTCCCCCGCCCCTCGTCCTACGTTCAATGCCACCCCAGGCGTTAGTCCATGATTCTGCTGAGGATTCTGCCGCTGGCGGGGTGCTGCGCGCGTGGGCTTTGCTGCTCGCTGCGGCCGCTCGGCGTCACAGCGGCAGTGATCCATCCCCGGTGGGACACGATGCAGCTCAATGGCTCACGTGGCAGGGCCCGGGTGCGCCGGTCATCGCAGCGAACGTCCCGGCCGCGGTCCGGTCGCTGCTCGAGCTGTACGCTCCGATCTGCGAGGCGACCCCGGGCCGGCCGTTCACGATGGCCCATCTGGGCCAGAGCCTCGACGGGCACATCGCGACTGACTCCGGCGACTCTTACTACGTGACCGGCCCCGAGAACGTGCGCCATCTGCACCGGCTGCGCGCGCTGTGCGACGCGGTGATCGTGGGCGCGAGCACGGTGGCTCGCGACGACCCGCAGCTCACCGTCCGCCACGTCGAAGGCGCGAATCCCGTGCGCGTGATCCTCGATCCGCGCGGGCGCCTGCCCGCACGCCACCGCGTGTTCACGGACGGACAGGCGCCGACGCTCGTCGTGCATGCCGAGGGTCTCGCGCAGGCTGTACCGAACGGAGCCGAAGCACTCTCCGTGCCGCACACAGACGGCCGGCTCGATCTGCGAGCGCTGCTCGCGGCGCTGCACGCACGCGGGCTCGCCGCGGTTTTCGTCGAAGGCGGTGGCGCCACGGTGTCGGGCTTTCTCGAAGCCGGTCTGCTCGATCGTTTGCACGTTGCGATCGCGCCGCTCGTGACCGGTAGCGGCCGGCCTGGTCTGTCACTGTCCGCGCGCGACAAGATCGCCGACTGCCTGCGACCGCAGCATCGCGTATTCACCATGGGCGGCGACGTGCTGTTCGATTGCGACTTGCGCGCGCCGCCGTCTGTGGCGCCGACGAAGCCGAGCGAAGACATCAGCCGCGTGATCTAGCGCGTTGCGCTCCGCGGTCAGCGGCGTGGCGGCAGAGTCGCGTCCGTGACACCGAGCGCGGCCAATCGCGCGATGAACTCGTCGGCGAGTGGAGTGCTCACACGCTCGGCCGGCGTTCCTTTGATGCGCCCCTTGTAGGTCAGCAGCATTCGCAGTGCGAGGTCGTATTGGTGGCGCGCGTAGTACAGGTTCGCGAGCGGCAACCACGATCCTTGCGACGGCCTGTTCGCCCGTGCATATGCCGCGATTCCCGTTTCGTAGGATTCGATGGCCCGATCGTAGTTGCCCTGGACGGTGTAGAGGTACGCATAGAAGTCCCACATGATGCCTTCCTGAAAACCGTCGAGCTCGTAGAGCGCGCGTGCTTCATCGAGTTGTAGCTCCGCGCCGCGGAGATCGTCGGCGGCCACTCTTTCCCAGGCAACCTGCAGCGCAGTAGAGAGGCCTCGGACGTTGACTTGCTGAGCGGCGATCTCGCGCTGGCGTGGTGCCGACACGGCCGTGCGATCGAGCTGGAAGCGGATCACGGTTTGTTGAGCCAGCGAGGCCACTCGCTTGCCGGCCGCAATCCGCGGCAGATACTTCCACTGTGCCAGCGCATTTGCCGCCGGTGCCTCGAACACAGCGTCCGTCGATTGCACGACGCTGACGTTCTCGACCACGCCCGTCACGGTGACGTCGTACTGCAACGTCACGCTGCCTTCGAGGCCGCGTTCCACGGCGGTAGGGGGATACTCCGGCGCTGTACGAACGACCGGCGCGATGTACAACTCGATCGCAGTTGTATCGACGGGCAAGTTCGCGGTGCCGCCGGCTAGCGACGTGGGGTTGGCGGTCACGGGGCCTGGTGCGGACGTCACCAGCGACTGCGATCTCGGCAAAATGGTTTGGGGCGCGGAGTCGTCGCGCGCCGGGTCGTGAAGCTGCATGACGCCGATGGCGGCGAGGGCCGCGCCCGTGAGCAGCACCGTCGCGACGATCACGCCGCGGCGCGCGGCATAGGCTGGCCGCGCTCCCAGACTGACGGTTTCGAGTATGGAGTCCAGCAGATCGGGCGACATCGCGGGCACTGTGATCGCGAGCAACTCGGCGTATGCGACCCGTGCCGCCGCGCAGTCGGTGCAGTCGAGCACGTGCGCACCGACGGCGTTGCGCTCCGCGCCCGTGAGCCGCGTGTCGCGGTGCTGGTCCATGATTGCGTTGACGTTCGTGCAGTTCATCCTATTCCTCCAAAGCGAGCGCCGGCGACGTGCGCGGTGCGGTCAACAATTTTCCCAGCCGCAGACGCGCCCGATACAGACGCGCCTTGAGCGCGTCGGTGCTCAACTCTGTGATGGCTTCGAGCTCGGCCAGGCTGTAGCCCTCGACGTGCAGTGCGAGCAGCGCTCGTTGCTCTTTGTCGAGCTGGCGCCATGCGTCGAGCACACGCTGCTCGGCTAGCGAGCCCTCGGCCGCATCCTCGGGGGTTGGTGTGTCGCTCATTCGCGTGGCGTCGAAGTCCTCGCCCGTCGCTAGCGGCGATCGTCTGTGTCGGCGAATGCCGTCGACGAATGTTCGGTACTGAACCTTCAGCAGCCACGCTTTCGGCTGCGTTGCAGATTTCAGCGAGGTGATATGGGCGTGCGCGCGGACGCACACATCTTGGAGGAGATCTTCGGCATCCGGCCGATTGCCCGTGAGCCGATACGCAGCGCGGAACAACACCGGCAGATGCGGTGCAATCAGGGCGGCAAACTCGTTGTGTGGCAGCTGCTTCATTGCCGAAATCCGTGGTCTTACGAGCTAAGACGTCGGCGAACGAGTTTGGTAACGGCCTAGGCGTTCAGGTCGGCCCTCAGAGCCAGCCGACGAGGTCGACGTGACCCACCACGAGTCGTGACCGACCTGCGTCAACGTGCGCTCGTCGCCGGCGATGCCAGGCGGTCAACGGCGTCGTGTGCTCCGGTGCAATCTCGAGCGCGGCGGCGAGCCAGCCATCGAGCAATGCGTACTGCATCGCGGTGTGCTGCGGTCCGACGTCCCAGTCGCTGCGTTCGGTCAGCACGCGAAACCCGACCTTCGCGAGTATCTGTTCCGCCGCGACCGCGGCGGTCGGGCCGAGTGCCGGGCCGAAGCCCTTGTCTAGCCGCTGATGGCGGTTGAAAAGATCGAGCGCCATGGCGTCCTCGGGCTCGTCCGGCGTGCACACAGTGCGGCCGTCATACGTCAGAGCGAGGGAGACGGCGGCGCCTGCTGCGTGGCAGCGTGCCGCCACTACTTCGAGCCAGCGCGTCGACACGAGGTCGAGCAGCGCGGCCGCGGTCAGGAGTCCACCCGTCGGTAGTGCGAGGCTCGCGAGTGCGTCGCCGGCGAGGTTGCGCGGCTCGCCACTGACGTGACATGCGAAGTCCGTCGTGCGCAACGTCAGCGTGGCGCCCGGCGGCGACATCAACGCGCTGCGCGAAACTGCCCACGCGCGCGTCGCCACTACAGCCGCGTGGAGCAGCGCCCGATCGTGGTCGACGAGCCGCCAGCGTTGCTCGCCGCCGAGCTTCGGCGCGAGATAGCGCAGGTTCGAGCCGGCGCCGGCGCCGAGATCGACGACTTGGAGCGGCGCCGCGGACGTGCCACGCGGAATGTGCCGGCGTAGCTCCGCAACCAGCGGTGTCGCTCGCGCGGCGGCGTCGAACGGTTCACGCATAGAGAGCCAGTCCGCTGAGAAACCGCTCATGCCGTTGCACCATCGAGCGCGGCCGCGAACTTTTTCGCGGCGCTTTTCCACGTCGGTAGGGATGCGCTGGCGTCGCGCGCGTTCGACGCGAGCATCGCGCGTTTGGCGGGGTCATCCATGAGGCTTGCGAGCGCGACGGTTAGCGCGCGGCTGTCGCCGGGCGGCACGAGCACACTAGCAGCAGCCGGCACGGTCTCGGGAATCGCGCCCGCCGTCGTGCTGATGACGGGTAGGCCGTGCGCGACCGCTTCCGCCAACGCCATGCCGTAGCCTTCGAGATACGACGGCAGCACGAATACATCGGCGCGCTCGTACTGGCGCTCGAGCGCTGCATTGTCGAGATCGCCGAGCAGGCTCACGCGACTCGTGAGGCGCAGTCGATCGAGCTGATGCTCGAGCGCCGCGACGTGCGCGGGATCGCGTAGCAGGCTGCCGGCACAGTTCAGATGCCAGCGCCGCTCACGAAGCTCGCCGAGTGCTTCGAACAGCAGCGCGTGACCCTTGCGTGGTGTCAGCGTGGCGACGCACAGCAGATGCAGCGACTGATGTTGCGGTGCAGGTGCGGGCGTCGCGGGCCGTGGATCGGTGCTGCCGTGAATCGTGCGGCGATCGACGCCGGGTTCCACGACGCGTAACGCGCCAAGGTCCACGTCGTAGCGCGCAAGCGCGCGCGCAGTCCACTGGCTGGTCGTGATGACGCGGCGCACGAGCGCGAGCGAGCGGCGTTCGGCGTCCTCGAAGCGGCGTGCGGTGGCGGCGTCGAGCCCGGTCTCGAGCGCGACGGGGTGATGCACGAGCGCGACGAGGCGCAAGCGCTGTTGCTCATCCGCCAGAATTCGCTCGAGCCCTGGTAACGCGAGCCCGTCGATCACGACGAGGCTGCCGCTCGCGATTGCGGCGAACGTGGCGCGCGCGGCGCGCACAGCTGCGGGTGACGGTTGCGGGAAGCTGGCGTCGAGCGAATGCACCGCAGTTCGCCAGCGCAGCGCGCGCAAGCCGGCGAGGATCTCGCGGTCGTAAATATAGCCGCCGGTCGGGGTGTCGATGTTGCCCGGGACCACGAGTTCGATCGCATTCAAGGCGTTCTACCCGCTAGCCGCGCAGCGGTGCTTCGTAGGCCGCCCACGCGACGTGTGATTCGTTCAGAGTGACTTTCAGCGCCGTGAGGCCCGAGGCGTTCGCGCCGAGTCTTCCGGAGCCGATTTCGGCGGCGACCCGCTCGAAGATCGTGAACGCAAGGAACTCCGTCGTCGTGTTCTTGCCGTGGAACGCAGGGTCATCGTCGAGATTGCGGAAGTTCAGCTCGCTCAACACACGGCGAAGCGATTCGCCGGCGAGGCCAATGTCGACGACGATGCCGTCGGCATCCAGCGCCTGGCGCCGAAACTCGAGGTCGACGACGTAGGTAGCACCGTGCATTTTCTGCGCGGGACCGAACACCTTGCCCTTGAAACTGTGCGCGATCATGAAGTGGTCGCGAACGGAGACGCTGAACATTCGTTTGCTCTTTAGTAGACGATACGGTGCGTCAAAGTGTAACCGGGGGCGGCCGCAAGTTGCGCGAGCACCGCGGGCAATTCATCAAACCGGCTTTCGCCGCTGATGAGTTCATCGAGCTCCGGGTGAGCGAGCAGCTTCAGCACCAGCGCCATACGCCGCTCGTGACTCCAACGGGCGCGCTGCGCGCCGGCAATGCTGCCGACCTGGGACGACTTCAGGGTAAGCCGCCGGCTGTGGAACGCTTCGCCGAGCGGTACTGCGGGGGAAGCACTGCCATACCACGACATCTCGAGCACGGTGGCCTCGAAGCCCGCGAGGGTGAGCGCCGTGGCAAGGCCGGCAGCGCTGCCGCTCGTGTGTATGGCGACGTCGACGTCACGCGCGGCGTTTTCCGGTGCGCGGAACGCCACTCCGAGTGCCGCAGCGGCCTTGGCCTTGCGCGCGTCGATGTCGATGAGTTCCACATCGCAGCCGGCGATTCGCACGGCAAGCCACGCGACGAGGCAGCCGACCGTGCCGGCGCCAATCACCGCCACGCGATCGCCGATCCGCGGCGCCGCGTCCCATAGGCCATTGACGGCCGTCTCGAGATTCGCCACCAACACGGCTCGGCCGGGTGGCACGTTGCTCGGCAGCGGCGTGAGCGCTGCCGCCGGCACTACGTACCGCGTCTGATGCGGGTGCAGACAGAACACGTTGCGGCCGCGCAGCGTCGCCGGGCCTTCTTCGACGACGCCGACGTTGCAATAGCCATACTTCACGGGCGCCGGAAAATCGCCGACCTGAAACGGCGCACGCATGCGCGCGTATTCGCTCGGCGGCACGTGGCCACCGAATACGAGTGTCTCCGTTCCGCGACTGATGCCGGTGAAGAGCGTGCGCACGAGCGCGTAGTCGACGCCCGGAGAGGGCAATGTTTCCGCTCGGATTTCGCCGCGGCTCGGCGCCGTGACCCAGAATGCGCGCGCTTGTTCCACCATGCGTCGATACTTGCAACAGGTCGGTAAACATGCAAGCGTCACCGCAATGGCGAGCGATATTTCAGTCACCGAGCGAAGCCGCGCGGAGCGCGCAGTTGCACGTGTGCCGACCGGCGCGACCGTGGGCGTGGCGGTTGGTGGTGCCGCGACCGTGTTTGCTGCGTTCGTCCTGCAAAATCAGCTGGCGCTCGGCAACCCCGTCGTGTGGCGCGCTGCCGTCGCTGTGCTTGGAGGCGGGGGGCTGCTGCTCGTTTTCACATCGCAGCATCTGCAATCGCGGGCATTCGGAGTTGCAAACGGCATCACGCTCGCTCGCGGCGCATTGACGTTGTTGCTTGCTGCGTTGATCGGTGTCGACGCGGGCGACGCGATTGGCTGGCTCGTGGTGACGATTGCGGTGATCGTCGTCGCGTTGGATGGCGTCGACGGCTGGTTCGCGCGAAACCGCAATGAGGCGAGCGCATTCGGCGCGCGCTTTGACATGGAGACCGATGCGTTGCTGATCCTCGTGCTCGCGGCGCTCGCATGGCAGTTCGGCAAAGCCGGCGTGTGGATCCTCGCGGCCGGCTTGTTACGGTACGCATTCGTGCTCGCGAGCTTCCCGCTGCGGTGGATGGAACGCGCGCTACCTCCGAGCCGCCGGCGCCAAGCGGTTTGCGTGTTGCAGATCGTCGCGCTGATCGGCGCGCTCGTGCCGGGCGTGCCGGCGGCGTGGAGCAGCGGCATTGCGCTCGCGTCGTTGATGGTGCTCGCGTGGTCGTTCGCCATTGATACCGTCTGGCTCGCGCGTCGCGCGCACGTCTGAGGCGCTATGTCGGATCGAACCACGCTGACGCGCAGGCAGTGGGTCGTTCTCGCTGTCGCTTTGTTGCTTCTGAACGCCGCGCTCACGTTTCGCAACGTGTGGCCCACCCCGTGGATTAGCCCGACCGTAGAAGTGTCCGTCGAGCTCGGCGTTTTGCTGCTCGGCATCGTTGCGTACGCGGTTTGGCGAGGTGCGGTGCCGCGGGGCGTGCGATTCTCGCTTGCAGTGGTGTTATTCCTGCTCGTACTCGGGCGCTACGCCGAGGTCACGGCGCCGGCGCTGTACGGCCGGCCCGTCAACTTCTACTGGGACGCGCAGCATCTGCCCGCCGTCGGTGCGATGCTCGCCACGGTCGCGCCGTGGTGGATGATCGCGGCGCTCGTGCTGGGGCTCGCGGTGTTCATAGGCGGCAGCGTCCTTCTGCTGGCGTTGGCGCTCGGACGTGTCACGGCGGCGGTGCAGCACACGGGGCCGCGGCGTGTGGTCGGCGCCATCGCGCTGGCGCTCGTCGGCGGCTACGTGCTCTCGACCACGTTCGAGTGGTCGCTACGGTTCTGGTACTCGCTGCCCGTCACGGCCACGTACGCGCAACAGGCGCGGTTCCTGCTCGACGCTTACGCCGCGAGCACCGATCGCAAGCTGCCGGCCGTGCCGCTCGCGACGTCGAACCTGGAGCGGCTCGAAGGCGCCAACGTGCAGCTCGTGTTCCTCGAGTCGTATGGCGCCGTCACGTACGACATGCCCGACATCGAGCGAATCGTGACACCGGTCCGCGCGGACTTCGCCGTCGCGGCCGGCGCGACGGGGCGGCGCGTGTTGTCGACGTACGTGGAGTCCCCCACGTTCGGCGGTGGATCATGGCTCGCGCACATCTCGCTCATGAGCGGGATGGAGATTCGCGATCCCGGCGACTACGCCGTGCTGATGACTCAAAAGCGGGATACGTTGCCGAAGAAGTTCGAGGCGGCCGGCTATCACGCGATCGCCGTGATGCCGGGCATGCGCAGCGACTGGCCCGAAGGTTCGTTCTATGGCTTCGACGCGATCTACGGCGAGCGCGAGGTCGATTATCGCGGTCCCGACTTCGGCTGGTGGCGCATCCCGGATCAGTTCACGTTTGCGCGCGTGGATGCGCTCGCTGCGGAGAGCGGCGCTCATCGGCCGCTGTTCGTTTTCCTCCCGACGATCAACACGCACATTCCTTTCTTACCCGTTCCGCCGTATCAAGCCGATTGGCAGCGGCTCGAGGGTAGCGACGCGTTCTCGAAGCTGGAAGTGCAGGCGAGCTTGGCGCGAACGCCGGATTGGATGAGCTTAGGAAAACCGTACGCGGACTCGTTCGTGTACACGTTCACGTATCTCTCGGGCTATTTGCGCGAACGCATGTCGGCGGACACCGTGCTGATCCTGCTCGGCGATCACCAACCGGCGGCATCGGTCACGGGCGAGGGTGCGCGCTGGGACGTGCCGGTGCACGTCGTCACGCGCAACGCGGACATCGCTGCGGCGCTGCTCGCGGCCGGCTTCCTCGAAGGCGTCGACCTGCCGGCAAACTCGCACTCCTCGCGCAAGATGCACGAGCTCGCGCCCGTTCTCCTGCACGCCTTCGACGCGCCGCACTGAGCTCTGCGTTCGCGCGCAGCGGACCGTGACACGGACTGAAGACGGCGATTGGCAGCACCGCAGGTGATGCTGATGCGAGAGCGCATCCCTCCCGGGACACGCCGGAAATCGCATCCCTGCGGCTCGTCTGCGCACGTCCCTGTGCGC
>JBDTOT010000024.1:0-58112 GCA_039933105.1 Gammaproteobacteria bacterium | reverse complement strand
GCCGTGATCGGCTAATCGTGCGGCGGACCCGCCAAGTGGGGCCCGCCGTAGACGGTTTCTTCCGAAGCCGTTCACGTTTGTTGTAGTCCCTTTCCCGGCCGTCGTTGCTGAGGGCGGACGTGTGTGTGGCGAATTACTCATCAGGCTGCAGCCGGCAGCTGATACAGACCTCGGCAGTGAGGCTGCCAGCGATAGCTCGCGAGATCGATGGGTGGACGGCGGGTGTTTTCGGCCGTCGCTTCCGGCGTGCGGCCGCCCAACGAGGCATGACTTCGCTCGTGATTGTAGTAGTCCCTGAACTGATGGAGCTTGCGAGCGAGATCGCGTCCGCCCCAGAACGGAACGTGGTCAAGGAATTCCTGACGGATTGTGCCGATCAACCTTTCGACGAACGGATGCGATAGCGGCACGTAGGGAACGGTTTTGATTTCCGCGACTTCGAGAATCCTCAGATTCGCTTTCCAGCGGTGGAATTCAAAGAGCGGATCGTGATCGCTGCTCAGCGAACACGGCACTCGGTGCTCTGCCCCGACAATCTGGTTGAGCATCCGGCAGACCGCGGGTCCATCGAGTATGCCGAGCTGAATGGCAAAGCCAACGATCCTGCGCGTGTACTGATCCATCACGACCATGACCCAGTGAGTTCTTAGGATCAGCGACTCGCAGCAGAAGAGGTCGACCGACCACAAACTGTCTTGGCTGTGGCCGAGCAACGTGAGCCAGGACGGGCCACGGGGACCGGGTTCGGGCCAGTAATGTTTGGTGAGCACGCGGCGCACGGTGTCCTTATCGATCTCGATACCGAACGCGAAAGAGAGCTGCTGAGCGATGCGGCGGCAGCCGAAGCGAGGGTTTCGCCGTTTCATCGCGACGATCGCCGCGATGAGTTCAGGCGAGGGACCCTGCGGACCCCGTCGTCCGCGGCGCATGGGTGTGAACAGCAAGCGGTACTTACGTTGCACTAACGCCCGGTGAAAAGCCATGATCGTTGAGGGCTTGAGTACGATGGCCGAACGGAGGAGCCGGGCAGGGCGCATGAGTGCGGCGCACAAGCCGGCGATCACGCGATCCATCGGTCGAAGATTCGGCGCTCTGTCTCGCGCACGATTCAAGATTAACAGCTGGTGTTTGAGCAGGAGCGACTCTGCGACGATCGATCGCGCACCGCCGCGGCCGATGAGTCTGCCGATCGTGACCACAAGGTGGAAAACGAGAATGGCCAGATGCCGCATCTGATCATCGTAGCGCCCAGCGTAGCTCTGGCAAGACTTGGAAAGCCCCAGCAGTTATGCGACAAATTGGTAATTCGCCACCCACAGCTTCCGCCGGTTGCAGGCCGCCATACCGCTGTGCTCGCATACTAGTACGTGCCGCGGACCCTCCCCGGTGCGGGAGAACGCTAGCGGGGTCCGAGGATGGTCGGCCCGTCGTCACGAGGTTTTTAGGCCTGGAGGAACGCGGCTGCGGTGTCTAGCGGATGCCAGCGGCCGGTTGACGTTGTTGCGCATCCCAGCGGGCGATGATCTTCGGGATCTCGGCCGCAGCAACCGGCGGGCTCACTAAATAGCCTTGCGCGAAATCGCAGCCGAAACGGCCGAGCCTCTCTAACGTGGCCTGATCCTCGACACCCTCGGCGCATACGGTGAGGTTGAGCTTGTGCGCCAGCGATACGAGCGCGTCGACCATGATCGACGCTTCTTTCGCCTCGACCATTCTACCGACCAACGACCTGTCGATCTTCATCTCGTTGAACGGCATCCGGAAGAGTTGCGTGAGCGACGAGTAGCCGATACCGAAGTCGTCGATGGCGAGGCCGATGTTCTTGATTCTGAGGCGCGTCAGAATGTCGAATGCGTCCGGGGTCTGCTCGAGCATTGCTGTTTCGGTGATCTCCAAGGCGAGCAATTCAGGGTCGACGGACTGCTCGACGAGCATCGCCTCGAGTCGATCCGGAAATGCGATGTCGGAGATCAGCGTCGCGGCCACGTTGATTCGGAGGCCGACTCGCAGCCGAATGGCCTCCCATCCCTTCAACTGCTCGATGCCGCGCTGGAGGACGAAATCGGTCATGGCGCGGCTCAAGCCGCCTGCTTCACCCATCGACACGAACGAGTCCGGCGTCAGGAGCCCGCGGATCGGGTGGTTCCACCGCAGCAGGGCCTCGACGGCCGAGATGTCCCAGGTGTTGTCCGCGAAACGGCGGATGATCGGCTGGTAGTGAACGATTAGCTCGCCGTTCGCGATGGCCTGTTCCAGGTCTGCGGCCGTCAGCGGTCGAATCGCGGCATGTACTCGCTCGAGCCGCGCCAGAAGCGCCTCGGGCTCGAACGGCTTTTGCAGCGTGCCGAGGATCTTGAGGCCGCGGCGCACTCCGTACTGCTCGGCAGCCGCGATCGTGCGCTCGTCCATACCGGTTACGAGGAAGATTCTCGCTGCGGATTTGGCGTCCGCGAGATGGCGCAGCGCGCTCACACCATCCATGCCCGGCATTTGCAGGTCGAGGATGATGACGTCGGGGAGCACGCTGTCGAGCAGCTCCCCGAGGCGGCTGGGCGAGGTGGACGAGACGGTGCGGAAGCCCGCTCGGTCACCGATAGCGCAAATGGTTTCGACGATGTCTTGGTCGTCATCGAATGCCAAGAGCACGGGATCCTTTTCGGCCATCGTCAAACTCCTTCCGCAGCGGCTCGAACGGCTTGCGCGAGTTCGGCCAGCGTGAATGGCTTAGGGACTCGGACCGGTGTGATGGGCCAATTCGTTCGCGAGTCGCCGATCACCACGACACCGACGGCCGTACCGAGGCGGCGCATTAACGCGTCGGCGCGCCTGAACGCGGCCGCCGATAGCTTGTGAGCATCGATTACGAGGACCGAACGAGGCGAGCCGGTCAGCGCGCCACGCTGTATTGCGTCGCTCTCCGACACGAGGCGATATCCCAACGTAGCGAGGATTTGCTCGATCGTCGAACGGAAGTCGCCGTCTTCCGAGAACACGGCAACGTTTTCATTGCCCGACGGCAACGAGGAGATCGGTATCGTCAGGTTCCCCGTCTCGGCTGCGTCCGCGTGATGAGCGGGCAGGAGGACGGTGACGACGGTGCCTTCGCCGGGAAGGCTCTTCAAGCTCGCGGTGCCGCCGGCCTGGCCCGCGAACCATCGGACCATCGGCAGCCCGAGGCCGCTCGTCTTGCCTTTGGCTTTCGTCGAAAAGAACGGCTCAAAGACGCGTTGCGCGAGTTCCGGCGGAATGCCGCAGCCGTCGTCGGCCACGGCTATCTCGACATAGTGGCCGGCCTTGAGCCCAAGCGCCGCGGCGGTCGGGGCGGAGATCTCCTGCTTGCTCACGCTGAGCGTTATGGTGCCCGGTTGTCCCTCGCCAAAGGCGTCGCGCGCGTTGATGACGAGGTTCGTCACGACGCTCTCGAGCTGCGCTCGATTGACGAACACGGCGGGAACCGCAGCGGCGATTGTTGTCTGCAGCTCGATGCGGGAGCCGAGAACCGCGCCGAGAAGCGGTGACAGAGACTCGACGACGCGCTCCGGGTTCACGGCAGTAGCGTCCGCCCCAGCGTCGGCGCCTCGCGCGAGATCTAGAAGCTGTCGAGTAAACTCCGCGCCGCGCTTCGCAGTGTTGCACGCCTTGCGAACCTTCTCGTGCACGACGGGGTCCATGCGTACGAGCTCGGAGATCAGGTACAGGTTCCCCACGAGCACGGTGAGAAGGTTGTTGAAGTCGTGTGAGACGCCTGCCGCGAGGCTGAGCGCGGCCTGCATACGAGCCGTCTCGATCGACAGCTCTTGTAAACGATGAGAGGCTGTATCATCGACGAGAACGGCGCGCACCAAGGGTGCCGCGCGTTTGTGTTGCGCGACTCGATCGATTCTGCCGCGCAGATAAACACTGCATCCGTCAGTGGCCACGAATTCGGCGTCGATGTCCATGGGATCGCCATCAGCCGCGACCCGGGCCCACGCAGACCACTCGGCGGATTGGCGCAGTAAACCGTTCTGTACGTACCGATTTCGAAGCGTCTCGGCCGAGGGATAGCCCAGGAGTTGCTCGAAGCGCCTATTCGATGCGACTACGCGGCCCTCTGGAGAGACCAGGAACACAGCGAATACGCCAGTGGCTTCGATCGTCCTCGGCAGGAGTTCGGCGCCCGCCCGCAAAGACGACATGGCAGCGGTCACAAGTCTCGCGAAATCTTCAGGGCGGCCGGCGCGTCGATCGCTAGTCGCACGCGTCGCAAGCCGACGTGGGCCAACTTGACCAGGATTGGGCCATTCGCAAACGCTTCGCGTCGGGTGAGAGACAGGTCGACGCCCGCCAAAGGCTCGATCCCGATCGATTCGTTCTGTTTTCGGGAAACGACGAGCATTCAATGCCCTCCTATCCTGGGAATCCTTCCCTGGCTTGTTACGTAGCATGGCAAAACGCGCGAGGCACAAACCCTGTCCGTGTCACACAATTGAATGTTGCTTACCGGATGCAAGTAGCTACGTGCGTGAACTATATTTACCGAGCAAGATTCGATCTTCGCTGAGCTAGAGCAGCTGCTCATGGTTCTGAGGCCGAGCCGGCGTTCCGTGCGATCGCCTCTGCGTTCGACGCGATCGCTTCGAGGTGCGACAAGATGGAGGCGGCTTGCCGATCTCCGAGCGTGGAAGCCGCAATCTTTGCGCCCGTGGTCTTGTCGAAACCGAAGGCCTCCCCTAGGTTCATGAGGACTTCATGAATCGCGTTTCCGACGTCCCGCGGAATTCCGTTGAGATCGTCGAGGTGAGACAAGTGAGTGGTGTAGGCCTTGTATAGGCCTTCCTGCAACGTCGGCAAGGAGTTGGCTGTCGCAAGAGCGTTTTGCAAGCTCTGCGCCGCGACTTGGATCGATCGCGAGACCGAGGTTGTAGTGGCGCTTGTTGTTCCCACGCTGGACGAAGTCATATTCGGCCTCGGACGTTATGGTGTGCGGACCACGTAAAAAGCTGCGTGCAGCGAGCGGGGCGGTGATCTCCGATATGCAACGAATTCGAACTTGGGTACTGGCCTAATCCGGCGCCTTTCTGAGGGGCGCGTCTGTGCGTTCCCCCACATGGGATGAAATGGCGGAACGCCATGCGTGAATGGTAGAGAGCCCGAAGTGGGTGTCACCGCCGACCGCGCGACGTTCGTTCGGTCACTGAGCGGGAAGACAGCGACGCTGCTGTCATGTTTGGCGGGAAGCGTTTCAGCAGTTCGGCGGTGTCACGGTAGGGCTCTGGTGCATCTAGAGCCTGATTGAGGTATCCCGTCGCTGGACCGAGGGCACCTCAAAGACTCGAGCACTGCACCGAGACCCCATCTACCGCCACCGACGGTTCTCTTCCGAGATCATCGAAATCTGCGTTCGCGGGTACATCACGTCTCGGCTGAGCTATCGCGATCTCGTGGCGCCGATGGCCGAACACGACGTGATCGTGTCCCACACGACGATCATGCGCTGGGTTTTGAGGTACGTGCCGGAATTTGAGAAGCGGTGGGCAAGGTGTCAACCGTTGGACGTAACCAACCCTTCCGACAATGCCACCATTGTGAAGCTCGCCAAGGAGACGTTTGGTCGCATCGACGTAATTTTCCTGAACGCCGGCCTCATGCCGAACTCCCCACTATCCGCGCTGAAGACCGACGACTGGCACCAGATGGTCGATGTGAACATCAGGGGCGTCCTGAATGGCGTCGCGGCGGTGCTGCCGGCGTTCATCAAGCAGAAATCCGGGCACGTCATTACCACATCGTCGGTTGCCGGACTCAAGGCCTACCCGGGCGGTGCGGTGTATGGCGGGACGAAATGGTTCGTACGTGACTTCATGGAGGTCCTGCGCATGGAATCCGCCATGGAAGGGACCAACATCCGAGCCACCACGATCTATCCAGCGGCAATCAATACCGAGCTGCTGAACACGATCCGCCAGAAGGATACGCTCGACCAGATGCAGAAAACGTATGACAAGTATGGGATTTCGCCGGACCGGATCGCCAATGTCGTGGCCTTCGCGATCAGTCAGCCTGATGACACGACGATCAACGAATTGACAGTGGGACCGGCCAAGCAACCTTGGTAAACCCTGGGTAGCACCGGCATACCCAACTGTCTGTGCGTGCGGTGGCGCCGCGCTACAGGCCGAGAAATCGGCGTTTGATAGCAGTATCCCCGGCGTATTCGGGATCGAGATCGAGCAGTGCCTGCGTTGCGGCGGGCGCTTGAAGGTGATCGCTAGCATCGAGGAGCCGGAGTGAAAATGGCTTCGCCATGGGCTTCTTGACGCACGCGTCAAAGACGTAATAACATTGTAATTACTATGAAGGCATTACCAGTCACCGTTCGGCGCATCGGGAATTCCCTAGGCGTTGTGATTCCAAAACCCGTCTTGGCACAGGTCGGCTTGTCGGAGCGGGCCGAAATGACCGTCGAACGCGGAGCGATAGTCTTGCGCAAACCGCGTAAGGCGACACGCTCGGGGTGGGCGGACGCCGCGCAATCGGTCGCCAAGCTGGGCGAGGATGAGCTTCTGATGGGTGAGTTCGCCAACGCTGCGGACGTCGAGCTCGAGTGGTAAAGCGCGGCGAGATATGGCTCGTAGCGCTCGATCCCACGGTCGGGAGTGAAATCAGGAAATCTCGGCCTTGCGTGATCGTCTCGCCGCCGGAGCTCAATCAACATCTCCGCACGGTCATCGTTGCGCCACTGACCAGCAAGGGTTTCGCGGCGCCGTTTCGCGTACCGGTGACGCACGGGGGAACAAAAGGACTTGTCGTACTCGATCAGATCAGAACAGTGGACAAGGTTCGCTTGGCCAAGCGACTCGGCGCGGTTTCCGCAAAGACCCTGTCAGCAGTATTGAGTGCACTACAGGAAGTGTTCGCGGAGTAGCGGGCGGGAGGCGGTGGTGCAATCAAAGGTTTGCCAAACCGGAGATTCGTTGCGGGACTTTTGCGGGACTCGCCAGTCGCGGCACCGTATTCGGTCGTTCCTAGAAGACTGTGCATACCGTCTCGGCTCACCCGACACCGGCGATCTCATTGCTCGTCGATGCGCTGCGTTATCGTGCGACGAAGAGCGGCACCGGAAACTAACGCCTCACGTTGGGAATCCGACAGTCGAAACCCTACTGCCAAATCTATTGCCAAATCCGAGGACAACGGGGGATTCGAGGGGACCCGATTTCGGGCGGATTCAGCAAGTTATTGATCCCCTGAATCTTGATCTGGGGTTCGAATCCCTTTCTCCCGCCAATTTCCGATTTCACGCCGGCTCAGGCAGTCCTAAGAAACGCCTTAAATGCCCTGATCCCAGGGTGTTTCGCGCTCAAGGCGTTTCATAGGCTCTCGGGATGTCAACCCGATGGAGGTACTTTTTGGCTCTGGTGCATTTGGAGCCTGATGGAGGTATCTCGTCGCTGGACCGAGGGCGCCTCAATGACTCGAGCGCTGCGCCGAGACGAGACGGCAGTTCCCGTGCGAGGAGGGAAGCACTACCTGTATCGGGCAGTGGACAAGCACGGGAAGTCGGTCCACTCCGAATTATTTGAAAGCGCTCATGAGTAGGGCACCATTGATCGGAGACGCTGCGCACCCACGGTGGTCTGACGCAGTCGGTGCCACGGCATCAGCTACGCGGTCCCTTTTATTTGGCGGCCGCTGCCCGATTCCTGCGCGACAGCACGTCGCGCAGCAGCGGCAGGTTGTTTAGAGGCGGCGCGTCCACCTGAATCGTTTTCAGGTAAGCCCAAATGTCCGCCAATGTCTGCGCCGACGCGTCGGGCATTGCCGGCATCTGCGGCAGCGGCGAGTTCTGCACGAACTTGATGAAGCCGTCGCACTGGTCGCATGCCGTTCTTAAACATCGAATTCGTCCGAGCGCCGTCTGTCGAGAATTGCGCGCGGTTGGTACCTTTTCTTGGTAGTCGCTGCCGGTAAATAGCTAGACTACCTGCGGCGTGAATTTCAGGCCTAGTGCCTTTAGCACCTTGAGTACGGTGCCGAGACTCGGATTTCCGTCCTTCGAAAGCGCCTTGTACAACCCCTCGCGTGTCAGCCCTGTCTCTTTCGCAAGTTGCACCATGCCGCGGGCGCGGGCGATGTCGCCAAGTGCGGCGGCAATGAGTGCAGGGTCGTCGGGGCCTTCTTCAAGACAGGCTTGAAGATACGCCGCCATATCGTCATCGGATTTCAGATAGTCGGCCGCATCCCACCGGGAAAAGGTCTCCTTCTTCCGTCGCTTAGTGGCCATACATCACTCCTTCCAACCCTTTGCAATCTCGATCGCGCGTTTGATGTCCGCATTCTGAGTTCGCTTGTCGCCTCCGCAGAGCAATACCGCAAGAATGTCGCCGCGCTTGCATGAAATACACGCGATACCCCGGGCCGCAATCGATACGCAACTCGCTCACGCCGGAGCCAACCGGTTTAGCGTCGCCCGGATTTCCACGTGATAGCCGACGAATGCGTCCGTTGATGCGGGCCTGTGCCTGGCGATCGCGGAGACTGCCGAACCATGCCTCGAACGTGGCGGATTTCAGCACTTCGAGCATAACTGCAATGTAAAATATAGTTCACAGACTGTCAACTACGGTTAACGGACGCATCCAGCGACCCTGACCTCACAGGGATTCATGGCCGCGACGAGCGGGAACGTCGCTACGAGGGCAAGGCCCTGTTGGCGGGGTAGCCGCATCGAAGATCTGCCGCGACAGGGGGGCGGGGCGCCGGTTCGGCGTCGCGATCACCTGGCAGCTTGGGCACAATGACCGTTACGCGCCGTTGCTGCCGGCGTAGAAAGGCGCTTCAAATACCTATCCGCGCCGACGTGCGTGTTCTCAATCACACCGCCTGTCGTGAGGACGCCGGTCCCCGACGTGATGATGTACACATCTGGCGCGAAGTCGTGGAAGATAACCTGGATCGGATCGCGTGGTTTGTCGTTGGTCGCGCCGCGATGGATGCTCCCGACCCCGCCGGCGGGCCTTGGCGCTGCCGCCGGCGCCGGTGTTTACGCACCAGCCGCGACCTGCCACCTCGGGACGAGCACCATCACACAGGCCAGGCAAAGAATCCGTTTCATGGTTCCTGCTTAGTTGTCGGCGGTTGACTATCCGTGGAGATAGGTGCGAAGGCGGGGATCCCGCCCACGTAGCCGTTTCTTCCCAGCCACCGTCAGACGCTGGCGGTCGCGAGCTTCGTGGTGAGCGGGAGCACGAACGAGCCGCTTTTTGAGACCTTAGCAATCGCGCCGCCGCTCTCGGCAGCGATTCGGCCGGCCAGCTCGCCGCGCTCCGCCTCGCTCAGCGCCTGGCCTTTTTCGCTCATGCCAATCACGGCCATCGCGTTCAGCCGCGCGAACATTGCACCATCAGCGAATTGAACGCCATGTGCCAGCGTTTCCACCTTGACGTTGCTGAACCCCGCGTCGATCAGCAGGCTTTTCAGCGCGTTGCCGTCTCCGAAGCTGTGACGCGAATCGACGATTGGGCCTACGTGCCGCTCGGCAACCGCATTCAGTTCGAGTACCTCCGGGAGGTCTTCGAGCTTGCTCCACGTGGCAATCGCGATGCGGCCGCCCGGCGCAAGTACCCGGCGCATCTCGCGAATCGCCGCGGGCTTGTCGGGCATGAACTGCAACCCTTGGTGACAGGTCAGGACCGTGAACTGCTCACCGGCGCCGACCGGAAGGGAGACGGCATTCCCCGCGCGCCAGTCGATCGTCGGATCGACCTTCAGTGCGACGGCGAGCATGGCGGGCGCCACATCGACGCCAACAATCCGTGCATCCGGCCCGAGTCTCTCGCGCGCAACACGAGCCACGATGCCGGTGCCACATGCGACGTCGATGACGCTATCGCCGCGATTCGGCGCGATACGCGCCACCAGTTGCTCTGCGAATGGCCGGAACAGCGGCCCGACCAGAACGCGTTCGTAGATCTCGGTGAAGGGCGTCGCCGCGAAGAGCTGTGCCTCTGACATCTCTGTCCTCCTCGACTCGGGGGTCAACCTATTTCGGCGATTGGCCCGGTCGTTGACTCGCCGGTGAGCCTAGCATGCCTTTCGCTGATAGCGATCACGGACCGCACTTCCGAGCCATAAAAGACGCGGCGTGCGGTGAGACGCGAGGACTCGCCACGTCGAACGGAGAGATGTGGATCGCCTTCTTGTCACCGAAGTAGTCGCTCATCTTGTCTGCGACGAGCGCCCCGATCTCAGCGCGCCTGCGGTCGTATCTCATCGAAAGGAAGCGCACGAAAATAATCGGCAGGACGTAGCGCCTGTAGTCGGCCGGTTCGCCATGATTCGGGGAGGCTACTTCGACTGTTCCTGAATCTTCGGCAGACTTCTGACCTTGTCTGGCACTTTGCGGCACGCGCCTATTAGATCGAACACGAGCCTGTCATCCACGTCGAGAGCGCCTTCGTACTCGCCCCGATTCCGCATATCGCCCGACATCGGGTTGTGTGTCATCCACTGCCATTGCCGGCGCGCCCACGTGGTGTCAATGGCGGCGATACGCGAGCGGCGAAAAAAACGGGACCCCGTCTATCACGTGCAGGGCCGGCTCTCGGGTCGAACCGAGGGATGCTTGAGTCGGCAAAGAGCATTGGCCTTCGGCGCGAATGTTCTTCGGGTCACTTTGAAGGTACCGAAATTCGCGGCGAAGAAGAGCCGCTCTCAGATCAATCGGTTGCGGTGGCGTTCGAATCCCTCTCTCCCGCCACTTCCCCAGCAATGGCGTGACTTGCGCACGAATTGCATGTCTATGCGGTAGCAGGGGAAGTAACCGCAAGGTCATTGCATAGGAGTGGAAGCGGTGACCATCAATACCAGTTCTTGCGGACATGGATTGTGTCGTGGCGGCGAGAGGGCACTGGCTCATGGTTCGCGACTCGCAGACAACGGCGTTACTGCGCAGCGCCGATCCGGTTCGGTGGCACTCACCACGACTCACTCCGATTGTCGACAGCGATTCATGTCGGGGATGATGCGCGGCCGTACCGTCGCTCCCATTCCCTTACCGTGATCAATGCTCGCAGCATGTGCGTCGACACCGGCTCTCTACGGCGATAGCGCGTCAGCAACGCGTCCAGTGCCTTCCGGTCGAAGACCGGGTTTTTCTTCAGGCCCTCGACCGCTTCCGTAATGGCCGCGTGATATTGGGCCTGGCGCAATTCCTGGCGTGAGCCATAGAGCTGCCTGGGATCGAAATACACGGACCGTCCCGTCGATCGCCACAGGGCGCTATCCACGCGGGACAATGAGTCGTGCCATACGCGCTTCACGACCGTCACCGCACGGCTGCGCACGGTGCCTGAAAGGCCGAGGTTGCGCCGCGTCGGCTGCGCGTGTAGTGCGGGGTATCCCTGCTTCATCGCGAGTAGATAGGCGCGCTGCCTGTGTCGCATGGCCTCGGACAGTGTGAGCGTATGGTCCCATACTTGGCGGTCCACGAAGGGAGTCAGATAGAACGCACGATCGCGAAACACGAAAAGCGCGTACTGCACGCGGTTCACGCAGTGAGTCTCGTAGTGCCAGCGTTCATACCGTTGTGTAAGGGTGTCACCCGGCGTCGCCTTCACTAAATCCTGGTAGCCGAGTTCGTCCCATTGTTTGTTGGCTAGCAACGCCAGCGCTTCCTTCAGATACGGACCGGCAGCGCGATCAAATACTCTCTGCAGCAGCCGCTCGTCCGTGTTGTGCGCGGGATCGGTGTCGTTCAGGTCGTGCGAGCCGAAGACGCAATCGCCGAGATAACCGCTCAGCACGTAGCTGCCGGGTTTGAGCACGGCTTTGCGATCGGGGCCTAACGGGAAGTTCGGAAACGCATACACCATGCCCTCGGCGTGCTCAAAGCCGTCCTGGCATACCTCTTCGATCGGGCGGCGATCCATGGCGAGGGGCACGTGCGCTACGCCGATTTTACGAGCGAGGTGGGCCCCTATGCTCTGGTCCATCGTGCGCGGATCGCCGAAAGTATAGGTAACGATCTTGTCGCGCGGTAGGACGTCGAGTGCGCACGCGAGCATGAATCGCGAATCCATACCGCCAGAAAGCGGGACAACGAGCGAATCGACGCCCTGCAGGTCTTCGCGGACGGCCTGCTGCAAGTTGCGAAGGACTCCGTTGGCCGCGTCGTGCCAGGCCGAGGCCGCGATATCGCGCTCGTGCTGGCCCGTCATGGCGCGCTGCACGGCGAGTTGCGCGCGCCGTTCGTGCCGTCCGCGCCCGTCCGTCACAGTGAGCACCTGGCCCGGCGTCAGCAACGAAACTCCAGCGAGCGGTGTGATGCGGCCGGGCAAGTGCCCGAAGACCAGCATGTAAGGAATCGCGCGGTCCTCGACGTCGATGTCGTCTCCGGCGATTCGCCGAAGAAAGATCAGTGAGTTGGCGAAGTACCACGACTCCCCGCGCTGCGCGTAGAACCATCGCTGATGAGTCCATGCATCGCAGGTGATCGAAAGCTCATCGCGGCCGCGATCGAATTTCAGTGCTATCCAGCTTCCCTGGGGCTCGGCGTCGTGGAAGTCCCACGTTGCGGCGGAATCGCGAACCCGTGTGAAGGACGACGGCAGCGCCTCGCCGGTAGTACGCTTCTTCAGCCGGCCGGCGAAGAAGCGGTATCCGGCGTCGTCGGTATGCTCCTCGACGGTCGGATACCACGCCCCGGCGGCGGAACTCTTGACGATGCTCAAGCACCAGTTGCGCCCGACGATCTCATGCGCGCCCACGGGCGGCGCTGAAGCGCCGCGCGGGCTAAGCCTCATGCAGACGTGCACTGACCCCCCTTTTTTTTGGGCATGCGAGCCGCAGGGGCGTAATGCCTCCGCTCTTCGCGGAGCCAAGCTGTCTCAAGCTTGTGCGCCGCGCGCTGCGTTGAATGCTTCGTCGCCCCTACTATCCACACGCACTCAAAGATCCGCAACATAGCGCGTCGCACTATAAAGCGAAGGACCTTAGGGAACGTCCGAGATTCGGAACCAAGTGCGACCTGCTCAGTGAGCGCGCGCGCATTCGGGCGTTTAGTCCAACGTTGGAATTGGAGCCGCTGGACAAGAGCGCGCGAGATAAGATGCTCCATCAACCGGGCCGTCATCCTTGGGGCTGCGCGGTGCGTAAAACGCCGAGCGAGCCAACCCTACGGCTCGGCAGGCCCCGCGCACCGATACTTCGTGCTGAGCCACCATGAAGCTCACCAGCTCGCTGCGTGCGGCTGGTGCTACAGCTCTTTTGCAACGGCATCCTGCGACGCATCCATGCCGCCGTACTTCGCCTTCCCGTTGTAGAACGTCGCCTCGGCGACGCCGCGCTTGCGCACGATCTCGGAGACCTTCATTCCGGCCTCCGTCTGCTTCAGCGCCGCGATGATCTTTAGTTCTCCTGTCGGAAAACTCTACTTCTACCTCGTCCTGATTGTCAGGGGGTTACAACTCGAGCGGTTCGCCGAGACTCGTTTACCGTCACCGACGGTTCTTCCGAGGTCAGGGAAACCTTGCGCTCGCTGATACATCACCTATTTCAAATCTCTGTCGCTCACGGCGGTAACCGAAACCGCGGGGC
This sequence comes from Gammaproteobacteria bacterium, assembly GCA_039933105.1. Taxonomy (GTDB): domain Bacteria; phylum Pseudomonadota; class Gammaproteobacteria; order Steroidobacterales; family Rariloculaceae; genus FEN-1219. The sequence continues at coordinate 44,534 of JBDTOT010000024.1, read as the reverse complement.
TTCACTTACCTCGACCGCGAACACTGTCTAGAAACGTGGTGCCCCCACTTTGATTCGTGGTCGAGCGCCATGAAGCATTGAGGAATGGAGTCGGGGGAGCCGTGCTCTGTAGGAAAAGGATGACGTTGAATGCGAGGTTCGCTTACATCACCCCGCTGGAAACTTGGTTTCAATGCAATCTTGTTGACGACTATATTTTCATCCCCTCGACCAATTTAAAAACGGAGATAGAAATGGCAGGAAAAAACAAATCAGTTTTTGGCATTTATCCCTCGGCGGAACGTGCGGAACAAGCCGTGGACTCGATCATCGCTGCAGGGTTTGCGAGTTCTAATATTTCGGTTCTTCTTCCGGACACGAGAAGCACCAAAGAATTCGCTCATCAGAAAGATACCAAAGCCCCTGAAGGAACAACTGCGGGCGTCACCGCGGGCGGAGTCGTCGGCGGCACGATCGGTGTGCTCGCTGGAGTGGGGGCACTGGCAATTCCAGGAGTAGGCCCGTTCATAGCGGCCGGTCCCATTATGGCAGGACTCGCAGGTTTGGGCGTCGGTGGGGCGGTTGGCGGCCTCGTCGGTGCTCTGATCGGAATGGGTATTCCCGAATACGAAGCGAAGCGATACGAAGGGCGCGTTAAGGGCGGCGGCACGTTGCTTTCGGTGCATTGCGATACGTCTGATCAAGTTTCGCGCGCCAAGGATCTGTTGAAAGCTACGGGTGCCGAGGATATCGCGTCGGCGAGCGAAAGCGCCGGCGAAGCAACAACTTCGCGCGTTGCAATGAAATGACACAAGAATGAAAAGACTCAAGGTCGAGGGCGGCGGGCGATTCGTCCCCGCCCTTGCACTTAACATCAATACATCAATCAGGACACTAATATGAACAGTCAAGGTAAGTATTTTACGTTGAGCGCGGCACTGCTGGTGATCGCGCTGCAGAGTGCCGGCGCCCAATCCCCGACGACACCGGCTGACAATTCGAGAAGCAATAAAGTAGATCCTACTAATAGAATTGCGACGGCTGATGATCAGAAGGAAAACGAAGCGGATCGCACGCTGACGCAAAAGATCCGCAAGAGCGTCGTTTCCGATGACTCGCTGTCCACCTACGCGCACAACATTAAAATAGTGTCGGTTAACGGAACGGTTACTTTGAACGGTGTCGTTCGCTCCGAAAAGGAGAAAAACTCAGTCGCCATGAAAGCAGCTGCGGTGGCGGGCAAGGATCGTGTCGTCAATGAGTTGAAGATCGCCAATTGATCGGATCTTGCCTGATCCGCTGTTGAGCGAGGCTGCATAGTGGCGCCACTCCACACGCAAGCAATTTATGCCAAACGCTTGTCCCGCCCTGCGTCTCCCACAGCACCATCGCGAGTTCGAACTATTCCGTCGTCGTGCGGCGAGCCGCGGAGTGGTTGCCTCTCTGTTCGTGTTGCTTGCTGCCAGCCTCGGGACGGGTTGCGCCACCGTGCGAGCGGAGCCGAAGGAAACGGGTGCAAAAGCCGAGGTCGACCATGCGAAAGCGCCGGACCTGAGCAAGCAGCGACTGATGCTGAGCGAGGGCTACAGCATGCTGCATAAAGATGCCGGCAGCCTCGATACGGCTCAATTGATTCTCTACGTGAAAGTCGAATCGGACGCCATCGACGAAATCGTCACGGCCGTTGGCCAGTTTGGCGGCCAACTGAAGAAAGATCTGGAGAAGATCGCCAAGGATTATCCCGGTGTGCGGATCGACCTCGACCCGTTGCCAGAAATGGAGAAACGCAAACGCGCCGCCATGGTTAAGGACTCCGCGCGTCACTTCGCACCCTTGGTCGGCCATGGTGGGCGCGAGTACGAACGCACGGTGCTGCTCGGTTTCGCCAATGGCATCAACCACGAGCGCCATTTGTGTCAGGTGATGGCCGAAGCCGAGCCCGATGCAAGCCTGAAGAAATTCCTGCTCGACGCGGAGAAACGCTACGACGGTTTATACGACCGCATTACGGCGTTGCTGGAAAAGGAATACTTCAAGGATCCCAACGGCAAGACGAAGCCGTAAACAAATTTACCGCGGCGGCGTCACCTGCAACGGCGCAGCGTCGCGCGTGCGTGACCGCGCCCCGGCGTTCTCGAGATCGCACACGTAAGGAGAGATCGCCGTCACTGCCGGCACGCGCGTGAGCTCGACGTGGCCGCGCTTGGGTTCGGCGAGGTACGCGGAATCCCCGAGCGTGTAGTCGTAACTACCAGCGCGTCGGCTTTCACGCGCGCCCGCACAACTCCGAACATGACTTACAAGAACATGCCGATCGGCACGGCGGGTCAGGACCAGAACGGCCAACCTGCGTGGACGACTGGCAACGACGGCGAGGCCAAGATCAAGGGCGTGGAGGTTGAACTCCAGTCGTCGATCGGCAAGGGCTTCACGCTCGGCAACACGGACTTTCAGTTCACGCGCGTGCCGACGGTACAGGATTGCTTGAACAAGGGCTTTCCAGCAGCCTCCTGCTCGGGCTTTATCGACATCAATAGTTCGCCAGGCCGCACACCGAGGTACAAACTCTCGCTGGATTTCGGCTATGCCTCAAATCTCAAGAGCGGCAGCAAGCTGGCGCTCCACTATGGCGTGAGCTGGCAGGACGATACCTACTTCGGCGCCAATAGCGACCCGCTGCTCCAGGCACCGGCGTTCGCGCTGCACAATGCCCGCCCGACCTGGATGTCACCCGACGACACCTGGGAAGCGGCGTTGTTCGGCACGAACATCACGAATGAGCGCGCGATAACCAGCAAGCTCAATTTCCTGAACTTGTTCGGGACGGTGGAGACGACCTATGTGCGCCCCGCCGAATGGGCGTTGAGCATCAAGAAGCGCTGCTAGACGGACTTTTTTTGATCTAACGGGCGCAACCTCGACGGGTTGGTGCCCCTTTTCTTGCTTCGTGGGCCCGGGCGCGCGCGCCTGAACCCGAACTAGAAGCTGACGCCGAGCTCGGCCTGACGTCACTTCGATTTTTCGGGCCAATCTAGAACTGGCGTAAAAGGGTGCTTCCGGGGTCCTTGACGCGACCTACGCCGACCTCTGCGAGGTGCCGGAGCATTTTGTCGCGGAGATGTTCGACGGCGAGCTCGCCTAGCTGCGCACAACGCGGCTCAGCGTGGAGCTCGCGACGAAGTGCGAGTTCAGCACAGTTGCTCGGCGTGGATTGCGCCCTCGTCGTAGGCTCCGTTACCACGGTCTGCGGCATGTCCGATCAGGCTCATTCGGCTGCAACGGTTTCATGCAGTCGTAATAAGCGTTGATGGCGCTCCTCCTGCTGACTTCGGCCTGGCAGGCCGGGCTGGCGTTGCACTCCGCTATGGCTCGTTCGCGTTCTTTGGCGTGCAGGGCCAGGCTTTCCTGAATACTCATCGTTCCGCCATTGGGAACATCGGTGAACGCAATACTCCCGGCGCTGGAAACGTATTGAAACTTCTGTCTCGTGAAGGTGCATCCCTGAGGTTCAGGGTGCTGTCTTCTCGCACGCTCGATCTCAGCTGGGGTCCCAATGATCAGTACGCCACGCTTGCCGTCGGCTGCAGCATTTTCTCCGCAGGCTATGTAGCCGGCATCGACATTGGCCTCAGCGAAGCCACGGTTGTCAGCGCCAAAAAACGGCTTGAAGACATTCAGTTGGAAATAGATGACTTCCACCGACGTGCATCCCGGTGGGTTAGGAGCAGCCGGGCCTTTGAACGAATCGCCCTTGAAGAGAATGGATTGCAGTTCTCCACATTGGGTATGTGTCGCTTTTACACGGCTGGCGACAGCCCAGATCGGCGGATCGGCCATGGCGGGAATGGGAAGCGCGCACATCGCGGCAATCGGCAGGGCCAGAAAGAGCGATGGCTTAAGAATGCCTGGATGCGTCAACGTTTTTTGGAGAACACGGGAGATTCGCATGGTGGGCTCAGGATAGGGGTTTCGAGCTCCGCAGGGCAACAGCATTCCCCTCTCGATACCGCTCTTGCCTGCGCTGCGGTGGGGTAGCATTCGAGTCCTATGAACAGCACTGAACTGAACGGCAAGGTCGCGCTCGTCACCGGCGGCGGGCGCGGGATCGGCAAAGCCATTTCGCTCGGCCTGGCCGCGGCGGGTTGCGATGTCGCAGTGAACTACGTGAGCCGCGAGGCCGATGCACGCGCGACGGCCGCCGCCATCGAAGCGCTCGGGCGACGCGCGCTCGTCGTGAAGGGCGACGTGTCGAAGAGTGCAGAGGTCACGGCACTCGTCGCCGCGGTGGAAACCGGGCTCGGCCCCGTCGACATCCTCGTCAACAACGCCGGCGGCGCCGCGTTCGAGAGCATCGAGCAGATGACCGAGGCGAGCTTCAACGGGACGCTGCAGGTCAATCTCACGTCGATATTCCTGATGACGCAGGCGGTGCTGCCGAAAATGCGGGCGTGCAAGTGGGGCCGCATCGTCAACATGACGTCCGTGGCCGGGCAGGCCGGCAGCATGCTGGCCGTCCACTATTCCGCCGCGAAGGCCGGCGTGATCGGCGCGACGAAGAGCTACGCGCGTCTGCTCGCGAAAGAGGGCGTCACCGTCAACGCGATCGCGCCCGCGCTGATCGGCACGGAGATGATCATCGGCAACGCGCACGTGAAGCCGGACATGATTCCCGTCGGCCGTTTCGGCCGCGTCGAGGAGTGCGCCGACGTCGTGGTCATGCTCGCTGGCAACGGCTACGTTACCGGACAGACGATCGCGATCAACGGCGGCTTGTACCTGACGTCCTGAGGTTCGGCTCGTCCGCGATGCGGAAGGCGGCAGTTGATCATTGACGCTAAGTAAGAAAGTTCCTTACAGTAAGGAAAATTCTGATCGAGGACGCCAGCGTGATTACCAGCAAGCTTACGAGCAAGGCTCAGACGACGATTCCGCAGCCGGTGCGCGCAGCGCTGCGTCTCAAGGAAGGCGACGAGTTGGTCTACCAGATCGAGGACGAGCGTGTCGTGCTGACTAAAGCCCGACGCGGCCAAGAAGCGGACGATCCATTCCGTACCTTCGGCGAGTGGAGCTCGGCAGCGGACCGCAAAGCTTATGGCGACCTTTAGGCAAGGAGCTGTCGTCAAAGTGCCGTTTCCGTACACGGATCGCGCCACACGGCAGCACCGGCCGGCGCTCGTGGTCTCCAACGGGGAGGCGCAGGCTGCGCACGGGCTTCTTTGGGTACTCATGATCACGAGCGCAGAGAACCGAGGTTGGCCCGGTGACGTCAACGTCAGCAATCTCGAAACCGCAGGACTCCCAGCGCCATCGGTCATTCGCACCGCGAAGATCGCTACGATCGAAGCCGCGGACGCGATCAAACTCGGCCGCGTTTCGCCGTCGGCGCTCCGGCAGGTCATCGTTCGAGTCGGTCACGAGTTGGGCCTCGTGGCCAGAGGCGGCGGCGCCGGTTGAATCGCTACCTCGCCGGTCGCGACAACTGCCGGCATAATCGCCCTGGACGGCGGCGAGCTCGGGCTGATCGGTCCGGATGTTGAGGAGCCGGGGTAGGCGCATCGAAGATCTGCCGCGACAAGAGGCGCGGCGCCGGTTCGGCGTCGCGATCAGCGGGCAGCTTTGACGCAATGACCGTTACGCGCCGTTGCTGCCGGCGTAGAAAGGCGGTTCAAAATACCTATCCGCTGAAATCGAGGACACTCTTCGTCCAGGCAAGACGCCCCTGCGCGACGACTCCGACCAGCAGCAACGCGAGACTCAAGCGTTTGAATTCGCGAGCAGATCATTGACGGGAACGCCCCTGCATCCGCTAGTCAGGCTCGTTTACCGAAGACTCAGCACGAACCTGTTCAAGTCCGTTGCGACCATGCCGGCAGCGTAGTCGGAAATGTGATCTGTGTTGCCGTACAAAGGCCGCTCGTCGCGAAACGTACGGCATTCGTTTCGACTCGAGTCGCACAAGTAGGGAAGCATGTCGAAGATGAAGATCTTCTCCGCGTTTGTGCGCTGAACTGCAACCAAGAGGTCTCGATACTGTTTTGAAAGCTTGTAGTACTCGTGGAGCTTCAGCACGCAGGGCCTGTTTCTCTCCTCGAGGCGCAACACCTTGTCGAGCAGGGCGGACCCTGTTCGCCGCTCCCAACAATGCTGAGGATAGGGAAGCGTTGGGTTATCCACGAGCAGCACGATCTTCTTGCCAGACCCGGTCAGTTCGGCCGTCGCGCGATTTATTCCCTCATATGCAGATTCGTACCATGGGCTGCCGGGAAGCCCATTGATATCGTAGTCGGTTGCGAGGTGAAACAGGGTGCGGGCCGCCACCGCGAAAATGACGGTCTCGATTTCTTTGGATTGGGCTAGCGTTTTCAGCGTGGCATGCGCCAACCGCTGATGTTGCTCGTAGATGTCCTGGTCTGACAGCACGGGAATAGGCGCGCCGTCCGTTGCGTTACCACTCACGATCTCCCAACGGCCGGCGTCTGTAGACGTGCGCACCAGGCCGGGGAACAGGGCCCCGGCTTTGCTATCGCCGATGACTGCGAAGCGGATCGGGTCCCGAGTGTCGCGTGCGCAGTATGCCGTTGCCTTGCGCAGCCCGGCCTCTTCAACCGTTCGATCGCAGTTGGGTGTGATAACAGCAGTGGCGAACCGGCCATCCTCACCCGCGGCCGGATCACGATTGGCTTGCACCGCCGCGCGGAAGCGCAGTCCCTGATTTGCGTGCACGGCGAACCCACCAAGAAACAAGCAGGCCATCGACGCTGCCAGCAAGATCGGAACCGCCGCGTTTGAAGGATGGCGTCTGATCGGCTTTTCGATAAACCGGTAAGTCAGCCACGCGAGTAGCACGGTGGCCACGACTGCAAACAAGGCGAGAGTCGTGGACGCCTGCGGGATGACAATTCTCAAGATGGAAAGCAGTGGCCAGTGCCATAGATAGATCGGGTAGCTGACCAGGCCAATCCATACAGCAACCCGGTTTGAAAAGAGCAGCCGGTTCAGAATGGCCTCTGCGCCCGCCGATATTGTCAGCGCCGCGCCCAACGTGGGTAGCAGCGCCCACCAGCCGGGGATTGCAGTCGTCTCCGTGACGAAAGCGAAGCCCGCAACCATCAGCAGCAGGCCGGCGACTGACTGAAGGTTCGTAAACCTACCGAGCAGGTCGCGCCTGTGCAGCGTCGCATAGGCGAGCATCCCACCGATCATGAGCTCCCAGAAACGGGCCATCGGCAGGTAGAAAGCGGCCGTGGGCTTGGTGCTCACGAGATACAGATTCGCGGCGAAGGAAACGGCCGCGACCACCGCCGTCAATCGCAGGAAACTCCAGCGTCGACGCCAGACAACGAGCAGCAGTAACGGCCACAAAACGTAGAACTGTTCTTCGACCGCCAGACTCCACAGGTGCAGCATCGGCTTGGCGGCGGCGGCGGTATCGAAGTAACCGCTCTCACGATACAAAACGAGATTCGAGAGGAACACGCTTCCGGCGGCAATGTGCTGGCCGAGTTGATCGTATTCGCCCGCCAGCAGCACGACCCAGCCGATCGCCAGGCTGGCAAGCATTACCGTGATGAGAGCAGGGAAGATCCTGCGTATGCGCCGATTGTAGAAATCGAGCAGGCTGAACCGACCGCTCTCGAGGTTCGAGAACAATATGGTCGAGATGAGGTAGCCGGAGATGACAAAGAAGATGTCGACGCCCAGGAATCCGCCTGGGATGGAGTTGGGGAATGCGTGGAATACGACGACCGCCGTTACTGCCAGCGCCCGCAGCCCGTCGATGTCGGGCCGGTATTTCGGGTGAAGTTGTTTCGCGCCTTCGGATCTCGGTGTCATTCGTTCACGTTGTCTGTAGCCCTTGGGCAGAGAGCCGCTTCATGTCGTGTGCAGTAGCTACGCACCCAGCGGATAGTACGGATGAACGTCGGCGCTCTCGGCCGGTCGATCCAGCACAAGCCTGAAATGTATTTGCCGGAGTGTCAAAGTCTAACGTAGCGCGAGGGCGTAGGTTGAGCGGAGAGCTACGCGGTTGAGCTGGGCCGCGTCGCTCAAGGTCCCGCGCCGTTCGAGCGTGTCGCAACGACGCGGCCGCCGCCGAACTCGATCACGTGCCGGCAGCGTGCCGCGGCGTCGAGATCGTGCGTTACGAGCACGAGTCGCGAGCATCGAGGCGCCGGAGCTCATCGAACGCATTCTCGCGCACCGGCGGGAGCAGGGGGAGGGCGAGCCGCCGACGGGCTCGCGTTCTCTGGCGGGCGGTGCTGTGCGCGGTGAACCCAAAGCCCGGGTGGCGGGGTAGGCGCATCGAAGATCTGCCGCGACAAGAGGCGCGGCGCCGGTTCGGCGTCGCGATCAGCGGGCAGCTTTGACGCAATGACCGTTACGCGCCGTTGCTGCCGGCGTAGAAAGGCGGTTCAAAATACCTATCCGCAGGTGGATTGCGCGATCGCGCCGCTGCGCGCTAAGTCGCGCTCAGCAGGTGATCGGGAAGTTCGACCCAAGGGCCAAGCCCAGCGTGATCTTCCGGCAGAGCGCGCAGGCGATCGACCACGGCGAAGGTGGCGTAAGTCTGCGCAAAATTGGCGAGTGCCTTGGCCCACCACATACGCTGGCGGCGCTGTTCGGGTGGTAGATCGGCTTCTGTAGCACCTTTGCCGCCAAGCTCGACGCGCATACCGAGGTCGTTGTTGAACGCGCCCGCCTGCGCGATAGGACCGCCATAGGCGATGTAGCTGATGTGCTGGACCGTCGACATCATCGTGTACTCGTCCACGAATTGACGGAAGCTGTAGTCTGGGTAGCGTTGGGTCCGCGTCATGAAGCGATCGTAGAAAGCGCGCAGGATTTTCGCGTGGCTATCCGGCGCATAGACCTCCGGCAGAACCGTTCCGGAATTCATCACATGCGCCAGGTCCGACGGGACGGGGCCGCGGAACATCAACTGATAGTCGATGCAAAGCCAGCCCTGCGGATAGGCGGGATTGGTGTCGCAGAAGAACAGATTGTCGCCGCGCAGATCACCGTGCGCGAGCGTGCAGGTGGCGCCGTTCTCGGGACGCGCCTTGTCGAAGAACCCATCCAGGCGGGTGGTGAGCATGCGGGCAGAAGTCCGAGACCCCAATGCGCTCACGCCAGATCGGGCCCGACACCAGCGACGAGTGCGCCATGCCGCAAATCAGGTCCAGCAATGCTGCCCCGCCCGGCATGCCCGCTTTGAGGGCGCCGATATTCTCGGGCGATGCCCAGAGCCGCACGCCGCACGCTGCGAGTTCTTCGGCCTTCGCGCCCGCATCGGCGCCCTCCCATGCCAAGGCGACATCCACGAGCCCCGGGATGAGGCGCATGACCTCATCGAAGCTCAGTTCACGCTCGTGCACCTTGTGCTCGGCATAGACGCTGGCGTCCTCCATGATGAGGGCATAGCGGCCGGCGGCTTCGTCGAACGCTGCCAGATGCGTTTTGGGACGCGGATAGAATTTGCCGGCTGTGATCTGGTAGCCCTTGATGTCCTTGATGAACATCGCCGCGATACTCTCCTTCGGCGCGATTTCGAGCGCTGGCCAGGCCTTCGCCACGAACGCGGTGGGCGCGTCAGTCGGCAGGCGGTACGTGCAGCGCACTTTTTTGATCGAGGAGAAGTAGCCGGCCGTCATGCCGACGCCTTGCTCCTCCTGCGAGACCACTTCGTTCGTCGCGGCGATCGCACCGCTGTGGCGCAGCACCTTCGTCATGTAGGCCGCGTCGATCTCATCGACGCCGCGGGGCAGCGCAAAATCATCGGGCCATGAGGAACGGGACATCAGATTGGCTCCTTATGGATCAGTCTCGACGCACAGCGGGTCGAACTGCGCGACTTGCATCAGATCGTTCTAGCGCGAGCCGCTGCGAGAGGGTGTGCGGCACCCGGCGCATCGCGAACATGACGAAGACACCGCATGCCGACGGTTCGGACGGAGTATGGAGCAGACAGCGGCGATGCGGGAATTGGAAATGCTCGATGAGCGGAAAGAGCGTCGTGTACCCAGACTGATGTCGAACGTGGCGGCGAGCGGTCGATGCGCGCCCCTTGTTGTTCAGAGAATCCATGGCGGATGATGCCGAGCGTGTCGCGACGCTGGGCGGTGGACCTAAACCCTGAGCGAGACGCAACCTTCCTACCTCGCGTGCGTCCTCGACCTGGTGGAACACTCCGGTGCCAGGTCGAGGCCGGTCGGTGCGAGGCGCCAGCAGCTATTCGAGATCGAAGCGATCCAGGTTCATGACCTTGTCCCAAGCCGCGACGAAGTCCTGCACGAACTGCTTCTGCGCATCCGAGCTTCCGTAGACCTCGGCCAATGCCCGTAGCTGGGAGTTCGAGCCGAAGACGAGATCGGCGCGGGTCGCGGTCCACTTCACGGCGCCTGTCTTGCTGTCGTGGCCTTCGAACACGTCCTTGGTGTCCGACATTGCCTTCCACTCCGTGCCCATGTCGAGCAGGTTCACGAAGAAGTCGTTGGTGAGCGTTTCCGGCTTGTTCGTGAAGACGCCGTGCTGCGCTTGCCCAGCGTTGGCACCGAGCACTCGCAGCCCGCCGACGAGCACCGTCATCTCCGGTGCGGTGAGCGTCAGCAGTTGCGCACGGTCTACGAGGAACACTTCAGTCGGCACCGCATAAGGCGCCTTCTGGAAGTTGCGGAACCCATCAGCCACCGGTTCCAACGCGTTGAATGATTCCACGTCGGTCTGGGCCTGCGAGGCGTCCACACGTCCCGGTGCGAACGGCACATTCACGGCGATACCCCCATTGTTTGCCGCCTTCTCGATCGCTACGCCGCCGGCCAACACGATCAGATCGGCCAGCGAAACCTTCTTGCCACCCTTGGCCGTCGCGTTGAACTGAGCCTGGATGCTCGCGAGCGTCGTCAACACGTTCGCGAGCTCCGCCGGCTGGTTCACCGCCCAGTCCTTCTGGGGTGCGAGACGAATTCGCGCGCCGTTCGCGCCGCCGCGTTTGTCGCCGCCACGGAAGGTGGAGGCCGATGCCCATGCCGTCGACACCAGCTGCGAGACCGAAAGATTCGATGCGAGGATCTTCGCTTTCAGAGCCGCGATGCCGTTCGCGTCGATCAACTCATGATCGTGCTCGGGGAGCGGGTCCTGCCAGATCAGCTCTTCCGTCGGTACCTCGGGGCCCAAGTAGCGCGCACGCGGACCCATGTCCCGGTGCGTCAGTTTGAACCACGCGCGCGCGAACGCGTCGGCGAACTCTTGCGGGTTCGCGAGGAAACGCCGCGAGATTTTTTCGTACGCGGGGTCGAAGCGCAGTGACAGGTCCGTGGTCAACATTGCGGGCGCGACCTTCTTTGACTTGTCGTGCGCGTGCGGCACCGTGTCGGCGCCGGCGCCGTTCTTCGGCCGCCACTGCTGCGCGCCCGCTGGGCTCTTCGTCAGCTCCCATTCGTACTCGAACAGGTTCTCTAAGAAATCGTTGCTGAACTTCGTCGGTGTGCTGGTCCACGTGACTTCGAGGCCGCTGGTGATCGCATCACCACCGCTGCCCGTACCGAAGCCGTTTTTCCAGCCCAACCCCTGCGCCTCGATGTCGCCCGCTTCCGGCTCGGCACCCACGTTCGACGCGGGGCCCGCGCCGTGCGTCTTGCCGAAGCTGTGGCCGCCTGCGATCAGCGCGACGGTCTCTTCGTCGTTCATGGCCATGCGGGCGAACGTCTCGCGAATGTCGCGCGCCGCGGCGACCGGATCCGCTTTGCCGTTCGGACCTTCAGGGTTCACGTAGATCAGGCCCATCTGCACGGCGCCGAGCGGGTTCTCGAGATTGCGATCGCCGGAGTAGCGTTTGTCATCCAGCCACTTGGCTTCTTTGCCCCAGTAAACGTCTAGGTCGGGCTCCCACACGTCCTCGCGGCCGCCGGCGAACCCGAAGGTCTTGAAACCCATCGTTTCCAGGGCGACGTTGCCGGCGAGGATCATCAGGTCCGCCCAGGAGATCTTCCGTCCGTACTTCTGCTTGATCGGCCAGAGCAGGCGCCGCGCTTTGTCGAGGCTCACGTTGTCGGGCCAGCTGTTCAGCGGCGCGAAGCGCTGCTGACCTCGGCCGCCGCCGCCGCGACCGTCACCGACGCGGTAAGTACCTGCGCTGTGCCATGCCATTCGAATAAACAATGGGCCGTAGTGGCCGAAGTCCGCCGGCCACCAGGCCTGCGAGTCGGTCATAAGCTTCGCGAGGTCCTGCTTCACGGCCTTCAGATCGAGGCTTTTGAATTCCTTCGCGTAGTCGAAGTCCTCCGCCATCGGATCGGACTTCGCGGAGTGTTGGTGCAGGAGATCGAGCCGCAATTCATTCGGCCACCAGTCGCGGTTCATGGTGCCGCCCGCGGCATGATTGAAGGGGCACTTTGCTTCGGTTGTGTTGCTCATCGGTGGCTCTCGCAGTGATTGCAGGCGTAACCATACGCTGGGGTGGCCAATCGCACAGTCGTATTTCCCTATCACAGCGATCGACCGGCCGTGAAATGGGTGACTGGAGCGGATCGCAGGCGCTACGCTGCCTTTTCGGCCAGTGCTCAGGAGTCGCAGGATGTTCTCGATCGCGTGCGTTCGCGCAGCGCTGTTGTCGTTCTTCGTAGTTGCGTCGCTGATTCTGAACTCACACACCCATCACGATCACGCCGGCGCTGCGCGCGGGGAGCTTCACGAGCGACGACCCGCAGTTTGCGATGCCGCTACACATGTTTCCCGCAGTGGCGAACGTACGCGAGATTGCCGACGGTGAGCGCCTGACTGTCGGGAGCACCGTATTCCCGGCGCACTTCACGCCAGGGCACACGCCCGGCGGCACGATGTGGACATGGGCGGCGTGCGAGGCCCAACGCTGCCTGGCCGTTGCGTACGCGGTCAGTCTGAAGCGGTGTCTGCCGACGGCTTTCGCTTCAGCGGCGCTGCTGGTCGCTCGTCGCTCGCGGAGTCGTTTCGCCGCAGCATCGACATCGTGAGCGGGTGGCTACGCCGACGACACCCATTGCGTACCGCACCCGAATGCGGTGCCCCTGCTAGGCGTTGGCGGAAACGTCTCTCCGCGAACCGATGCAGGTAAAGCGGCAACGATCCGCAGCACCAGGAACCCGATGTGCAGCGCGGTCGTGACATAGCCGACCGCGACGATTCCCGCAGCGGCAATACGGGCCTGAACGTCAGGTCGCTCCTCGCGCGCAACGCGTGTACCCCGCACCGGCGCCGTGCCACAGACCTGCGGGACGTGCAGGCGACGGCGACAAAGTCGCGTCGAGCGACTAGGCTTAGGGCGTCGCGCGCCGGCGCTTTCCGTCGTCGCCCATTTCGGCGTTCGCGTGACCGCGCGAAGAAGGAGTCGCCACACGAGTGCCCTTCCGCCCATCGGCCTCTTCCTCTTCGAGCTCCGCTTTTCGGGATGCCAGCTGCTCTCCGAGCGCTACGAGATCCATGTCGGCGTGACGTGCTTCCGAGAACATGCCGCCCCTCTTCTCTTCTTCGGCGACGTGATGCTTGATCATTTCAGACAGCACGGTGAGCTTGGCCTTGAAGTACTCGTCATCGGCGGCAGACGCCTCGATTTCTGCGATCAGTTTCTTGGCACCGCTGTGTTCCACCTCGGCTTCATGGTGGACATCCGTGTCATTCGTCGCCGCGAGAAACGCGGGATAGAAGATTTCTTCCTCGATCGTCGTGTGCACTGTCAGCGCATTGCAGATCTGCCTGGCAAGTTCTTGCCGCCGGCCGTTATCCCGCGCCTTGCTGAATTTCTCGAATGCCTCCTCGACTTGTCGATGGTCGGCCTTGAGAAGCGCTATGGCGTCGTTCTTGTCGGGAATGCTCTTGTGCGAAGGTTTTCCTGTGGTCATGGGGGAACCGTCTCCTTGAACAAATGGGGCCAGGTATTCGCAGCGCTCTTTAGATGCTCAGGGCGGCTTCAGCGGCCGTCCCTTGTGGAGTCGCCACTCCACCAGGACGCCGTCACCTTCAGTGGAGCCCGTCGTTATTCCAGTACGGCGGCTCTTTGTAATAAGTATAGGTTCTGGCCCGCACGTCGAGCCCGTTGTCGCGCGTAAGCTCATCGATCGATCCGGCAGGAGCGCCCTGCAGCTGCTCCTTCGTGTAGCTCACGACGTACGCGTTTTCTCCCGCGTTGTAATCCAGCGCCGACCACGGGATCGGATGGTATTTTTCGGCCATCCCCAAGAAGCCGCCGAAGCCGACGACCGCGAACAAGATGGAATTCGACTCCTTGTCGAGCATGACGTCTTCGATCTCGCCGATCTTGCGCCCCGCAGCATCTTTCACCGTGGTGCCCATGACTTTGGTCGCACGAATTGCTGAGGTGTGTCCGCTTACTGTGGTCATCACATGTCTCCGTGTGAGTGGGAAGGGGGAGGTGCGTCGTTCGCGCGTCTCGATTGCGATAATGCATTTCACGTCGCGCATTCTGGAAGCGGGTGTTCACCCGAACTTTGATACGCGAGTTTATGGATCGTGTCGCGCGAATCCATGAGGTCAAATCCAGGACGGTATGCAGGGCACAACCCCGTGTTTTGCAGCGTTTGCCCGATGGGCGCGCTCGTGCGCAACGCGTACTTTCGAAGGGCATTGAAATTTCGACAAGACAAGAGGTGAAACATGGGCACACAGACGCAAGATCAGAAACGTCAGCAGCAGGGCGGTAACGACCAAAAGGCTCCCCCTCAGCATCAGCAGCCTCCGCACGATCCAATAGTCGATCCGGATCGCGACGACGACAAACGGGTCGAGCAGCGCGCCGACAAAAAGCGACGGCAAGATTCCGAGGCTGGCGACGATGGCTCCACCTCACAGCCCGCCAAGGGCGAGGTCATCGACGAGGACGAGGACGACGAAGAGGAAGGCACTCAGGGCGGCAAACGTTAGTCCATTGCTGCGGATCGCGGCGAGGTAGTCCTCGCCGCGCTCTTTCCAAGGAAACATCATGCCAACGAAATACGGTGAGAAGGCCTCCGCAAAAGTGAAGAAGGTCATGCACGAGCGCAAGCGCGGCACCCTTCGCAGCGGACGCAGCGGCAAGAAGGTGACGAGCCGCAAGCAGGCAATCGCAATCGGCCTCTCCGAAGCCCGGAGGGCGGGTGCCAAGGTGCCGCCCAAGCGCAGGACGAGCCGCAAGAAAAAGTAGGATCGCGCGCCTCTTGTGCCGACGTCCGCGGAGTCGCTAGGCTGCCGGTTGGCCTGTAAAACGACTTCGCGAAATGGTTTCGATCAGGCGCATCCGCGCGTTGCTGCTTCTACTGTGCGCGGCGCCGCTGCTTGTCCTAGCTGGCGAGCTCGTGCCCGATCCGCCGATTCGGTGTGATGCGTGTGAGGGCTGGAACACCCCGCACGAGCCATTTCACGTGTTCGGTAACACGTTCTACGTAGGTACGTCGCAGCTCGGCTCGATCCTGGTGGTGACCGACGCGGGTCTTGTACTGATTGATGGTGCTCTGCCGCAATCCGCTCCGGGGATCGCGACGAGCGTTGCGACGCTTGGCTACAAGCTCGATGACGTGAAGCTCATCCTGAACTCTCACACGCACAACGACCATGCAGGTGGCTTGGCAGCGTTGCAGCGCGCGAGCGGCGCGGTCGTGGCAGCCAGCCCGCGAAGTGCCGCAGCGTTGCGAGACGGTCATCCGACCCCGGACGATCCGCAGTTCGCGGTGCCGCACGCCGCGTTTCCGCCGCTCGCGAATTTGCGAGAGATCGGCGATGGCGAGCGCCTGGCCGTGGGTAGCACTGCATTCACAGCGCACTTCACGCCAGGGCACACGCCTGGTAGCACGACGTGGACGTGGACGGCGTGCGAGGACCAGCGTTGTCTCGCCGTCGTATACGCCGACAGCCTGAACGCGGTGTCGGCCGATGGATTCCGCTTCACGGGCGGCGGCGATCGCCCGTCCCTCGCGGAGTCGTTTCGCCGCAGCATCGACATCGTTAGCCGGTTGCCGTGCGACATTCTGCTTGCGCCCCATCCGGGTTTCGCGCAGCTCGAGCAGAAGTTCGAGCGCAGCAAGGGGGGCGAGAGCGATGCGTTCGTCGATCCCGCGGCGTGTCGCCACTATGCCGCGGGCGCTTCGCTGCGTTTGGAGAAGAGGCTGCACGAGGAGCAGCCCTGAGCAGCGCGCGCTACTTTTTCTCCAGGGTCGCGAGCCACTCGTCGTCCGAGCCGGCATTCAGATCCTCGAACAGGTAACCGCCTAGATAGCGTTCGCCGGTGTCGGGCAACATCGCGAGCAACACCGAGCCCGGCTGGGCGCTCTCCGCCGCCTTGATCGCGGCCGCCACGGTGGCGCCGGCCGAGATACCGACGAAGATGCCTTCCTCAGCTGCGAGCCGGCGGGCCGTCTGTTTGGCTTCCTCGTCCGTGACGGGCAGGAGCTGATCGAACACTTTCGGGTTCAGCACCTCGGGCAGGAAGTCTGGCGTCCAGCCCTGGATCTTGTGTGGCGCCCACGCCTTGCCGCCGAGCAGCGAAGCGCCGGCCGGTTCCGTCGCAATGATCTTCACCTCCGGCCGTGCGAGCTTGATCACCTCGCCTGCGCCGGTCAGCGTGCCGCCCGTGCCCCAGCCCGTGACCCAGAAGTCGAGGCGGCGGCCGGCGAAGTCCTTCAGGATCTCAGGGCCCGTGGTCTGGCGGTGATACGCAGGGTTCGCTGGGTTCTGGAACTGGCGCGCGAGATACCAGCCGTGCTTCTCGGCCAGTGCGGCTGCGAGGCGCACCATGCCCGTGCCACGCTCCGCTGCCGGCGTCAGGATTACCTTCGCGCCGAGCGCGCGCATGATCTTGCGTCGCTCGACCGAAAACGTTTCGGTCATGATCGCTACGAACGGGTAGCCTTTCGCCGCGCACACCATCGCGAGTGCGATGCCGGTGTTGCCCGAGGTCGCTTCGATCACGGTCTGCCCCGGTTTCAGAACGCCGCGTTTCTCGCCATCGTCGATGATCGCGAACGCCAACCGATCCTTGACGGAGTGCAGCGGGTTGAACGCCTCGACCTTCACATACATCGTGACGTGCTTCGGCGCGATCCGGTGCAGCTTGACCACGGGTGTATTACCGATGGTGTCCAGGATGCTGTCGTAGATCATGGCGGTGCCTTCTCGATTGTTGGCTTCTTGATGGAGGGACTATTAACCGGCGCTGGCGCGTGTTTCCGCCGCCGCGTCTTCGTAGATTTCGATTCGGCTCGGTGCAAACCAACTATAGCGCTCCGCGAAGCGCGTGGTCTCGCCGACGATCAGCAACGCGGGCGGCCGAATTTCGAATGCGGCTTGCGCGGCGGCGAGGCTGCGCAGCGATGTGCGGATCACCCGCTGCTTCTCGGTGGTGCCGCTTTCCACGATCGCCGCCGGCGTGGTCGGGTCGTGGCCATCGGCGATCAACGCCGCGCTGATCTCGGCGTACTGCGCAACACCCATGTAGAGAGCAAGAGTCTGGCCGGGCTTAAAGCTCTGGAGTGCTGGTATCGCGTCGTCGACGGCGTGTCCGGTCGTCAGGATTACGCCCAGCGACACGCCGCGCAGCGTGAGCGGAATGCCGGCATACGCCGCGCAGCCTTCCGCGGCCGAAACGCCCGGCACGACCTGGAATTTCAGTCCCGCTTCGACCAGCGCTTCGAGCTCTTCGCCGCCGCGGCCGAAGATGAACGGATCGCCGCCTTTCAGTCGGCACACGCGCTTACCCGCGCTCACGAGGCCTACAAGCAGGCGGTTCAATTGTTTCTGCGTGATCGATGGCCGGCGCGGCGTCTTGCCGACGCAGATCAGCTCCGCGTCGCGGCGCGCGTAGTTCAACAGCGCGGGGCCAGCGAGTCGGTCGTACAACACGACGTCGGCGGTCGCGAGCAATTGCCGGCCGCGGATCGTGATCAAGTCTGCGCTGCCGGGGCCTGCGCCGACGAGATAGGCCTCACCGCGTTTCGCAGCCTCGTCGCTGCCCCATGCCGTGAGCTCGGCTTCGAGCGTTTGCTCCGCGTCTTCGTCGCGGCCGGCGAACGCGTGCTCCGCCACAGCGCCGGACACGACGCGCTCCCAGAAGTGTCGGCGCTCGGTGGTGTCGGGCACGCGCTCGCTCACGCGGTCGCGCCAGCGTCCTGCCAACTCCGCCACGGCGCCGAGCCGGCTCGGCAACCATGCCTCGATCAGGCCTTTGACCCAGCGCGCAAGCACGGGCGAGTGTCCACCGGTGCCGATGGCGATCGTCACCGGCGAGCGGTCGATGATCGCGGGCATGATGAACGAGCAGAGTTCGGAGTCGTCCACGACATTGCAGAACCGCCGGGCGGCTTCCGCAGCCAGAGCGACGTGCTCGTTGATGGCCCGATCGTCGGTGGCTGCGACGACGAGCCAGTAGGGTTCGACCGACTCGTCCCCGAACTCGCGCGCCACATGTGTGAGCCGTCCCTCCGCAGCCAGGTCGGCGAGCGCGTCCGAAACGTGAGGCGCGATGACAGTGATTTGGGCGCCCGCCGTGAGCAACAGGGTTACGCGGCGTTCGGCCACGACGCCGCCGCCCACGATGAGGACGGGGCGGCCTTTGAGATCGGCGAAGAGGGGTAGGTGCTGCATGGGAGGCGACTCTTGGCGGCACGATACCGCGCCGCTAGACCGCCGAACAACAACATGTCTGTCTGCAGATATAGCGTCGCGAAATATTGGTTGCGGCCTCGGAAGTCCTTTGCGGGCGCGGTTGACAGCCTTATGTAACAAATGGTTATATGCCTTTAAGGCCGCTCACTCGTACCGAGGACGCGGCTTTTTCATCCCGGTGGCAAAGGCCCTTTCCGCGTGACGCTGAAGCAGCTCAAATACCTCGTGGGCATCGCCGACAGCGGCCTGAACATCACCTCGGCGGCCGACCGCCTTTTCACGAGCCAGCCCGGCATCAGCAAGCAGCTGAAGCAGCTCGAAGCTGAGCTCGGCGTCCAGCTGTTCACCCGCAAGGGCAAGAGTTTGGCCGCGATCACGCCGGCGGGTCGCGAGGTCATCGCGCGTGCCCGCAAGATTTTGCGCGAAGTCGGCAACATCACGAGCCTCGCCAGCGACCTGACGGCCGAACTCGACGGCACGCTCTCGATCGCCACCACGCACACGCAGGCCCGGTATGTTTTGCCCGAAGTGATCCGCTCGTTCCGCGAGCGCTATCCGCGTGTCGACCTCGAGCTGCACCAGGGCACCTCGGAGCAGATCGCAGAGCTCGTCAGTACGAACAAGGTGGACTTCGCCATTGCGACGGGCTCGCAGGACTTGTTCTCGCAGCTCACGCTACTGCCGATCTACCACTGGCATCGCATCGTGCTCGTGCCGAAGACTCATCCGCTCGCGAAGCAGCTGAAGCCGATGGATATGCAGTCGCTGGCCGAGTACCCGCTCGTAACGTATGTGTTCAGCGGTACCAGCGAATCGTCGTTCAAGCGCGCATTTCGCGAGCACGGGCTCGAACCACGTGTTGTGTTCACGGCGCGTGACGCCGACATCATCAAGACCTACGTGCGGATGGGCATGGGCGTCGGGGTGATTGCGTCGATGGCGTTCGAGTGCGTCGATCGCGAGGATCTCGTGGCGATCGAGGCCAAGGACCTGTTCCCGCGCGTCACGACATGGATCGGCTTCCCGCGCGACACGGTGCTGCGCCGCTACATGGTGGACTTCATCAATCTGTTCGCGCCGCATTACCCCGCGCGGTTGATCCGCGACGTTGCGCACGCGCAGTCGCAGGTAGAAGTCGACGAGCTACTGAAGGAAATGGCGCTGCCCATCAAGGGCGGCTGCGAGCAGGAGCTGGCGGCTTAGAGGTCGGCGAGATCGATCTCGTGGATGCCGCACTCGCGTTTCAAACCGGCAAACCGCGTTTCGTCGAGCGTGGCTACTTCGTGGATCGGCTTCGTGCTGTGGTGATCGCCGACCGACACGTAGCCCTTCTCCCACAGCGGGTGATACGGCAAATCGTGTTTCGTCAGGTAGCGGTGCACGTCGCGATCGGTCCACTCGGCGATCGGATGCACTTTCCAACGGCCGCCCGCCCATTCCAAGTACGGTATCTGCGAACGGCTCTCGGTTTGATTGCGGCGTAAGCCGGCGAACCATGTGTTGATTCCGAGCTCGCGCAGTGCGCGGCGCATGGGCTCAACTTTGTTTTCCTGATTGTAGGCCTCGAGGCCTACGAGACCCTGGTTCCAACGCTGGCCGTAGCGAGCTTCCTGCCAGGCCGCCGATCGGGGCGCGTTATACACCTTCAAATTCAGCTTCATGCGTTCGACGAGCTCGTCGATGAAGCGGTAGGTCTCGGGGAACAGATATCCCGTATCGACGAGAATCACGGGGATGTCGGGCTTGATCTGCGTGACCAAGTGCAGCGACACCGCCGCTTGCGCACCGAAGCTCGAGGTCAACGCGTGGTGGCCGGGCAGGTTCTCGAGGGCCCACTCGATGCGCTGATCCGCCTTCAGCGCCGCGAACTTCCTATTGCAGTGCTCGAGCGCGACTTTGCGAGTGGCTTCCTCGTCGTAATCCTTGGCGTCGAACTTGGCCTCGGCGCGCTGCAAGGCGGTGGCCGGAAACTCCGCTGTGGCAGGATTCGGCAATGCGCTCATTGTGGCTTACCCGAGCTCAGCGCGGGACTAGGCCCGGACATGAGTGCTGTTGTTTCTTACGACGTCGACTACGTTAAGCGCCGGCCTTGGGACTTTGAACGGTTAAGTTCTTCTACCCCCATGCCCAAAACGCATATAACGTTCCGAAGCGTCGTGGGGCCAAGCGCGGCGCGGGTTTCAGGTCTCCGCGAGGATCCCGGCGACGGCTTCTTCGGCGGACTCCATCGCGCCCTCCATACCGCGGCTCGTGACCGCTAAGTGCTCGCCGCAGAACTGCAGCCTGCCATGCGCGGCGCCGAGCGTGGCCGCGTAGCGGGTCACATCTCCAGGGCGGAAGTACGCCCACGCCCCGCCGGCATAGGGGTCGGCGCCCCACGAGTGCGTGCCGAGCAGTTCCAGCTGCCCCTTTGCGGCGGGGCGCAGTTTTTCGACGGCAGCGATCACGGCACGGCCCGCGTCGGCGGGCGACAAACGATCGAGAGCAGCGGCCTGATCGCCGGTGACCCAGGCCGCGAAGCTCGTGACCTCGGTGGGTCGCTCGCGGTTGCGCGCAGCGGCGAGCATGCCCGCCTGCGTGTCGGTGAAAAGACTTGGCGCGTAACCGTCCTGTTCCCAAAACCGCGACTTCGGCGCTAGGTATACCTGCGTCAGTGGTTGCGACGGCAGATTCGCAGCAGCTTCGGCTTGCACGGCCGGCAGCGCAGGGTCGAACGCGATTCCGCGCAACACGCCAAGCGGCACGGCTACGACGACGTGCCGCGCCTCTACGCGCAGCCCGTTCGCGCAGTGCACGGTTGCGTGATCGGCCGTCTGCGCAATGCCCGTTACGACGTGGCCGAGCTCTACACCGCCGCGCAGTGCCGCGGCCATGGCTTCGCAAATGCGCTGCACGCCATGTCGTGCGGTATAGCCGAGAACGTCCTTCGGTGCCGCGGCGCGCTGGCTCTTCGAGAACGCGCCGCGGAACAGCAAGAGCAGGGCCGAGACGTCGCGTGCGTCGCGGCCAAAGCTCACGTTCAGGCCGTACGCGAGTTCGATCGCGCGTTCGCTCAATCCTTGACTGCGAAACCAGTCGTACGCGGGCACGTCGAGCGCCGCGTGCTCGGGCAGCGTCCACGCGCCGGGGTCTTCCAATGGGTTCGCGCGCATCGTGAGCACGCGGTGGTAATTCCACGGCATGTGCTGTCGGTCGGCGGTGGGAAAGTCGTTGGCGGGGTGCGTTGGCCAGTCGGCTTGACGGATGATCTCGCCGCGGAACGCTAAGTCCTGCTCGCGGAAGAACTCGAGTATCGGCGTCACGTCCATCAACTCGACGCCATGCCTTTCGGCGGCGCCGATCACCCGCGAGTAACCCGCACCGATATAGGTGCCGCCCGCTTCAGCCGTGTGGCCGAGCTGGCGCATGGAATGAATTCGGCCGCCGACTCGCTGCTGCGCTTCGAGCACGAGAACGCGGAAACCGGCGGCTTCGAGCGTCAGCGCCGCGTGCAGCCCGGCGATGCCGGCTCCCACGACTACGACATCGCGCTCCGCAGCGGCCACTCGTTAGCTCCCGGTTCGCAGCGGATCGTCGACGCCGGTGAGCGACGGCTTCGCCGCTCCGGGACGCCCCGACAGGCAGCAGTCCGGGGCGCACCGGTCGTGACTCGCTCCCAAAGAGCCGAGCGCGCGGCGCGGCGCATCGGGCGTCATGCGCTCGACGATGAGCTCGCGGATCATCGCAACATACTGGGGATGCGTGCCGACAGTAGCCGCGCGCGCCATGGTGAGGCCGAGCGAGCGTGCGGTGGCGGCCGCGTCGATGTCGAGATCGATCACGACCTCCACGTGGTCGCAGATGAAGCCGATAGGTGCGACGACGACCGCGGTCACGCCTTCGGTTTTCGCCTCGCGCAACGCTTCGCTGACGTCGGGCCCGAGCCAGGGCTCGCGTCCATACGACGCGTTGTTGCTCTGGTACGCGAGCCGCCAGCGCTGGTGCTCGAGCATGTCGCCCACGAGCCGGCAGCTCGCCTGCAACTGCGTTTGATAGGCGCTCGAGCGCGCCATCGACTCGGGGAGGCTGTGTGCGGTAAAGATCACGAGCGCATTGCCACGTTCGGCCTCGGGCAACGTGGCGAGCGCGGCTTCCACGCGGTCGGCCATCGCCTCGATGAAACCGGGGTGGTTGAAGCTCACGCGCAGCTTGTCGATCTGCGGCGCGTTCGGCACCAAGCTCGCGGCTTCGTACAGATCTTCGCGGTAACGCCGGCAGCCGCTGTACGAGCTGAACGTGCTGGTCACGAACGCGAGCGCGCGCCGTACACCCGCGTGCGCCATCTGCTCCACGGTATCCGTGAGCAACGGATGCCAGTTGCGATTGCCCCAGTAGATCGGCAGCGCGGGACCGTGGCTGTCGAGTTCTTGCTGGAGCGCCTTGATCAGCGCGCGCGTGTGCCCATTGATGGGGCTCACGCCGCCGAACTGGTCGTAGCGTTTCGCGATATGCGCTTTCGTTTCCGGGGTGACTCGCAGCCCGCGGAACACGTTGTCGAGGAACGGCAGCACGTCACCGGGCCCCTCTGGGCCGCCGAACGACACCACGAGCAGCGCGTCGTATTCGCGCGCGTGTGAATCTACGGCTTCGACTGCCATGCCACCTTGCCGACGAAGAACGGACCGAGGCTATCCAGGTATTGCGACGTCTGCTCCGTCTTACGCATCTCCTGCACGATGGCCGACAGCGGATGCAGCTTGGGCCCGAGCAGCCCCACGATGAAGTCGTTGTCGTTCTTGTCGAGGCCGTGGCACGCAAGACGTACGTCGGCGGCATGCCCGCCCGCGCCATAGCGCTTCGCCAGCGTGCCATGCTCGGCGAGGATGCGCCGCTGATGATCCGCCGGCAGCGTCTGAAATTTCTTCGCGCGCTGCAGCGGATACCACACGGCCCACTGATGGTCGGGGTTCAGCAGCTTCGTGCGAGGCTTCACGAACAGCGTGTCCTCGAGGTCGTTCTCATAGCCGATCGAGTACGTACGCCCCAGCATGTCGAACTCGGGCTTGTGCGCGTAATCGGCGAACGGCCGGTGGTTTAGCACCGTTCGCAGACCCGTGACGAAGAATGCGGGATCTTCCGACGCGACCATGAGGCCGATGCCGCGACTGTCGTTCGCGTCGAGATACAACGCGCCCGCCACGCCTTCTTCCTCGAGCGCTTTGATCGCCGAGTGCGGGTCGGCGCAGCCGCCGAACGCCGTGAACTTCATGAACAGTCGCCGGTCGAGCAGTATTTCCTTACCGCCGTGCCGACCCTTTTCGGCGAGCTCGAGCGGGCCCGGATCGGTGGCCTCGGGTGCGGATGTTTGCGTGTTCATAGTTTCTCCGAGTGCACGGCTTCGACGAGCGCGGTAACGCTCTCGAGCGGGGTCTGCGGCAGAATGCCGTGGCCCAGGTTGACGATGTGGCCTCGCGGCGCCGTCGTCGCCAGTAGCTCGTCGGCGGCCGCGCGCGTAGCGGCTGGGCCCGCGGTCAGGATCGCCGGCTCGAGGTTGCCCTGCACGGCGCGCTGCGGGTAGCGCTGCTGCAGTTCGGGCAAATCGATGCGCCAATCCACGCCCAGCACTTCGGCCGGCAAACTCGCGTACGCATCCATCAGGTGCGGCGCGTTCTGCAGGAACAGGATCCGAGGAATACCCGCGCGACCCACGGCCTCGAGTAGCGTCGTCAAGTGCGGCCGGATCAGTTTCTCCCAGGTCGGGCGCGACAGCAGGCCCGCCCACGAGTCGAAGATCTGCACCGCATCGGCGCCCGCCGCAGCTTGCTGTAACAAGTATTCCGCCATCAGCGCGGAGAGCTTGCCGAGCAATGCGTCGAGCAGCTTCGGTTCGGCCGCGGCGAACGCGCGTAGGGTCGGAAAGTCTTTCGTGCCCTTGCCCTCGACGAGGTACGCCGCCAGCGTCCACGGCGCGCCGCAGAAACCGAGCAACGCCGTGCTCGCCGGCAACGCGGCGCGCGTGAGCTTCAACGCTTGAATGACCTCAGGCGCGATCTCCTCGCGCGAGGGCGTACGCAGCTTCGCGATGCCGGCTGCGTCGCGGATCGGATTCGCGACCACGGGGCCGGGGTCGAAGTCGAACTCGATGCCGAGCGCCGGCATGGGGCTCATGATGTCGGCGAACACAATCGCCGCGTCCAGCGGATAGCGCCTCAGCGGCATCAACGTGACTTCGGCCGCGAGCTCTGCCTGTCCGGCGAGTTCCTTGAAGCTGTGGTGTTTGCGAAACTCGCGGTACTCCGGCAGATAACGCCCCGCCTGGCGCATGATCCACAGCGGCCGGCGCGCGACGTTCTCGCGCCTCACGGCCTTCAGGAATAGCTTGTCGTTCCTCGCGGGCATTCGGTCTCTTTAGCTCGGTGCTTGCTCGGTGGCTGAGGGCTTCGGCGTGAAGCGATAGCCCACGCCGCGCACGGTGTGGAAGTGCGCCGGCGCTTCGGGGTTACGCTCGAAGCGTTTGCGGAGGCGCACGATGAAATTGTCGATCGTGCGCGTGGACGGGAACACCTCGTAGCCCCACACGCGGTCGAGAATCTCTTCGCGCGTCACGATGCTACCGGCACGGTCGGCCAGTGCCTTCATGATCATGGCTTCCTTGTGCGTCAGCGCATGCGTCGAGCCGTCCCAGGCTTGCGCTTCGTAAGTTTGGAAGTCGACTTGGTTGCCGCCGAAGGAGAGCGCGGTGTTCGTCGACTGGTACCACGTGCTGCGACGCAGGATCGCGGCCACGCGGAGCAGCAGTTCGCGCAGGTGGAACGGTTTCGTCAGGTAATCGTCGCCGCCGGCTTCGAACCCGCGCACCCGATCCTCGGCGTCGCCTTTGACCGTGAGGAATAGCACCGGCGTCTGCACGCCTTCGCCGCGCAACCGCGCGCACAGTTCGAGGCCGTCCATGTTCGGCATCATGACGTCGAGCAGTACGAGGTCGAACGGCTCCGCGCGCATGCGTTCGAGGCCTCCGAGGCCGTCATGCGCGACGCTCGTGCGATAACCCTCGGCTTCGAGATTCTCCGCGATGCCGGCGGCCAGATGCGCCTCGTCGTCGACCACCAGAATATGAGCCGACGCCTTCATTGCGCCGCCTTGGGCCAGCGAATCGTGACCGTCGCGCCCTTGCCCGAGCCAGCGCTCAGCGCGTCGATCATGCCGCCCGAGAGCTCGACGAGCCGCTTCACGATGTACAGGCCCAAGCCCGTGCCGGGCATGGTGCGGCGCAACTCGTCGCCGACGCGGTGAAATTTTTCGAAGATCATCACCGCCTCCTCGGGCGGAAAGCCTAAGCCGTCGTCACTGACAGCGATCGTCACGCCGCCATCGCGCGTCGCGCGCACCGCCACGGCGTGCCCGTTGCCCGCGATGCAGGCCTTGACGGCATTATCGAGCAGATTGCGCAGCACTGTCGCCAGTGCGGCCGGATCGATGTCCACATCGAGGTTTTGCGGCGCGTCGAGCGTGACGGTGATGTTGCGCAAGTGTGCGCGCTCCGCGACCTCGGCAATGGCCGCGGTCGCAGTCGCGTGCACGTTCGTTGGCTGCGGTGTCAGTTTTTGCCGGCCTTCCTCGAGCCGTGTCGTCTCCAGCAGGTTGTCGATCATGCGCAAAAGACGCTCACCGTCTTCGAGCATCCGCCGGCCGAGCCGCTGGCTGTCGGCTTCGCGCGAGCGCAGCACCAACGTTTCCGCAGCGAGCTGGATGCTGGCGAGCGGGCTCTTGAACTCGTGCGACACGGCCGCGAGAAAATTCTGCTGACGGCGCCGGAGCTCTGCGTCGTGCCGGATCGCACGCGTGAGCACCGTCATGCCGCCGATCAGCACGACGAGAAAGAATCCGCCTTCCCACAGCACGCGGTTGACGCGTGCCGCGCTATCGGCCGCGACCGTAGCGTCGGCTGAGAACCTTTGCTCGACGCTGCGCGCGTAGCGCGCGTGGTCGAACATCCACCACAGGATCATGACCGCCGAGATCAGCAGCAGGGCGAGGAACCCCACTTGTAGTGCTTTGGTGGGATCGCGGCGCGGCATGAGTAGCTAAGCGATCGCGGCGAACGCGTTGCGCAGGCCGGTGGCTAGACGGTCGACGTCGCGTCGCGTGTGCGCGAGGGACAGGAACGCGATTTCGAAGGCGGAGGGCGCAAGTGCGATGCCTTGATCGAGCAGCGAGTGAAACACGTTGGCGTAGACGCTCGCGGCGTTCTGATCGAGCGCCTCGGCGGAACGCGGCGCCGTGTCCGCAAGCCATGCGATCCAGAACATCGAGCCCAGCCGGCACAGCGTGGCTTTGACCGGCGCTTCGGAGAGCACGTTGCCCACGGTTTGCTCGAGATACGCGCCGAGCGCCTCCAGCCGCTTCCAACCGTCTTCCTTCTGCAGCGTACGCAACGTCGTGAGCCCGGCGGTCATTGCGACTGGATTGCCGGACAGCGTGCCGGCCTGATACACGCCGCCCTCCGGCGACAGGTTTTGCATGATGCGCCGCGGCCCCGCGAAGCCGCCCACCGGCAGGCCGCCGCCGATGACTTTGCCGAACGTCGCCAAGTCCGGTTTGATGCTGTAGTGCGCCGCGGCGCCGCCCGCGCCGACCCGAAAGCCGCTGATGACCTCGTCGAAGATCAGTAGTGCGCCGTGTTTCGTGCACAGCGCGCGCAGCGTCTCGAGAAATTCCGGCCGCTGCAGCAGCAGCCCGTTGTTGGCGGGCACCGGCTCGATGATGACGCACGCGATCTTGCTGCCTTCCTCGGCGAACAACTTCTCCGCCGCTGCGGTGTCGTCGAGCGCGAGCACGCGCGTCAGCGCGGCGAGCTCTTTCGGCACGCCTTTCGACGACGGCTGGCCAAACGTCGCGAGCCCGGAACCCGCGGCCACGAGCAGATAGTCGACATGGCCGTGATAGCAGCCTGAGAACTTCACGACGAGATCGCGGCCCGTAGCGCCGCGCGCGAGCCGCACTGCGCTCATGACGGCCTCGGTGCCGGACGAGACGAACCGCACCTGGTCGATGCCGGGATATGCGGCGACAACCTCCTCCGCGAGCTCGATCTCCGGTTGGCAAGGCGCGCCGTACGACGTGCCGCGCCTGCACGCGGCTTCGACAGCCGCGACGATCTTCGGATGCGCGTGCCCGAGGATCAGCGGTCCCCACGAGCCGACGAAGTCGAGATACTCGCGGCCGTCGGAGTCGACGATCGTGGCGCCCGCGGCGGAACGGATCACGAGCGGCGTGCCGCCGACGCTGCCGAACGCGCGCACGGGCGAGTTCACGCCGCCCGGTGTGACTTTCTTCGCGCGCTCGAACCACGCGTCGGAGAGCGGGTGCTTGCCCTTCGTTGCGGCGGGCGTCGGCTTCACAGCCAGCCCCCCTTGAGCGCGTCGCGGGCGTGATACGTAATGATCTGATCCGCGCCGGCGCGCCGGATCGCGAGCAGGTTCTCGCGCACGATGCGCGCTTCGTCGAGCCAGCCGTTCGCGGCCGCCGCTTTCACCGCCGAGTACTCGCCCGACACGTTGTATGCGGACAGCGGTAACCGGCTCGCGTCGCGGACGGCGCGAATCACGTCCAGGTAGGGGAGCGCGGGCTTCACCATGAGCCAGTCGGCGCCTTCGTCGACGTCGAGCAGCGCTTCACGCACGGCCTCGCGGCCGTTGCGGTAGTCCATCTGATAGCTCTGCCGGTCGCCCATCGAAGGCGTTGAGTCCGCAGCCTCTCTGAACGGGCCGTAGTACGCCGACGCGAACTTCACGGCGTACGACATCAGCAGCGTGTCCTCGCAGTTGGCATCGTCGAGCGCATCGCGAATGGCCGCGATGCGGCCGTCCATCATGTCGGACGGCGCCACGATGTCGGCGCCGGCGCGCGCGTGGCTCACGGCCATGTTCACGAGCGGCAGTAACGATTCGTCGTTCAGCACGCGGCCATCGGACGTCAGGATTCCGCAGTGGCCGTGATCGGTGTAAGCGCACAGACACACGTCGGTGATGACGACCAGGTCGTTGCCGAAGTCGCGCTTCAGCCGTTCGCACGTCTTCTGCACGGCGCCATTCGCGGCCGCGGCCTCGCGGCCGTCCGGCGTCTTGCCGCCGTGCTCGGGATGGCCGAACAACAGCACCGCCCGGATGCCGAGCTCCAAGTCCTTGCCGATCCGCTTCACGACGTTCTCGAGGCCCATTTGCGCAATGCCGGGCATCGACGAGATCGGCTCGTTGGCGCGCTTCGCCGGCACCACGAAGTGCGGCATGATCAAGTGCTCCGCGCTCACCGTGGTCTCGGCCACGAGGTTTCGCAGCGTCTTCGTGCGCCGCAGACGCCGCAGCCGTGTGCGGCCCGGCGTGGTGACGATCATCTCTGCCATTGCATGCACTCCAGAATTCCTTCGAGGCTCGGCTCGCGCGCCTCGGCGGTGACAGTGAGTCCCGCCGCGCGCGCGGCGGTCGAGGTCGACGGGCCGATCGTGTACACGTTCATAGGCACGTCGACGGTTACCTGTTGCACGAAGCCGCTGACGGCCGTGGGGCTAGCGAAGATCACATTATCTGCGCCAAGCGCGGACATTGCGCGCTTCGCTGCGGCCGGCAGCGCCGCGATCGTTCGATACACGTCGAAGCGCGTGCAGTGCGCGCCCGCTGCCGCAAGCGCGCGCTCGAGCGTGTCGCCGGCGTTCTCTGCGAGCGCAAGCAGCACGTGCGGGCGACGCGCTAGGTCGCCGTCGCGCGCGAGTGTGGCGCCGAGGCTCGCAGCCGTGCCGTCTTTGCCGATGAGGTCCACGCGGCCAAAGCGTGTGCGTGCGGCCGCCGCGGTCGCGGCGCCGACCACGGCGACGTGGGCGCGAGCCGGCACCGCGGGGTGTAACTCTGCGAATGCGTCGACGCCGCGGCGCGACGTGAACGTGAGCCAGTCCGCGTTGGCGGTTGCGGTGGCGAGGTCGTTGCGCAGCGTCGGCGTGTCGATCGACTCGCAGTGAATGCAGGGCAGCGCCACGGGCTCGGCACCGCGCTCTGCGAGAGTCGCCGCCCATTCCGCGTTGTCTTCCTCGCTGCGCGTCAGCAGCACGCGGCGAGATGCGATGCCGATGGCCAACGTCACGGCTCGTCTACCTGCGCGTCCAGCGTGGCCCAGGCAATGCCGCCGAGCTTCTTCGGGTCCCGGCCGCGCACGCGCGCGCTGCGCACGATGCCGTTACGGTCGTGCATGGCGAGCAGTTCGTGTGCTCCGCTGCGCTTCACGCAGTAGGCGCCGAACGCAACGTCGCAACCCGCCTCGGCACGCGCCAGCGCGTCGCGCTCGGCCTTCACGGCGGTGTGGCTCGGCGCGTGATCCACCGTTGCGAGCGCTGCAAGCACGCGCCGGTCGTCGCGCCGACACTGCAGGGCGAGCGCCCCTTGCGCCGGCGCCGGCACGAACCTCGTGGGGTCGAGCCGCACCACTTCGATATCGCTGAGATCGCCGAGCCGTTCCTCGGCCAACAGGCGTTCGACGCCAGCGGCCGCAAGCACGATCGCGTCGTACGCACCCTCCGCTAGCTTGCGCACGCGGGTCGGCACATTGCCGCGTAAGGGTTCGATATTCAAATCGGCGCGAAAGTGCTTCAGCCATACGCGTCGGCGCGCCGAAGCGGTTCCCACCTTCGCGCCCTGGGCGAGAGGCAGCCAGTCTTCCTTGTCTCCCGCCAACGCCGGGCGCCGTACCAGTAGGAGGTCGGCCGGATCGACACGCGCGGGAACGGCGGCCACGACGAGCTCGGCCGGTGACTGCGTCGGCAGGTCTTTGTAAGAGTGCACGGCGAGCTCGATGCGCTTCTCGACGAGCGCTTGCTCGATCTCGCGCACGAACACGCCCTGCGCGCCGATCGAGCCGAACAGCGCCGTCTGATTCTGATCGCCGGCCGTCTTGATGATCACGAGCTCCACCTCGAACCCGGCTTTCGCGAGGCTCGCAGCCACCGTACCGGACTGCGTGCGTGCGAGGTCCGAGCCGCGGGTGCCGAGCCGCAGTGTCGGTTTCTTGCTCACTGCACACGCTCGCTCGGGACTACGTCACTCGCGGAAGGCTCGGCGGCTGCGCCCTGCAGTGCGGCGCGCAACTCATCCGCGAACTCGGGCTCGAGGCCGCTCAAGAATGCTTCGATGGAACCGTCGGGCCCGTCGTGCAGCAAGCCGCGCAGGCCAAGGCACGGGATGTGCGCAAACCGGCGGGCGAGCACCTCGGCCCAGGTTTCGATCGCGGCGCGTTCGGCATCGCCGAGTCCCTTCAGATCTTTCTTCAGCAGGCGCTTCACGCCTTCCTGCGCCGTGCGTCGATACCGCTGTTGCAGCGCACCGAACAGAGGTCCGTAGTAGCGCTCCGTGAAACGGTCCTGGAGCTGATCGAGCGCGTGATCCACTTGCTCGCGCGCGGGCCCAGCCTCGAGCAATCGCGCGGCGCGATTCTGCTCGGCGAGCCGCACGATCTCGTCCATGCCGATGCGCGGGATCGCGAGCTTGTTGCACAGCGTCGCGTCGACGTCGCCTGGCACCGCCATGTCGATGATCAGTGGCGGTTGGCCGCTTGGCGTGTGCGCGGCGAGGCGTTCCAGCGCAGCTTGCGTCAGGATCGGTACGCCGGCGCCCGTGGCGGTGAGCAGCGCCTCGATGGCCGGCGGCTCGCGGCGAAACGTGTCCAGGCTCATGTGCTGCGCGCGGTGGCGCACAGCGAGCGCCGCGGCTTTCTCCGGCGTGCGGTTGACGACCGTGAAGTGCAGGCCCGCTTCCGCGAGTGACACGGCCGCACGCTCCGTCATCGGCGATACGCCTACGAGTGCAATTCGCCCCGGCGTGCGTGCGATGCGCTCGCGCAGATTCTGCACGGCGATCTCGGCGAGCGACACGCGCCCTTCGGCGAGCTTCGTGCCACCGCGTACGCGGCCCGCGATGCGCAGCGCCTCTTCGAACACCAACCCTAAGCTCGGGCCGCAGAGTCCGAGCTCGAGCGCGCGCTCCTGACAGAAGCGCACCTGGCCCACGATCTCCGTTTCGCCGACGCACGCGGAGTCGAGGCCCGCGGCGGTAAGGAACAAGTGCTCGGCCGCGCCTTCGCCGGCCCACGCGCGCAGCCGCCTTTCGGCCTCGCCGTGGGCGGCCGCGCGGCCCGTGAGCAACTGGAACGCATCGCGGCGCAGATCTTGAACGGGCGTGCGGTCGCTGCGCGCGAAGATGAGCTCCACGCGATTGCAGGTGGACAGGTAGGCGAGCTCCGCGAGCTGCATGCGCTGCGCGAAGTCTTTCAGCCGTTCGGCCACGGTGTCAGCGTGCAGCGCGAATTCGGCCAGCGCTTCGCTGCCGTCTTGCCGCCACGACACGCCGACGAGGCCAAGATGTTCGAGCAACGCGGGATACCTGCGAAGCACCGGGGCGCCCAGCCTACCGCTACGCTCCGCGCAGCTTTGTCACAGCCGTGTCACGGCTCTCCGACCGGCGTCATGAGGTGCGCAGAATGCGAAGAGCTTCTCTCTTTGGGCCAGCAATTCTCGCGCCGTCCTTGGCTCGCCCGATGCCATGGCGCGCCAGAGCGCTGGCGCTATAGACTGCCATTCGGAGGCACGATGAAAAAGGCGCTGATCGTCGACGACTCTCGTCTCGCACGGGCTGTTTTGAGCCGGCTTCTGACGGCGCACGGAGTTGCGACCGACACGGCCGAGTCTGCCGAGATCGCGCTCGACTACCTGAAAAACAGCCGACCCGACGTCGTCTTCCTCGACCACAACATGCCCGGTATCGATGGCTTCCAGGCCCTCGAAGCCATCAAGAAAAACCCGGCGACGGCGACGATCCCCGTCATGATGTACACCTCGGAAGAGGGCGAGATCTACCTAGGACAGGCGCGGGCGCTCGGCGCGCTCGGCGTGCTGCCGAAGACGATGCAGTCCGTCGAGGTCAAGAAGGTGCTGCGCTCGCTACACCTGATTCCTGATGCCGCCGCGCCGCACAGCGCCGAGCCAAACGAGGACGCAGCGCGCGCACTAGAGAGCTCGCGCGGCGCGTTGCTCGACGCCGAGCGCATGCGGCAGCTGCTCGAGGAGGTGTTTCACATGCACGCCTCGGCGCTGCGCGACGAAATGCGCCGCGAGTTCCGGCGTCTTGCGCCGACGCTGAGCGCCCCGGCAAGCGAGCCGCCCGCTACCGAGCCGGTGCGGGACGAGCGTCGTTTCAAGATCGGAGCTGGTCTGTTGTTTGTCGTAGCCGCGGTGCTCGGGACGCTGTACTTCGCGACGCGCTCATCGCTCGATGCCGCAAACGAACTGACGCAGCGGCTCGCCGCAGACGCGGCGACGCTCGCGGCCGCGACCGCGGCCGTCCCGGTAACAGCATCTGCTGTCGGGGCAGAGGCGGTGGGCGTGAGCGGTAACGTGCTCGAGATCCTCGAGTGGGGCCTCAATCAAGGCGGGCGCTTCCCGTTCGGCGCTGTACCTCTGGATGACGGTCGCGCGGTTGTAATCGATAAGCTTACAGCGGAGCTCGAGCGTATCGGCTTCGCCGGCACGGTCGCCATCGATGTGCACGTCGGCCGGTTCTGCATGAACTATCGAACGGACGGCATGCTCGTGCTTGCGCTGCCCGAACAGCCCGTCGCCACCTGCGAGCAAGTCGGATGGGCCGAGTCCGAAGCGATCGCGATCGGCCGCCAGCAAACGCGCGCTTTTGCGAACGCGGTGGCGAGCGCGATGGCCCGCGACCCACAGATCGAGATCGAGACGGCATCGGTCGGTACGAGTCAGGCCTCCGTCGACTACCCGCCGTTGGGCTTTCAGCTGACAGCCGGCGTATGGAACGCCGCGGCCGCCGCGAATCAGCGCGTCAGCGTGCGGCTCCTGCCCCGGACGCGCTCCTCGGCAATCCCGGACACGCAGTGACAGGAGAGGGTCATGTGCCGCAACATCAAAACACTGTTCAATTTCGACCCGCCGGCGACTGAGACCGAGATGCGCGCTTCTGCGCTCCAGTTCGTACGCAAACTCAGCGGATTCAATCAGCCGTCCAAGGTCAACGAGCAGGCGTTCAATCGAGCTGTCGTCGAGGTGACCGCCGCGGCTTACAGGCTCATCAACGCACTCGAAACGACCGGCACGCCGCGTAACCGAGACGTCGAAGCCGAAAAAGCCAAGGAACGCGCGAAGGCGCGCTTCGGCTGAGACCGGTGCGGCGCGCTACTCGTCTTTCTTGAAGCGCATGCGCGCTTTGCCACTCTCAGGGTCGGCAAACTCGCGGTTGTCCTCGCAGACGTACTCGTAGAGTTTGTAGTCGGGCTTGCGCTGATACCGCCAGGTGAAAGTCCACGCGCTGGTCAGGTACACCGGGTCGGTAATCGTGATCTGATCCTCGAAGTGATCCGCGTCGAACACGTGCATCCGCTCGCTGATTCGCATCTGCGCGGAGTGCGGTACGTTGCGGAAGCGCACGTAGTCTTTGATGCCGACGGTGTCGACGACCAGTGTGTCGCCGTCCCACTTCGCGGTCGAGTGCCCCCAGAAACCCGGTTCTGCATCCTCGATCGGGACCGCCGGGGCACCGATGTAGATGCGGCGAACTTGGTTGTAGGCCTCCTGAATGATCGTCACTTGGCCCGCGGTCTGCAGAACCTCCATCGGAAACATCGCCATCATCATGGAGGGCATGCCGTCCGGCAGACAGTGCGTGTACCCGGTGGCGATGGGCTCGCCGCGCGCGTCCGCTTCGCGAATCTTCTTTTGGCCGGCTTCGTATTCGGCAAGATACTGCTGCTTTAGCGGCGGTGGCGGCGAGGCCAACAGCGGAGGGCCCGCGCTCGGCGCGAGCGGCCCGGGCGTGCTTGCGCTCGACGTTGCGGGCGGATAGCGCTCCCAAGTTCCTCCGAAATCGCGGTTCGCCGGCGCGCCCGAATCGGAGCGACCTCGCTCGCTTTGGGCGACAGCCGACGGCGCGTGTAATAGCGAGAAGGTGCTCGCAAAGACGGCTAACGAGAG
Organism: Gammaproteobacteria bacterium; assembly: GCA_039933105.1. Lineage (GTDB taxonomy): Bacteria > Pseudomonadota > Gammaproteobacteria > Steroidobacterales > Rariloculaceae > FEN-1219. Next base: position 9,931 of record JBDTOT010000024.1, on the reverse strand, counting down.
AACTAGCGACGCGTTACGCATAGTGGCCCCCATCTATTTGATGTTCGGCGTGCCGGCAGGCCCGCCGTTGCTGAACACGCGGCCGTCGGCAAGCGTGATTTGTTTCAGCAGCGCCCCGGGTTCGCCACTACGCAGCGGCGCAACGATGATGTCGATCTTGTCGCCTGGCTTGATCATGTTGAACTTCCAGCCGACGCGATTGAGGATGCCGGGGTTCGCACACTCGATGGTCCACACTTTGCGGCTCGCGCTCTCGTCCGCTACGTCGATCTCGATGTAGACATGCGGATTGGTCCACTGGAAGTCCTTCACAGTGCCCTGCAACTTGATCTGCTTGTCGTGCTCGAACATCGCGAACGAGTGGTGGGCGTGCGCGGAAGCGCAGACCGACAAGAGCAACGTAGCGAAAGTGGCGATGCCGGTTTTGCGGAGCAGGTTGACGGTCATGACGTTCCCCCCTGAACGAGTACCCGCAGTATAGAGAAAAAGGAATCGCGACGGGTCGGCTGACGGTGGCGACAAGACCGGCGCGCGACTCGCGTTCGCCGCACCGAACGGTTCGGAGAGCCAGACACGGGTTCTTACGGGTTCGCCGCCACTACCGCGTGGACGACGCCGCACGGTTCCGACTTATTGTTACAGGCGTAACGCGGCAGGTCACGGGGCGCTCGAAGGCAAGCCGCGCCGTTGCTGCCTCCGCACGTCCCGAATTACTGTTATGTCCATTGGTGAACTGCTTCACGGTACTCTCTGGCATGTTCGTGATGTAGTTCGCACTGGACGCTCCTTCTAATAACAACTATCCAGCGTCGCCCCGGCCGCGGGCTCCGACGCAGAAAGCGACCGCCATGCACAACAATAAGAACGATTCCCCCGGCAACTACCAGGTCGATGACTCGGCCACCGGCGAATACCCGGTGTTGCTCGACAACGCCCGCGAGCCGACCGATTTCCTGCCGGCCTTGAACGGCGTGCCGCAGGACGTCACCGTCGAGCACCCGCAGTTACACTTACCCGCCGGCGGAGAAACGCAAGTTTCGGGTTGGCTGGCCGACCTCGAAGCCGAGATCGCGCGATTGCACGATCGCTGGCAGCAAGTCGAGAACGGCTTCGGGGCGAAGGACGGATTGATCGCCGAGCTCAAGACCGAGATCACGTCGCGCGATGACGCTGTCGCCGAACTGCGTACGCGACTCGAGCGCAACGCCGAGGTGCTGACGACACTCGAGCGCTCGCTTGCAGAAAAAAACAACGACGTCGCCAATCTGTCCGCGGAGCTCGCGCGCCGGGCGGCCACGCACGAGCAGAGCGTCGCTTCGCTAGCGACGGTCACCGCGGAGCGGCAAGTCGCACAACGCGATCTCGAGGCTGCGCGCGTAGAGATCGTGCGTCTGAACAACGCGGTCGAACGCGAACAGGCGGCCGTTAAAGCGCTTGCGGCCCGCGGCGAACAGCTGTTGGCTGCGCAGGCGGCTATGACGCTGCGAGTTCAGGAGCTCGAGACCTACATCGACGGCCGCGCGCAGAGCTGGTCCGGATTGAAGACCGAGATCACCGAGCAGAAAAATACGATCCTTCGGCTCGAGAAGGGGTTGAAGACGAAAGATGTGTCGATCGACGACGGCGCCCGGACCAAGCGCGAGCTCGAGCAGAAGCTCGTCGATCTGGAGCGGCAGAACTCGGAGATTTCCGGCCGGCGCAAGGAGCGCGAAGCCGCTTACGATGAGCTGCAACGCAAGCTCACGGAGCATTTCGCGGCTGCGGAGCAGCTGAAGGCCGATCTCGCGAAGCGGATCGCGGACCACGACCGCTTGCTCGCGTCGGCCACGACCGATCGCACGCTGATCGGCACGCTCGAGGCCGCGGTGCGGGAGAAGGACTCGGCGTTGACGGCACTCGAGGCGAGACTGGCTGTGGACCGATCTTCGGCCGACGAGCGGCTACGCGCGCTGGAGCAGGATCTGGCGCAGCGCGACGCCGCGCTCGCGCAGAGTCACGAGCTCGCGCAGCGACAGTCGCAGCTCGCGACGGATCTCAAGACGGAGCTCGACGTCAAACGCACGAGCGTGGACATGTTGCAACGCAGCGTGCACCGCATCAGCAATCTCGGGGCGAGCCTTGCGGAGCTCGAGCGGCGTATCCAGTCGAGCAATACCGCGCGACCTTCTAACGAAGTGGCTGTTCCAGTGGTCAACGCGATTCCCGAGGCTGAGCCCGCGGAACTATTGCCGCTACAGAGTTTCCTTTCGCTCGACGGCAGTAGCCCTGCGGTGAGCGACACGGCGGCCAAGCTCGTCGGTTCCGTGGGTGGTGAGAAGATGTCGTTTCCGCTCTCGAAGGGCGAGATGACGATTGGCCGCGGCAAGACCAGCGACATCCGGATCTCGAGTCACTTCATCAGCCGTGTGCACGCGAAGATCGTCACACGCGGAATTGCCACGATGATCGAGGACATCGGCAGCAAGAACGGCATCTTCGTGAACGCGAACCGCGTCAAGCGCTGCGTGCTTCGCGATGGCGACGTCGTGAGTCTTGCGAGCGAGCTCGAGCTGAAGTTCGTCGACGCCGCGCACTGAGCGGGGCCGCTAGGCCTGCAGAGTTCGCGCGAGCTCGCGCAGCAGCGCTGCGCCGTCGCCGCGCCACGCGCTGCCGTGCATGACCGCGAGCGTGGTCGGATCGAGTCCCGCCAGCCGCTCGAGCATGGCGCCCGTCTGCGGCGAGTGTGAGTAGTAGTCCATCGGTTTACGAAACGCCTCGCTCGACCCGAGGATGTCGTCGCTCGTGAGCGCTACCTTGCCGGCGCCGCCCTGCGTGAACAGGTCGCCGCAGAACAGGGTTCGCGTAGTCGTCTCGAAGATCAGGCCGGATTCCCAACCGTGCGGCAGGTGCGGCGTGTCGAGCCAGCGGATGTTGCGTTGGCCGAGGGCAAGCTCCGCGTTATCTTCGAGCACGTGGGGCGCGCGGCTTGCGAAATCGACGATCGATGTCATGGCCGCGATCGAGCTGCACACAGGCTCCGCGTCCGGTGCGGCGTCGAGGAAGTCGTTCAATGCGCCGCATTCATCCGCCTCGAAATGCGAGAACGCGACGTAGCGCAGTCGGCTCACCGGCATTACGCTCGCGACCGCTTCCTGCACGAGCGGGAACAGACCGCGCTGGCCCGTGTGGAACAGCAACGGCGCGTCGTCGACAATCAGGTACTGGTTGAAGTTGAACGTGCCGGCGCCGGGAATCGGGATGGGCGTGTTGATCCTGAAGATGCCGCTGGCGACTTCCTGGACGTTCGTGCCGGACTGCGAATTCGTGATCATGCCAAGCTCCTTGTTGCACTGGCCGGCTCCGCCGTGCGCATCCACGCGAGGTAGCTAGCCACTCCCGCGGTGCGCTCGGCCGGAGACCACGGGCCGAAGTCGTGGTCTGCCGTGGGAGTGTAAGCGCCTTCTTTGACCTCGAGGCCGAGCGTGTCGGGTTGCATGCAGACGTAAGCGTGGAAAACTCCGGGCGGGATCTCGACAGCGGGAACGGTCGTCGGCGAGAGCTCGACTCGTTGCGTGACAACGCCAGCGTCGCTGAATATGAGCAGGTCGAGTCGGCCGCGCAGCACCGCGAAGAACTCCCACTTGTGGCCCTCTGGATGGCGGTGCGGGCGCATGTAGGTATCCGGTTCGGTGGCGATGAACAAACGTTGAACGTTCGCGTCGCTCGAAGCGTGCACGTTCAGGTTCGCGCGCCGCCGCGGCGCGGCTTTGGCTTGCTCGGCCAGGGCCGTGAAGTCCGCGTTGCTGAATGTCTTGATGGTCATGGCCGTGCTCATCGGTCTTCGAACGCGCGCGCAGTGATGGCGTCGAGGACGCTCATCTCCGACGCGAGGCTCGTCGCAACCTGAAGTTGTCCGCGAGTGCGGGCTTGGTTGTGGGCGCTCGCGGTCGGGTAGCGTTTCGCGTCCCAACCGAAGTAGCGCTCGCGCAGCGCGTCGGCGCAGAAGCGGGCCGCGAGCTCGATCGTAATCGTCAGCATGCCGACCGGAATCGCGCGCCACTCGTTGTCGGTGAGAAATCCGTGTGCTGCGGCTGCGTACCCACCGACGGCTGCCTCGAAGTACTCGCGCACGAACCGCGCATTCGTCGCATCTTCGGTGGCCGGGTTGCACCACGAGCGCAGCGCGTCACCGAGCTCGAGCGCCACGGGCATGCGCGATAGCGTGTCGAGATCGATCAGGCACAACGCTCGGTTGCTGTCGGTCGCGAACATCAGGTTCGATATTTTCGGGTCGCCGTGCACGATGCGGTCGCCGCTCGCGGGAAGCGCCGGCAGCGACGCCGCGAACGTGAGTACGCGCTCGGCCAGCGGACGGATCGTAGCAATGTCGCGATGCGCAGCGTGCTCGACGAGCGCGTCGCGCAGGCCCTTTAGGTGTCGGGGCGTGTCATGCACGCCCAGTCGTGCATTTTGAAACGTGTAGTCGAGATCGCCAACGGCGTGGTGAAACTCCGCGAGCGCCCGGCCGGCTTCCTGTGCCTGTGCCGGGGACTGAAGCGCATCGCGGCACACGCCCTGGATTCGCGTCAGCACGCGCCACACGGCGCCCTCGTGCTCGAGCCACAGAGCGCCGTCGCGATTGCGCACGAGCCGCGGTGTCAGGGCGCCTTTGCGCACGAGGTGCTCCGTGACTGCCGCAATGTCGAGGTTTACGGCCGGCGGAAAGATCGGGTTCACCCGTTGGAGCACGAGCTCTGCCCCGTGTTTTGAGCGGACATACCAGGTCGGATTGATCAGGCCCGAGGTCGCACGGTCGAGCGAGTCGGCCGCGAGGTCGAACGCGTCGAGCACGGCGGGAGGCGGAGTCAGGTTCGGAACGGCGGCCATGATGCGGCCATGATAGCCGGAAGTGGGTACCGGCCCGGCGCTACAGCTCCACGTCGAACTGCGCGAGGATGCGGCCCGTGCTCTCGGCGCAGACCTGCTGGCTCAGCACGTGGTCGCCACGTAGCCGGTAGTGCTCACGCATTTCGGCCCGCAAATACGCGGACGTGTCGTGGCCGATCTGCTCGGCCGCTTCCTCGATCGCGGCGGAAAGCACAGGCACGAACGCACGAAACTTTTTCACGGCGCCCACGTTCGCGAGCAACGTCAGCACGGGCGCTCGCCCGTGGATCGTGCAGAACGTGGTCTTCTCGTAGCTGAAGTACATGCCAACGAGCAGCGTGCCTAATGCGGCGAGTGACGCGACGCCGAGCGCGATCCACGCCGCCGTCGTGAGCGGCTCGAATCGTATGAGAAACGCCGCGAGCGCTGCTGCGGCGCTGCTGCCAAGTGTCGCGTAGAACCACCGGCTGGCGAACACCCGCTCGAGCGACGGCACCGGATCGAGATACTGGAGGTCGAGATGAAACGTGCCCCGGGTCTTGCCGCGAGACTCCTCGGTCACGCAGACGAAACCTTCGGTGAAGAGCGTCAGTAGGATGCCCGTGCGCCGTACACCGTTGCGCAGCTCGACTTGTTCGCGAACCGTGCGAGCTGTGGTCGCAGGGTTTCGGGCTTCGTCGGAACCGATGTAAATGTGCTCGGAGGGTGAATCGTCCGCAACGCTCGGCGCAGTCGACGCGGCCGGGGTGGTTCGGGCGGGTTTCATCGATCGGTATCCAGTCGCGGGGCGAATGGATGCACTGTAGGTGCCGCGGAGGAGTACTGGCCGTGAGGACGTTCACACTTGCGGTCAGGGCGGTTCTGCCCATTCGACGCGGCATGCGCCCGGAGGGGTCTTCTGGTCTGGCCGACGGTGCGCTATAAAAGAGTCATCGCATAACGCGTAGAGGTGTGCCATGAGAGGCTCGAAGCGCGTAGTTTTTGGGTTTACGGCACTCACTCTGCCTTGGCTGCTAGCGGGATCCGCCGCAACCTATGCCGACGAGGACTCGGCGTTCAATCGCACACCCCGCGATTGCGTGATCACGCAGAGCATCGCGCGGACCGACATTCTCGACGACCAAACCATCATCTTTTACATGCGCGGCAAGAACGTTGCGTATCGGAACTATTTGCCGAAGAAATGTCCTGGCCTCAAACGCTGGGATCGGTTCGGTTATCACGTCACCGCGGGGCGTCTGTGCAGCATCGACACGATCACCGTGCTCGAAAACGCCGCCGTGGGAGTAGGGTTCGGCAACGGGTTCACGTGCCGGCTCGGCGATTTTCACCCGCTGTCGCCGGAAGACATCGCGAGCTTGAAGATCGAGAAGGAAGGAGGCGGGGTGCGCCCGGACGCCGTGAAGGCGACGCCAGCCGAGGTGCCGCCGGCCGCGAATGGCGACGGTGACGCAGCGCCGCAGAGCAAGGAGTAGCGGCCTCCTAGGGGCCGAAAGGCAGCGGTTTGTCGTTCACCGTCAACGCGCCATCGACATAACGCAGGGCGGCTCGATAGACCTCGCCGTCTTCGATCACGAAGCCCTGGCCCACTAGCTGAGCGAGCATGAGGCCGGCTTGCGCCTCGGCCATGTACTTCAGTTGCTCGGGCGGCATGCGAGCGTCGCCGCGAAACTGCATCTCGGCCACGAACGCGACGAGGCGGCGCGCCAGCGGCTTCGACAGCTTCACGTCCGCGTTGCTGCTCAGCGCACCGGAGAGGACTGCGGAAGCGACGTCCGTGATACCGCCTGGCGGCAGCTTCGTCGGATCAGTACTGAGTTCGGCTCGGCCCTCGAAGGGTTCGCCGTCCCACGCGAACCGGATCGGATCGAGCACCAGGCTCGGTCCGGCCGCGAGCACGCGCTGGAGATCTGCCGTGGCCGTCGCTACGGCCGCTTCCGCATCGGGCGCCGGGTTCAAAGCAGCGTCGCGTGCGGTTCCGCGAAAGTGCTGGATGGCCTCGACGTCGACATTGTGCAAGGCGAGACCGAGCACCGCGCCCGTGACCTCATTCTCCGCCACGTGCAACTTGTCGAGACCGTATTGAGCCTGCATGTCGACGAGGGTCGCGCTCTTGCCGCGCGTCACGGTGCTGGTCAATTTCAACTTGTCGGCCTGTAACACGGGCGTGCTGCCTTGCACCGGGTCGATTGCGGAAACGCTATCGATCGAGAGCTCGGCGGTTCCCGGCGCAAGGTATAGCGACAGAATTTCGTTGTCTGTTTTCGCGCGCAGGCTGTGCAGCACGAATGTGCCGCCTGGCGACGCGAACTCGAACGAATCGATGCGGGTGTTCGACACGAGGTGGTTGCCCGCGTAGCTGCCGTCGAGCACGGCACCGGAAAACTTGAATTGCGCGATCCCAGTCGGCACGTCCATCGGCGGCACGTCGGCGTCGAATGCAACGCCGCCGCCGAATCCGGTGTGGCCGCGAAACTCGAAGATGTACGGCACGCCGAGCTGCTGTTCGATCTCGCCGAGCCCCGCCGTCGCAGGATCTAGCCGCGCCACCATCGTGGACCAGCCGAAGTGCACGCCTTTTTGCACTGCTACCGGGCCGTGTGCGAAATCGACCGCAATGGTCGCGTGCGGGCCGAGAACGTCTGCCGGGGCGCCGCTTGCAGCAACCTGGGCGATGTAGCCGGGCGACAGACCGATATCGATTTTCGCCGTGCTGCGAAACCAGCCCCGATCGAATGATTTGACCTCGGCCGCGAACATGCCGGTGTCGTTGATGGCGGCAACGCGCTCACGCACGCGCGATTCCGTGAGAGTACCGAGCGCCGGCGGAATGGCCAGCAACAATACGACGATCAGTGCCACGACGGCGGCGACGATCCTGTTCATGGGGAGCCTCGAGGGAAGGTGGGGCGCAGCGATCATCCCGAATACGATTCCGCCGGTCAAATCGCGCGCGCCGCTAGACGAATGTGGCCGTTCTGCCGCATGCTCGCGCGCGTGTTCGCAGGGCTCCTCACCACGTTCCGTAAAGCGCGCGAAGTGCGTCGCGCGGCGAAGCTGACGCGCGCGGAGCTGGAAGCGAATCAGCTCGTGAAGTTTCGGCAGCTCGTGCGCCACGTGAACGAGCGTTCGCCGTACTACCGGAGGATCATAGCGGGGCGCGGCATCGACATCGCGCGCTGCGAGCCGAAGGATTTCCCCGTGCTCACGAAGTCGCTGCTGATGCAGCACTTCGACGAGATCGTCACGGTGCCCGGCATCACGAAACGGAAGGTCGCCGAGTTCCTGACGCGTTCGAAGGATCCGACCGAGCGCTTTCTCCGCAAATACCGCGTGATCCACACCTCCGGCTCGTCTGGTGAGGTGGGTTACTTCGTGTACTCGCCGCAAGACTGGGCCCGAGGCATGGCGATGCGACCACGGGGGCGCCGGCCGCACCGCAAACGCAAGGGCAAGTTCCGGATCGCGTACTTCGCGGCGACGGATGGGCACTACGCCGGCGTCACACTGATCGGTTCATTGAGCAGCGGCCTCGCGCGCTGGTTCATGGAGCTGCAGTTACTCGAGGTCAACAGCCCGCTCACAGACACCGTCGCCGCTTTGAATGAATTCCAGCCCGACATGCTCATCGGTTACACGACCGCGCTGAAGATTCTCGGCGAACAGCAGCGCGCGGGGGCTCTGCGCCTCGATCATTTGATCTACATCGCGACGGCTGGCGAAGTGACAACCGAAGCGGATCGCGCGTTCCTCGAGCAGACGTTCGGTTGCCCGTTGACGAATACCTACGGCTGCAGCGAGCACTTAGGGATGGGCGGCTCGCCGCCGGGTAGCTCGAACATCGTGCTGTACGACGACGACTTGATGTTCGAGTTCTACTCCGATCACTGTGTCATCACGAATCTGTTCAACTACACGTTGCCGCTGATTCGGTATCGAATGGCCGACACGCTTCGGCCAATCGAATCGGGCGAGCATGCGCCGTACCTTGTCATCGAGAGCCTCGTGGGCCGCAACGAGCTGCAGCCCGTATTCAGGAATCGCGATGGCGTCGACGACTTCATCAGCCCGCATACGATCAACGAAGTGTTCGTCGCCGGCGTCACTCGGTTTCAGCTACAGCTCACGGGCGCCGCCGAGTTTCGTTTCATGGTGTGCCTCGATGCCGCACTCGACATGGCTGCGCGCAACGCAGCGATCGACGGCGTCGCTCAGCGGCTACGCGACATCCTCGCGCGCAAACGCATGGACAACGTGCGTTTCGAAGTCGTGCCGACGGACGATCTGCCGGTCAATCCACGCACCCGCAAGTTCCAGTTGATCGTAGACAAGCGGCCGTCATCGCCGACGTGACGCTCACTTCTCAGTGCAACCAGGCGTAGCTGAACTTCGCGAATAGCGTGCGGCTCGTGGGCATGATGTCTATCGTGCGGTCGTCTTCGAGGCCGCTGTTGGCGGCGCCCACGTACAACACCGTCTGCGGATTCAGCTTGTAGGCGTAGAGCAGTTGTGCGCCGGAAGTAATACTCCGGCCCGCCGTTGTCCGATCCGTGTACACGGCTACGTTGCGCTCGACGTCCTGCCGCTGCGTGGTGAAACGGATGAAGCTGCGAACGTTGAATTGCCACGTCACGCGCAGGTCTGTGAGTTTGGCTTGGAAGACCCGCTGACCCGTGTCCTTCGCGGTGAGCGTCGACTTCGTGTGCTGCAACCGCAGCAACAAGTGCTCATTGATGTTCCATTCGACGTTCGGGCGGAATCGGCGCTCAAAGGCGAGCCGCGTATTCGCGAGATCGACCTGGTCGCCGGAGTGCAGTTCGACCTGCACGTTCAGTCCGCCCCGCGGGCGTAGCTGGCTGAACACGGCAATTTGGTTGCCGTCGAAGCGCTGACCGTTCCAGACGCGCGATACCGGTCCCACGTCAGCGCGAATGAACGACTGCATCGGGCCCTGGAATGACACGAATGCGTTCGTCGTGCGATCCAGCAGCGTGCCGCCCATGGAGTAGGCCGTATCGCCCTGCGTGCCGACCTGAATCTGTTGCCAAACGCGATGGCCGCTCGA
>JBDTOT010000023.1:0-64340 GCA_039933105.1 Gammaproteobacteria bacterium | reverse complement strand
TTCGGCCAGTACCGTTTCGAGTCGGACGGCTTCCGCGCCAACAATGACCGCGACGAGCGTGTAGCGAACGCATTCGTGCAATTCCGCCCGGCCCTCGATACGAACTTGCAGCTCGAGCTCAGATCGATACGTAACGAACATGGCGACCTCGCGCTGAACTTCGACGCGAGCAGCTACAACCCACTCGCCCGCATCGCAGAGACGTCGGACTCGCTGCGCTTCGGCGCACGACACGACTTCTCAGCCCATGACAGCCTGTTGGCGTCGCTTACCTACGAACGTGGCCGCGGCGATATCACTGCCGGCGACGCGTTTGCGTACTCGAACCCAGCGAGAACGTCAGCGCTCGGCGTCCAGCTGATTCACCAAATGGGCGCTGTCCGCCTTTTGACGGGGCTTGCGCAAGGAACCCGCCAGGACGACACCGAAACGCGTTTCGTCTTCCCGGGCAACCCACCGATCGTATCCGCAACGGACGACCGCCTATCGCAAACCGATGTCTATGCGTACGTGCTCGTCGACCCTGCACCCTCGGTGACGATCACGGCGGGCGCGGCGTGGGAACGCATCAGCACGGAGTTGCTCACAGACCACGCTACGAACCCAAAACTGGGTATTGCGTGGCGCCCCACGAGCCACACCACTGTGCGGGCAGCCACGTTTCGCTCGTTGTCGGGCTCTCTGACGACGTCGCGATTGAATCCGCAACCGCGACTGGAGCCGATACAAGTCGCGGGGTTCAGTCAACTCTTGTTCGGGGGCGCGGCCGATCATTCAGCCCTCACCGGCCTCGCGGTCGATCACGCATTATCCGACCGGATGTATGCCGGGTTGGAAGCTTCTCATCGCGATACCGATACGAGCATCCTCGATTCCACCGCCCCCCCGGAACTGCAAATCCAAGGCGTCACGCTCGGGGAGCGGACGCAACGGGCGTATTTCTACTGGACGCCGCACGACCGGCTGGGTTTCAGCGCCACACTCGAGCATGGCCGGTATACGAGTACCGTGCCGGCGAACGGAATGCCGCTGTTCAACTACACGGGGCTGACGATCGAGCGCCTGCCGCTAGAACTACGCTATTTTTCCCCCACCGGTCTGACGTTGGGCTTCAGGACATCCCATATTAAAGAACACGGCACATTCGTCGCGAACACGCCGGTACCAGGCGCCTTGGAGGCGGGTGCGGATCGCTTCTGGCTACTCGACGCGTTCGTCGGCTATCGTTTGCCGAATCGCCGCGGGCTTCTGTCTCTCAACGCAGACAATTTGATGGATCGTCGTTTTCGGTTCCAGGATGTGGATCCAGAAGACACGAGCCTGATTCCCGAACGCCTGATATCGTTCCGTTTCACGTTATCGTTCGATTGAGCGAGGGAACGCAATCCCAAAACCTTGTGACAGCTAGACAGCCTCTGCAAGATTTAGCTTACGATTCGCAGACGGCAAGCGGCCGTTTCAACCACCGAGCGCGCGAGTTTGTGTCTTTATCGGCCGCTGCTGCACACAACAATAGGAAGGTACTGGTTTGATGTCATTACATAAGCCGACGGGCGACGCCGTCGAAGCGCGAGCGGAAGTCGCCGCATTGTTGCATGAGCAGTTCGCGCGGCTGGCCCGCGAGATGCGTAACCTCGAACTGCCGCAGGGAATGACCCCGGAACGGTTGAGCGCTTTGTCCGTGATCGACCGGCGCGGGCCGATCTCGGTCACCGCACTGGCGGATCGAGAAATGGTGCGTCCGGCGACGATGTCGCGGATGGTCTCGGCCCTCGTCGAGGACGGCCTCGTAAAACGCGGCGGAGACAAGGACGACGGCCGCGGAGTACTCGTCACGACGACGCCGAAAGGCCGCCGGATCTACCAACGCGCTCAGGAGCAGCGGCTCCGCTACTTCGCCGAGGCTTTGGAGCGTTTGACCGACGAGCAACTACTGGCCATGCGAGGTCTGACGACACAGCTCGAGCGCTTCACCTTGATGCTCGACACGAAAGAATAGGCCAGACCGGCCTAAACGCGGGGCGTACCGGCCCCGCCATCCAACGCTGCGCGCACTCCACCCGCGAGATCTGCGAGCGAAAACGGCTTCGACAGCATACCGACGCCTGCCGCAAGGATTCGCTCGCCTTCGCGCGTTGAATCGGTGGTGACCAAGACTTTGAGCCCGGGGCGGATCGCGCGCGCACGAATCAGCACGTCCGTATCGGCACGGCCCAGGCCGTCCACCAGCAGCAGTTGTGCGTCGGCCGCATGAAGTGCGTCGAGCATGTCCTCGACGCCGGACGCTATGTGTACTGCGTACCCCAACACTTCGAGCGTCTGGCGAATGGTGGTGCGTAGCTCTTCGTCCAGTGCCAGCACTACGACGCGCTCGTCGCCGCCCGGCAGTATCGAGAGAGGCATCGTCCCGTCACCGCCGACGTTGGCCTGCTCGGATTGTTGCGGGAGCAATAGCGTGACGGTCGTGCCGCGACCGACGACGCTTCGCAGCTCCACGGCGCCACCGGCCTGCTCGGCGAACCAGCGAACCATACTGAGCCCTAAGCCCGTGCCGCCGCGCTCGCCCTTGGTCGAGAAGAACGGCTCGAACACGCGCTCGGTCAATTCCGGCGGGACGCCGCAGCCGGTATCTGCAACGCTGATCACCACGTACACGCCGGCACGCACGAGGCGCCGACGCTCGGCCTCCGCCTGCGTCAGCTGCACGCGTTGCACTTCCACCCCGATGCGTCCCCTATTCTCGATCGAATCCCGCGCATTCACGGCCAAGTTCACGACGACACTCTCGAACTGAGCCGCACTCGCCCGAACCGTGCCCGCGTCGGCTTGATACGTCGTCTCGAGGGTGATTCGCACGCCCAGTGCGCGGCGCAGCAGAGGCGTCACGCCATCGATGACTTTGGCTGGATTGATAATATCGGCGTGGATCTCTTCGCGCCGCGCGAACGCCAATAGCTGCTTGATCAGATCGGTGCCGCGCTTCGCGGCGTCGCGCGCCGCTTTCAGCTTCTCGAAAACTTTCGGCTGCGCTCGCAACTCCTCGCCAACAAGGTACAGATTGCCGACGAGCACCGTCAGCAAGTTGTTGAAGTCGTGCGCGATACCCGCCGTCAAACTGCCGAGCGCTTCCATACGCGCGGCGCGTTGTGCCAAGCCGCGCAAGTTCGGCTGTTCGTCTACGGCTACGAACAGGCCGGAGACGACGCGACCCTGACCTTCGTCTGTCGCTCGAATATCCCCGCGCAGGGTCTTCACCGCACCACCTACGGTACGGATGTTCAGCTGAAGGGCGCGACCGGAAGCGGACGCGTCGCGCCACGCGTCCCAATCCGCGGGATTGACGAGGAACTCCGTAAGCTTGCGGCCCGCGAGGGTCGTGAGAACAGGCGTCCCCAACAACTCGCGCAACCGCGCATTGGCCCACATGATGCGCCCGTCCGCCATGACCGCGATGGCCAAGACGACGCTGCTGTCGTGCAGCAGGCTCGAGTCGATTGCGGCAGGGTCCGACTGGTCGGGCCGACTCTTCGTCTGTCGCATAGCCCTTCCAGGACCTCCATCGGGGACCGGCATACGCCGGAACGAAAGAAACTTGTGAATTCACAGGCTAACGACCGCGCCGCAGTTAACTGACGACTTGAATCACAATTTCCATGTTCTGGACCCTGATTTCGCTCCGGCGAGGCCATTGAGAGGGGTCTGTGCCCGCGAATCAGGCCGGACCGAGACATTCCTCACACGTGGGCCGGGAGCCGCGGGCGTACATTACTTCCTTCGCGCAGGCACCAAGAACGGTCCGGGATCCACGCGTGAGCGACACGACACTCAGCAAGACCATCGCGAGCACAGCGACGCTCAAGATCGCCAATATTCATACCCTCGACCTGTTCTATACCCCGATCGAGGAACGATTCGAGCGAATCTCACGAATAGCGCGGAGGGCCCTGCACGTTCCGGTCGCGGCGATCTCGCTACTGAATGACGATAAACAGTGGTTCAAGTCCGCCGCAGGTTGGGGAGTTTCTGAAATTCCCCGCGCGGATGCGATCTGCCGATTGACCGTCGAAGAGAACCGGCTACTGACGATTCCCGACACGTTGGCAGACCCCTGCGTCGCGACGTGCAAGATCGTGACGCAAGCACCGCGCTTCCGTGCGTACGCGGGCTACCCGCTCACGGATGAGCACGGGACCGTCATAGGGACCTTCTGCGTGTTCGACTTGCAGCCCCGCGAGTTCTCTCCGGCCGATTGCCAGACGATCACCGACCTTGCGGCACTCGCGCAGCGCGAACTCGTCAACGATCAGTTGAGCAGCGCCCAGGCCGCACTGACTTCCAAGCTGAGCCTCGCGCGTCGCGAAGCGCTGATGGATCCCCTCACACACCTATGGAATCGACGTGGCGCCTCCGTGCTCCTGAAAGCTGCCTTCCGCAAAGCAGACGAGCACCGTTCGCCGCTCACGCTCGCCCTGCTCGACCTCGATAACTTCAAGCGCGTCAACGACACCTTCGGCCATCAAAGCGGTGACGAAGTGCTGCGCAAGATCGCGAGCCGTTTGCTGACCGTCGTGCGCGGCGAAGACAATATCTGCCGGATTGGCGGCGACGAGTTCCTGGTGTTGATGACCGACACGGACGCTGCCGTCGCGGGCAGGGTCGCGGAGCGCATCCGCCGCACGATCACCGACACGCCGATCCCGACGCGCGACGGCTCCATGCCGGTCAGCGTGAGCGTCGGATTCACGGTGCGTCCAGCGAACGATCCAACTCCCGCCGAAGCGCTGATCGAGCGCGCCGACCAGGCACTGATGCAGTCCAAAGCGGCGGGTCGCAACCGCGTCCGCATGACAAGCTGACCGCCGCACGCGCGGAACGGCACCGTCCTTTCCCACCGAAACGATTGGGGTATGATCCCCGCGATTGCTCCGCCGCACCTTTTGCACTGCGGAGCCCGGATCGCATAGGGGGATAACCGTGGGCAAACGCAGCGACAGCGACGCGACACCGTCCGTCGATCGAAGAAGATTCTTGAAGGGCGCTGCCGGCGGCGCCGCAGGTGCCGCAAGCGTGTTGGTCGGCAACGCCAGCGACGCGCAGCAAGCGCCACCCACCGCACGCCCCGCGGTCGCGC
This sequence comes from Gammaproteobacteria bacterium, assembly GCA_039933105.1. Classification (GTDB taxonomy): domain Bacteria; phylum Pseudomonadota; class Gammaproteobacteria; order Steroidobacterales; family Rariloculaceae; genus FEN-1219. The sequence continues at coordinate 59,209 of JBDTOT010000023.1, read as the reverse complement.
GACCGACGGACGCCGACGCCCGGAAGGATTTTGTTCCGCCGGAGCCACGTGTCGGCGCAGCCTTCATCGAGCACCCCGGCTCCGATCACATGGTCGACGTGCTGAAGGCACTCGATTTCGATTACGTAGCGGTGAACCCCGGCTCGGCGTTCGAGGGCATACACGAATCGCTCATTAACCACGGCGGCAACCGCAAGCCCGAGATTCTTACCGTACTGCATGAGGAAGCCGGCGCGGCCATCGCACATAGTTACGCGAAAGCGGCCGGCAAACCGATGATGACGTTGATGCACGGCACCGTCGGTCTGCTGCACGCGTCGATGGGGCTGTTCCACGCGTGGTGCGACCGCGTGCCGGTGTTCGCCGTTGTCGGACAACCGCGGAATCCCACGTCGGTCATCAATCGCCCGCATAGCGCACAAGACATGGGCTCGATCGTGCGCGACTTCATGAAGATGGACGACGAGCCCACGCGGCTCGACGTATTCGCAGGGATCGCGATGCGCGCGTACACGATCGGCCGCACGCCGCCGATGGGCCCGACCTTGCTGGTCGTCGACTCGGAGCTCCAAGAAGCCGCAATCCCAAACGGCATGAGCTTGCCGATCCCGAAGGTGATCCTGCCTGCGGTCCCGCAAGGGGAGACCGGCGCCGTTCGCGAGGCGGCCAAGTGGCTCGCCAGTGCCGAGCGGCCGCTGATTCGGCCAGGCAAGCTCGGACGCACGCCGGCCGGCTGGGACCTGTTGCTCGAACTCGCCGAGCTGCTGCAATCGCCAGTGGACGTCGGCACGTACGGCTCGTGGCAGGACTTCCCGTCGTGGCACGCGCTGTACGGCTCAGGCGGCGCCGACTACAAACCGGACGTGATCTTGGGCCTCGAGCTGAACGACATGGTGCCATCGGTGCGCCAGACACACGCGACTGGCGGTAAGACGATCAGCATCTGCGCCGAGTACCTGTCGCAGGGCCACAACATCCACGACTACGGCAGCTACACCGACGTCGACCTCGCGATCGCCGCGGACGCTGAAGCGACGCTACCCTCGTTGATCGAAGAGATTCGCCGCCAGAGCCCGCGCGACGCGGCGCGCGCACGCACGGCGCGCCGTACCCAGGTCGCGGCTGCGCACAAAGCGGTGCACGAGCGTGAGATCGACGACGCACGTTACGGCTGGAACGCGAGCCCGATCAGCGTGCCGCGCATGATCACCGAGCTCGGCCGCCAGATTCAGAACGACGACTGGGCGATCGTCTCGGGCCATCAGTTCACGGGCCAATGGCAACGCCGGCTGCTGAATCACGACAAGCACTATCGCTACAACGGCGACTCCGGTGGCTTCGGCATCGGCTACGACACACCGGCCTCGGTCGGCGGCGCGCTGGCGCACAAAGCGCATGGCCGACTATCCATCGGCATCGTCGGCGACGGCGACTTCAACTTCGTCGGCGCCGGCGCACTGTGGACGGCGGCGCACCACAAGATCCCGCTGCTCCTGATCATCCACAATAACCGCGCATATCACGCGGAAGTCATGCTCGTGCAGCGCACGGCAGCACGGCGCGGTCGCGGCAACGACAAAGTGGATATCGGCAACGTGATTCGCGAACCGGCGCCAGATTACGCCAAGATCGCACAGGGCTACGGCGTGTACGCCGAAGGCCCGATCAGCGATCCGAACGCGTTGGCACCGGCTCTCGAGCGTGCGCTCGCGCGTGTTCGCGCGGGCGAGCCCGCACTGCTCGACGTCGTCTCACAACCCCGATAGGCGGTATTTCGGTTATGAAACTGCGTAAGCTGGCACATGCCTCACTGCTTCCATCGATCGCGCTCGGTCTATTCGTCGTCGTCACGCCGTCGCCGGCGCAGCAAAGCGCCGGCAGCGCGCCGGTTGGCAATGCCGAACGCGGCAAACAGCTGTTCTCGGATACCTACAACTGTTACGCCTGCCACGGCTTCGACGCGCAGACCGGCGAGCGCCGTTTAGTGCCGATGAAGTATCCGCTCGAGGGCTTCATCACGTTCGTGCAGAACTCACCGTTGCCCAACATGCCCGCGATGCCGGACGCATCGGCGCAAACGCTAGCGGACATCTGGGCGTATCTGAACACGATCCCGGTCGACGCGCCCGCCTTGAACGACCTGCCGTTGCTACGCGACGTGCTGGCGCGCAGGAACCAAGCCTCGGGCGGCAAGTAGATCGCAGACGATGGATTGCGGCCGCGGCCGCGGCTACATGAATTCGCGGCCGTCCGCGAGCCGAACGTGGCGCAGGAAGAACACGTTCGGATTGTCGCGCCGCGGCGAACCGATCGCAGTGATCTTGGTACCCGGCTTGATCATGTCAGGCGTGAGGCCGCCGCGCACGGCCATGTTCGCCGGCGCGCCTTCGACGAAATCGATCGTCTCGGTACTGCCATCCGGGCGCGTGTGCGTCAAGGTCATCGACATGTGCGGGTTCTTGAAGCTCAACGTAGCCACGACGCCCTCGAACGGAATCTGTTGTTCGAAGTCGTAGACCGCGAAGGAATGGTGACCAGACGCGGGCAAGGCTGCGACGACCGCCAAAGCGCACAGGAGTGCAGCGACATAACGCCAACCGGTACGCATTCCTTACCCTCTTTCCGACCCCGCCGATACGTCTCGACCTTAGCAAGTTCATTCCGCCAAGACCAGCGGCCCCCGTCTGTACCGCTGCGCCACGACGCGCACTACAATAGGCCCCGAATCTTAAGCACGGGCGAGCTGGGGGAGACGCTTCGAGATGATGAGCACTATCAGCACTGCTGGCTGCCGGATGCTGTGCGTCGCGATCGCGACAATCGCTGCGACCGCCTGTCAACAACAACCTGCACCGCAGCCCCCCGCCGCCACGGGTACGGCGGCCGCGGCGCCCTCCATACCCGCAGCGCGCGCCGCCGAAAAGCAGCGCCTGACGAATCTTGGCATTGAATACAAGACGGCTCGGGCGCTGTACGACCACTTGAAGCAACAAGCTCAGGGCGGCAAAGCGCTGTTATGGGAGACGGTTCCCGATTGGACGGGTGTCTGGACGCGCGAAGCGAGCCCGTTCTTCTGGGATCCGGATCAAGGGTCTCCCACGGCATTGCCGACAGCAAAGCTGACGCCCGAATTCAGCAAACGCCTCATGGACAAGCTCGACAAGATCAACCGGGGCATCGAGTTCGATCCGCTGAGCAACTGCGAGCCTGCCGGCATGCCGCGATGGATGGTCGAGCCGTTTTTGCGCGAATGGGTCGTGACTCCGCAGGAAACGTATCTCGTCAACGAGATGCAGAATGAGATGCGTCGCGTCTACACAGATGGCCGCGATCACCCGAGTGCAGAAGACGCCTATCCGCTCTGGGAAGGCGACTCGATCGGCTTCTGGGACGGCAACAAGCTCGTGATCCACACCGCGCAGATGCGGGCCGGTCAATACCAGCGCATTCAGCCGTACTACACAGAGCAGGTCGAGACCGTCGAAATCTGGCAAAAGGCGGATGCCGATACGATGGCCGTCGACATCTGGGCCTTCGACCCGCCGGCTCTTGCGGAACCTTGGTACACTCAACAGACCTACAAGCGCCTGTCGAACGACGACAAGAGTCTGCGTATCCGTTACTGGGACTGTGGGGAAAACCAAAACAATACGGTCACCAAGACCGATACCGGCAGTTCTGATTTCACGAACTTCAATTTCACGAAGAAAGGCGACAAGTAGGAGACGACGATGAAACAGATTCTGGCAATCGCATTTGGCGGGCTCGCACTCGTAGCAGCGCCCAGCTTTGCGCACCACTCGGCCGTCATGTTCGATGACGCCAAAGAGGTCACCGTCAAGGGCACCGTGAAAGAGTTTCAGTACACGAACCCGCACTCGTGGTTGCTCGTCGACGTCAAGAACACGGATGGCACCGTCACGACGTGGGGCTTCGAGGCCGAGGGCCCGAGCACTCTGACTCGTGCCGGTATCCGCAAGAGCGATCTCTCTCCGGGCACCGAGGTCACGATCACCGGCCACCCGATGAAGGACGGCCGCCCCGCAGCGGCGTGGATGAAGGCCACGCGTGGCGACGGCAAGGAACTCAACCCGGGCGCCGGCTTCGCGATCAAGTAATCGCTGTTGCTCAGCTCCCGTTTAGCGGCAGCAGCGCGCTCTCGGGTTGGAACGTCGGCGGCACGAGCTGCAGATCCTGCAACGCCGCCGTCACCTGCGTGAGGTCGCTGGTTTCGACGCCGACATCGCTCGCCCAGCGCGTTACCCGCAACCACTCCGCCACATCGTCGGGTGCGAGCGAGTAGCGCTGGCCGATCACCACCGAGGCATCCTGCCGAGCCACCATGGTTGCGGCCTCGGCGAGAACCGCGGCCACCAGCGCGCGCAGTGCTGCGCGCTGTGGCGCTCCGACGCAGTCGGCGACACACACGACGAACGCTGGCCATGGCGCTAGGAATTCACCGACGCGCCGAAACCGGCCGTCATCGACCAGCGGCTTCGTCATGAACTTCTCCCAGAAGAACACATCGGCCGCGCCGCTCGCGAACGCGTCGATGGCGCCGGCGAGATTGCGCACCGTCACCCACTCGAGCGTGTCGACCGGCCACGCCTGCGCACGAGCGTGCACGACCGCCATCAGATGCGAGCCCGAACCCAAGCGACTGATCGCGTAGCGGGCGCCGCGGATGTCGCCCACGCTCGCAAATTGCGAGCGCGCGGGCACGTGGATGCCCCAGATCAACGACGATTCCGTGTACAGACTTGCGATCTTGAATCCGCCGCCGTTCGCGATGCCGGCCATTGCGCCCTCTGTCAACAAGAGTGCCGCGTCGAGCTCACCTGAGCGCAGCGCGGCCGCCATGGCGCCCGAGCCATCGGGATAGTCCCGCCATGTGAGCCCCACGCCGAGGCGTTCCGGCACGCGGGCTTCCACGGCCAAATGCCACGGCAAATTGAAGTGCTCGGGCACACCACCCACTCGTAGCTCAATCATGAAGTTACGCACTCATTCTTATGTTTATTACTAGCCAGAACGGCCCGGTCACCATAGCTGCTCGGTGGCGAGCGCGGCGCCCTCTGCGAGCGCTTTCAGCTTGGCCCATGCAACCTGAGGGTGAATGCGTCCGCCCATTCCGCAATCGGTTCCCGCGATCACGTTCTCGCGACCCACCACGTTCGCGTAGCGCACGATCCGGTCGCACACGGTCTCGGGATGCTCGAGGATCGTCGTCTTGTGCGTGACGACGCCGGGGATCAGCGCGCGCCCCGCAGGCAGCTTCACGTCCTTCCACACCTTCCACTCGTGCTCGTGCTGCGGGTTCGCCGCCTCGAACGAGTACTGACTGGCTTTGACCTTCAGCAACAGATCGATGACGTCCCGCATCGGCAGGTCGGCGCTGTGCGGCCCGTGCCAGCTGCCCCAACATAGGTGATAGCGAATGCGCTCCTCCGGAATGCCCTCGAGCGCATGGTTCACGAGCGCCACGTGCTCGGCCGCCCACTTGCGGAAAGCGGCTACATCGCGGTTTTCCGAATAGCGAAACTCGTAGACGTTGACGAGGATCGGGTCGTCGATCTGCACGTTCAGGCCCGCATTCACGATCGCCTGGTACTCCTCGCGCATGGCCTCGGCGCAGGCCACCGCCTGTTCCTCGCTGCTTCGGTAGTACTCGCTCTTGCCGAACTGCACACCCGTGAAGACAGCGCTCAAGTACGCATCTTCGGCCGGCGCCGCGCCGAGCGCCGCCTTGAAGTTATCGATGTCGCGCTGGACGAGCGCCTGGCCGGTGTATGCAATCGGTCCGACATTGATCGAGACGCGCGGCGGCCCACGACGCTCGACCATGGGGGAACCGGCCGCGTAGAACGCGGCGAAGTCCTTCCGATCCTTACTGTCCCCCATGATCTCCTTGAGTACGCCTGCGACGTTCGTGAGCTCGCGCTGCTCGAAGCCGCTCAGCCTGCCGGAGACATACGTGGCCCACGCGCCATAGTCGACTGCTTCCGTCATGGGCTTGCCATACTCGCCATCGTTGACGACATCAATGCCAGCCACGACCTGCTGCGCCACGACCTCGGCGACTGCGCCGCGCAGGAGCGCCGACGTCGACGGCTCCGCGGGCCGCTCGCGATAGCCTTCGAGCAGATAGTCGGGCCGCGGCAGGCTGCCCGCGTGCGTCGTAAGAATGCGGTCAGTGCTACGTTTCATGCAGCCTCCTTGAAAAGCTATCGCTGCAGCAACGGCCGCAGCGCGCGAATGTCACCGAGCGTCTCCAGCGCGAGCAGCTTGTCGATCAGCCGATCCGCCGTGGCGCCGCTGAGCACCGGCCCGATCAGGTCGCGCGCTTTGGCAACGATCTCGTCCCGCCCCATCGGATTGCGAGGCGTGCCGCGCACCGCTTGCACGCGCTCGCTATGCCGCGTGCCGTCACGCAACGCGACTTCGACTATCGCGACGCGAACCGGCAGCAGCGCGGTGAGCTCGGCGTCCGGCACGTAGCGAACCTTGCGCCGCTCGTGCAGCACGATCGGATCCTGCATGCGCGCCATGTCATGCGCCGCATGGAACGACACCGTTCCGTCGACGAGCATGACCGCGAGTATGTGCTGCAGGCAGATATCGGGAATGTCGCGGTTGTCGACGACCGAACCGACCGCAGGCGCGAGCCGCACCACGACCTCGGTCACGTCGGCTACGGAGAAGCCGTGCCGCCGCAACAAAGTCTCGAGCGCATCGAGTGGAGCCTGGATGGGCGTGCCGACGGTCCACTTCTTGATATCCGTGTTGGCGATCTCGTAGCGCTCGCCGAGCGCCTCGACGAGCAATTCGAGTTTCGCGCCCGGCGCATTGACGCGAAAGAAGTTGTCCTCGCCCGAGAATACGTCGTCGACGCCGGTCCACCCTGCGCGCACGACTTCGGCGGCCGTCACGCCCGCGCGGGCCGGCATGCCGCCGAACACGAACGCCTTCTCGACGTGTTCCGTATCGCGTCCCCACACGGCGTAGCCGGCGGCCTGCTGCGACGCGTAGTCGAGCAACCAGCGCATCTGCTGCTCGTCGAGAGCGGCCAGGCTGCCCGCGGCAGCTGCCGCCCCGAACGTACCCGCGAACGCATGCGTGCTACGCCGCGAGTCGGTTCTAAACGCAGTGCCGCCGAGTGCCATCGTGATACGCGGGCCGACGTCATACCCCAACGTCACGGCGCGCAGGAACTGCTCGCCGCTCGCACCCACTGCTTCGGCCATTGCGAGCGCGGCCGGCACCACGGCCGAGCCCGGATGCGACTGCGACTGCCCATGCGAGTCATCGGTCTCGTCCGAATGCGCGAGCACGCCATTTACGAACGCGGCTTCGAGTGGATTCAGCAACGTTTTGGTAGCGACGACCGTGGCGCTGCCCCCCGCCGCCTGTGCCGCCGCAAATCGCAGCGCGGCGATGCCCGGCCGCAACTGCGATCCGGAGATCATCGCGGCCAGCGTGTCGAGAATGTGGAACTTCGCTTGCTCGAGCACGCGTGCGGGCACCGAACGCGCGCGCGCGCCGACCATGTAGGTACTTAGCGCCCCCATCACGCTGCCGACCTGCTGCGCACGCGCGAGCAGCGAGGGAACCGCGCCGGCGCCGAGCACGAGAGCGGCCCTGCCGAGCAGGTCGCGACGTGACCAGTGAGTGTGCAGCTTGAAGGCCATGGCGGAGTGCAGCGTACTCTACAACTCCGCGAACACTCCGCCCAGCATTCCGCGGAACCCGGTCGCGACGATCTTGAAGCGCGCGCTGCGGGCTAGCCCGGACTGTCGCAGCGACGCACGCTTGAGCGACAATTCGAATCGCCGCTAACGAAGGGGGACCTTGCCGATGCCAACCCGCACCACCCTACTCGCTGTTTCGCTCTGCTTCGCCGCCGCTATCGGCGCGAATGCCGCCGAGCACGAGTTCCGCCCCGTGACCGACGCGATGCTTAGGCACCCGGACGACGCCGACTGGCTCATGTGGCGGCGCACATTCGATGCGTGGGGCTACAGCCCACTCGACCAGATCAACCGCAGCAACGTCGGTAGTTTGAAGGTCGCATGGTCGATCGACCTCGACGACGCGCCGTCGCAGGAAGGCACGCCGATCGTGCACGACGGCGTCATGTATTTCCCCAACCCGTCGGACCACACCGTCGCGCTCGACGCGGCGACCGGCAAGACACTCTGGGAACACCGTCGCGCACTCCCGGAAGATCTGGGCAAGTTCGTGCCGTTCCCGCAGACGAATCGCAACCTCGCGATCTACGATCGACTGATCATCGACAACGGCGCCGACAACACGATCTACGCGCTCGATGCAGCGACCGGCAAGCTCGTGTGGGAGAACAAGGTCTTCGACTATCACGTGAGTCACGTGAAACAGGGCACGGCGCCTTTCGTCGTCGCGGGCAAGCTGATCTCGGGCCGCAATTGCCAGCCGCAGGGCGGGCCCGATGCGTGCGTGATCACGGCGCACGACGCGCACACCGGTAAGGAACTGTGGCGCAAGCGCACGATCCCGAAACCTGGCGAGCCCGGCGGCGACAGTTGGGGCGACATACCGGATTCGGGCCGTTGGCACGTCGGCGCGTGGATGATGCCGAGCTACGACCCCGAGCTCGATCTCATCTATATGGGCACGTCGGTCACGGCACCGGCACCGAAGTTCCTGCTGGCCGGCAATGACAAGCAGTACCTCTACCACAACTCGACGCTCGCGCTGCGTCCGGCCACCGGCGAAACCGCGTGGTACTACCAGCACGTCGTCGACCACTGGGATCTCGATCACCCGTTCGAGCGAATTCTGCTCGACACGGCCGTTGCGCCCGACAAGAGCGAAGTGCCGTGGATCAACCCTCGGCTGAAGCCCGGCGAGCACCGCAAAGTCGTGACGGGAATACCCGGCAAGACCGGCCTCGTCTACACGCTCGATCGCGTCACGGGCGAATTTCTGTGGGCACGGCCGACCATCTTCCAGAATGTGGTCGCGGGTATCGACGGCGCCACCGGCAAGGTCACGGTCAACGAAAAAGCCTTGTTCACCGCGGCGAATCAAACGCTGTTCATCTGCCCGACGACGAACGGAGGCAAGAACTGGCCTGCCGGCGCATACAGCCCGCGCACGAAGGCCATGTACATGCCGTTGCAGAACACCTGCTGGAACGTGACCACGGCCGCGACGACCGAGCGAAAACCGGAGCTTCTCTACGCCATCAGCGGCGAGACAATGATCACGCCGGACGCGGACGGTAAGGTCGGCACGGTGCGCGCGCTCTCGGCCGAGACCGGCAAGGCCGTGTGGCGGTTCGACACGCGCGCGGGCGTGACGGCGCTCGTCGCAACGGCGGGCGACCTCGTATTCGGCGGCGACGTGGCGGGCAACTTTCGTGCGTTCGACGCGACGACGGGCAAGGTGCTGTGGGAAACGAATGTAGGCTCGCAGGTCACCGGGCACCCGATCACGTTCGAAGCCGGCGGCAAGCAGTACGTAGCGGTGAGCACCGGCCGCTCCAACATGACGGGCGGGCTCTCGCGGCTGACGCCGGATGTCGCGCCCAACGACAGCCGCAACAAGCTGTTCGTGTTCGCGCTGCCGACGCGCTGATCTTCGAGCTAGCGCGGCGGCGGCGGCAAATCGGCGGGCGGCGTCAGGTCGAAACGCTGTTTGCCCGAGCCCGGCTCGATCGAGCGATCGTACTCGGTGCACCACGTGATCTCGTTCGCCATGGTTTTCCCGACGCGCTGGTAGAGGCGCGTCCGGCGATCGGGCTGCGTGAGCACGTCGGGCGCTTCGGTCACGACATCGATCTGCAGCGTGCCCGGATCCTTGAGGAATATGCGCTCGGTGATCCGCACATTCTTACCGATCGGCACACCGCCATACGACGCGAGCGGATTGATGCCTCGCGTTTCGACGATGAGCATCTCGCCCTCCCAACGGCCGATCGACACGCCGGTGTTCGTCGGATCGGGCTCCGCGGACATCCCCCGGCCATCGGAGTAGATGCGCCGAACCAGGCCGCGCTCGTTCGTCACGGTCACGCGGCCCGGTGTGAACAAGAACTCGACCGCTTCCGTGAAGCCTCCGCTCGAGCCCGTGAACTGCAACGGCCGACAGTAGCGCAGCGGATCCGCATCGGGTCCCGCGGCGCGGGCGGCATCGCGCGCCGCAGGCTGCAGCGGCAACGGGTGCGTTCGCAGCTCGTCCTGCCCTGCTTGTCCGAAGCCCCACCATCCGCTCCAGTCGGGCAGCTTCGCGAGCGAGGCGTAGGTAGCGCCCGGCAGGTTACTCGCCGGCTGAGCCGAGGCGGTGACGGTAACGAGCGCACCCAGCAACGCGCCGCCCCAACGCCAACATCGGTTCGTGCGTGTGCTCACGGCTTACCTGCCGGCGGTGCCGTGGGTGCACCGACGGCGTCCGAGGCGTCGACACCGCCACCGGGCCCGCCCGCGCCGCGAATGACGCTGCCGTCCACGCGCGTGGCGACTGCGAAGTGCCCACCCGTGCGCCCGTCGGCGAGCGGCCAATAGGCGATCGATAGTTTCTCGCCGACCGCGAATGTCTCCTTGGACCATCCCCGCTTCAGCAGCACGTTCGGCGACCCATTCTCGAACGCATACAAATCGAACCCGTTGTCGCGCGCCGCGTTCGGCACGTACATCCAGATGAACACGTGCGGATTCGTCCACTCGAGCTTCGCAACCGTGCCCGTGACGGTCGCCGTCCGCGCAGGCTCGAACATGGCGTACGAGTGATGAGCGGCCGCGCCTGCCGCGATGACGAGACCAAACGCGGCGACGATGACGCGCGAGGCGCGATGGGCAGTGGCCATGCGGAATCTCCCGATCAAGAACACGGTTCGCCGGCCCGATAAGGGCCACCTCGGCTGACTCGCCGCTATGGTTGTGCGCCGCCGTCTACGAAGCAAGCCCCCCGACGACACCGGCCGCGCCCCGATGGCCTCGCGTTTTCGAAAGTACTATCGTTCAACGTGTCGCCTCGTGGATCGACTTCACGAGCGCGCCACGCGGGCGATGATTCTCACCGCCGCCATACGAGGGGGAAGCCATGTCTCCGCTTTTGAATCGTCGCGCCGTTCTCGTGGGTACTGCGTCGGCCGTGGCCGTGGGCCTCGGCGTAACCAATTTCTGGCGCACCGCCCGCGCCGCCATCGGCAAGGCCACCATCGGCACGTGGGGTTTCGACATTGCGGGCATGGACCGCTCGATCGAGCCGGGCGATGACTTCTGCCACTACGTCGGCGGCACGTGGATGAAGACGACACAGATCCCGCCGGACCGTTCACGCTGGGGCTCCTTCGACACATTACGCGCCGAGTCGGAAGGCCATGTGCGCGACGCCGTCGAGGACGCTGCCAAAGGGCCCATCACGGCCGGATCTCCCGAGCGCAAGGCCATCGATCACTATCGCGCGTACCTCGACGCCGCCGCGATCGAGGCTAAAAACCTCGCGCCTGCGAGACCGGACTTGGCGCGAATCGCGGCGGCGCGAACGCACGAAGACATCGTGGCATTCGCCGCTGCAAGGGACACCGCCGGTAATCTGCCGATTGGCCTGTTCGTAGACACGGATGAGAAACGTCCTGACGTCTACGTCATCGGCGTCGCACAATCGGGCCTCGGCATGCCCGATCGCGACTACTACTTGAAGGAAGACGCGCGGTTCGCCGAGGCGCGAACGAAATACCACACTTACATCGAAACGCTACTCACCCTCGCCGCATACCCGGCTGCCGCCGCGAGCGCCGACGCGATCGTCGAAGTTGAGCGCAAGATCGCGGCGCTTCACTGGACACGCGACAAATCCCGCGACCGCGACTTGACCTACAACCCGAAATCCGGGGCCGAGCTCAGAGCTTTTGCCCCCGAGCTGCCGTGGGATGCGAGCCTCGCGAGTTTCGGCGCACCGAGCCAGGACTTCTTCGTGGTCGCGCAGCCGGATGCCGTGCAGGGATTGGCCAAATTGTTCCGCGCCACGCCGGTCGAGACCTGGCGCGCCTACATGACCTTTCACTACCTCGATCGAATGGCGGACGTGTTGCCGAAGGCGTTCGACGAGGCCCGGTTCGAATTCTTTGGTCGCACGATCTCCGGACAGCCCGACCAACTCGAGCGCTGGCGGCGCGCCGTGGGCGCGTTGAGCGGCCCGTCCATGGGCGAAGCCTCGGGCCAACTCTACGTGAAGCGGTATTTCTCGCCGCAATCGAAAGAGGCGATGCGCGCGCTCGTCGAAAATCTGCGCGCGGCCTATCGAGCTCGAATCTCGCAGCTCGCGTGGATGAGCAAGACAACGAAAAGCGCCGCGTTGCGAAAGCTCGAGACGATCAACGTCAAAATCGGTTATCCGGACCGATGGCGCGATTACACCGCGCTCGAGATCGCGCCCGACGAACCCTTCGCTAATCGTAAGCGCGAAGCAGCATTCGCGCGTGCGCGCGATCTCGAGCGCTTGACCAAACCTGCCGATCGCGGCGAATGGGGAATGTCTCCCCAAACGGTGAACGCTTACTACCGCTTCTCGTGGAACGAGATCGTGTTCCCCGCGGCGATCCTCCAACCACCGTTCTTCGATTTGAACGCAGATCCGGCGGTGAACTACGGCGCGATCGGCGCCGTGATCGGGCACGAGATGGGACACGGCTTCGACGACCAAGGCGCAAAATCGGACGAGCACGGCGTATTGCGCAGCTGGTGGAACGCGGACGACGAACACCGTTTCCAGGAGCTCACGAGCAAGCTAGCGGATCAGTACCAGAAGTTCGAACCCCTGCCCGGGCTGTTCGTGGACGGTCGCTTCACGCTCGGTGAGAACATTGGCGACCTCGGCGGCCTCAACGTCGCGCTCGAGGCTTACAAGATCTCGTTGAACGGTAAAGAGCCGCCGATCATCGACGGCTTCACGGGCGTTCAGCGTTTCTTCCTTGGCTTCGGACAAATCTGGCGCTCGCTGATCCGCGAAGGTCAGCTGCGCCGCCAAGTCGTGTCCGATCCGCACTCGCCTGCGGAGTTTCGCTCGAACGGCCCGGTGCGCAACATGGACGAGTGGTATCGGGCATTCAACGTGAAAACGATGGCGAAGCTCTATCTGCCGCCGGACCAGCGCGTTCGAATCTGGTAGCCACGCATCGGAACATGGCCGTTGTCGACGTCGACCGGCGTTACCCGCCGGGAGATCCCGGGCGCGTGATCGTGATCGCTTCGAGCACCGCGCGGTCGTCCGGCAAATCAGCGTCGCCCGCCGGCAAACCATACACGCTGAAAATGTACGCGAGCACGGCCGTGTAGTCGGCGGGCTTGAGCGAGCCAGGATCGTCGTCCGGCATGTTCTCCGAGACGAAGTCGAACGTGTCCCACAACGGCTTGCCGTCGTGTTCTTCCAAGTAGGCGCCCGCCCCCGTGAACTCTTCGATCTCGTGACAATCCACGCAGATCGACTTGAAGATGCGCTGTCCGCGCGCGGCTTGAGCGGCCGAGAACACGCCGTCGCGCAGCGTGCGCGGCTCCGTTTGCGCCAGAGCAACGATGCCGGCGAGCGCGCACACCGCAGTCAGGAAGGCCACGGCCGCCACACGACCGGTGGGTGAACGATCGACGTGCATTCTAGTCAGCGGCCGCTGCGGCTATCGGCAATGTGCCGCTCGCGAGCAACTCGTCCGTGAATCCGAACTGGCGCATGTCTTCGATACGTTGCGGATAGAGAATACCGTCGAGGTGATCGCACTCGTGCTGCACGACGCGCGCGTGGAAGTCGGTGACCGTGCGCTCGACAGGCTGGCCGAACTGATCGAATCCGCGGTAGCGGATCTCGTGGTAACGCGGCACTAGCCCGCGCATGCCCGGCACGCTGAGACAGCCCTCCCAACCGGGGGTGCGCTCGGTGCCGATGGGCTCGATCTCTGGGTTCACGAGTACGGTCAGAGGCACCGGCTCGGCGTTCGGATAACGGGGGCTATAGTCGAGACCGAAGATCACGACACGCTGGAGCACGCCGATCTGGATCGCGGCGAGGCCGGCGCCGTCGTTGGCACGCATGGTGTCCAGCATGTCCTCGACCAGCGCATGCAGCTCGGGCGTGTCGAACGCCTGTATCGGCGCTGCGATTTCGCGCAGCGTCGGGTGCCCAAGGCGAAGGATCGGTCTAACGGCCATGCGGCCCGCGCTCCTGCGGCCTGACGCGCCGCCTCCCCCGCACTATATAGGACCCGTTCGCGCCTGGAATACGGGTACGGGGTTTTGCATAAGTTGTGACCTGGTTTCACGAAATGGCCTCTTCGGCCCGGCAGACTACCGGTCAACTTGGGGTTTTCGTGGGGCTAGCGTCGCGATGTACGAAGCTCATTTCGGCTTGCGAGGACGACCGTTCGACACCGGCATAGCGCAGGAGGTCGACGTCTTTCGCGGTACTCGCCAGAGCACGATCATCGACAAGGCCAAGCTCGCGCTCGCTGCGTCGGATTCGGTCGCCACATTCTCCGGCCCTCCGGGCATCGGCAAGACCACGCTTGCCCTCGCAGCCATCCGTTCGATCAGCACGCGCTTAGCGCTGGCCCGGCTGAGCTCGATGCCCACCAACGCCAATGAAATGCTCGAGCTGTTGCTCGTCGAACTCGGCATCAACGCGCATCGCGCATCGCGCATCGAGCGAGTGCAGATGTGGCGCCAGTATCTGGAAGAGATGAGCGCGACGGACACGCGCGTATTCGTCGTCGCCGAGCGCACGGAAGAGCTCGCGCCGGAAGTGCTGCGCGCACTGGACGCGGTGACTGGCGCCGACGCGAGCGGCAGCCCAGGCGCCAACGTCGTACTGCTCGGACATCAAGGTTTGGCCGGATTCCTCGGCTCGCCGTCGCTGGAATCGCTGCGTCAGCGGATTCGACTACGCCAACGCCTAGAGCCGTTTTCGGCCGCGGAGCTCACCGAGTATCTGCGTCACCGCGTCACCCGGGTCGGCGGCACCTTCGACAAACTGTTTGCACCGGGTGCGGCGGCCGCGGTGTATCGCGTGACGGGCGGCGTCGCTCGGCTCGCTAACACGTTGTGTGAAGCTGCGCTCACCGCGGCAGCCGCTACGAACACGCTCGCGCTGACTCCCGAGCTCATCACACAAGTCGCCGTCGACATGTTCGGCGACGAAGAAGTCGTGGCACCGCCCACACCGCAGGCAACGCCAGCGGAAGCCCCCGTCCCGCCCGTTGCGGTTACCAAGACAAACACCGTTACGATCGCGTCCGTCGCGATCGACATCACGCCTGTGAAAACCGCCACGGTCGTGACCGCTCCGAAAACCGCGTCCGCCGCGCCGCGAGCTGCAGACTTACCTGTGGCGCCAGCGCCGCTGGCAACACCGGCTCCGCAGCCGTCCACCGCGACTGACCCGACCGCCGCCGCGCCCGTGGCAATGGCGCCCGCTCCCGTGGTGGCACAACCCGTTGCACCGGTCGCCCAGGCCGCTCCGCCCACCGCAACTGTAGCCGTTCCCATGACGCCCCCGCCGGCACCCGCGCCGGTGGTGGCCGCCTCACCGGTGCCGCCACCCGTGGTCATGCAGACGGCGCCGATGGCAGCTCCGCGGCCCGCTCCGACGCCAACGGCCGCGATCGCGCCGCCGCAGAACGCGGCGCTCACGAAACCCGCTGCACCGCGGCCGGCCTTGCCCGATTTCGACGCAACTGCGACCGACATTCCCGACGTTTCGAGCTTCGACTTCCCCGTGCTGACGGACGCCGTCGAAGACATCGTGCCGCGCACACGCGCTCCGCTGCCGGCTGCGCCCGTCGCCAAGACGATCGTGACGCCCCCGGCCGCCGCCCGCGCCACCGCGGCGCCGGCGCCGCGCCGCGCCACGCCGCCGCCCCCACGTGCCGAAGCCACCGCGCCGCTCCCACCGTTTCGCCGCTTGCTGGAGCCGAAGGCGCCGCTGCCGAGTGCGCCGCCGCCGGTACCCGCAGCAGACATGGAAGAGGATTCCGATCAGCTACATCAAACGCAGACGATGCGCGCGATCTCGATGGCCAAGTCGATCGACGACGTCAGCGACTCGATGGCCGAGACACTGTTCGGTGAAGCGGATCTCGACTTCCTGAGCGCGGCGCTCGCCTCCTCCAGCGGTGAGAGTGAAGAGTCGGAAGCCTTCGCGCCCGAAGCCAGCACGCCGCCGCAGGCCGCGCCGCCGGAGGACGACCTCATGGACTTGTTCAATCTCGGTCCGGATGCGCCGCTGGAGCTGATCGACGATTCGAGTGCGCCGCCGAGCGATCGCCGCAAGTCCGCCACCCGCCGCGGCGGCTGACAAACGCCTTCTTGATCCGTTAGCGCTTCTTGCGCGCGCGGCGCGGCTTCGTGGCCGTCTTCGCGTATAGCTCGTCGAGCTTGCGCTCGAAGTCGTAGTACTTCAGCACGGCGTAGAGCTCTTCGCGTGTTTGCAGAATATCGAGCACTTCGCGCTGCGTTCCGTGCTCGCGCACCGCGGTGTAGACAAGTTCCGCTGCGCGGCTCATCGCGCGAAACGCCGTGAGCGGATACAGCACCATCTTGATACCGGCCCGCGCGAGCTCGGCCACGCTGAAGTACGGCGTCAATCCGAACTCCGTGAGATTCGCGAGCACTGGTACGTGGATCGCGCGCGTGAAGGCCGCATAGTCCTCGAGCGTGTAGAGCGCTTCTGCGAAGATCATGTCCGCGCCGGCCTCGACGTAAGCAGCCGTGCGCTCGAGCGCGGCTTTTCGGCCTTCGCGCGCTAACGCGTCGGTCCGCGCCATGATCACGAACTTCGCGTCGCGACGCGCATCGACGGCGGCCTTGAGGCGATCGCACATCTCGGCAGTCGACACCGTCGCTTTGTTCGGCCGGTGGCCGCAGCGCTTCGCCTGCTCCTGGTCTTCGATGTGGATCGCCGCGACGCCGGCGCGTTCCATCTCGCGCACGGTTCTCGCAATGTTGAACGCACTGCCAAAACCCGTATCGACGTCCACGAGCAGCGGCAGATCAGTGGCAGCCGTGATCCTGCGCGCGTCCTCGATCACATCCCCGAGCGCAGTGACGCCCAAGTCCGGCAACCCGAACGAGGCATTTGCGACGCCTGCGCCGGAGAGGTAGAGCGCCTTGAACCCGGCGCGCTCCGCGAGCAATGCGGAGTACGCGTTGATGGCGCCCGGAATCTGGAGCGGCGCGTGACGTGCAACCGCCGCGCGAAATTTCTTACCTTGGCTCATGCGTGGTTTTGCACCCAAAGCGCCATGAAATCGGACACCGGTAACGCCTCGAAACGCTGCTGGTCGGCGCACGCAAGCAGAATCCCTGCGGCCCGCTCCGGCGTGAACCGCGTCGCGAGACTCAGCTCGAATTTTTCTACCAGCTTCGGAATGCCTTCGTCACGGCGGCGGCGATGACCGATTGGATAGTCGACCGCAATTCGCTCCGTCTTCGTACCATCGGCGAACTCCACTTGAATGGCGTTGCCGATCGCGCGTTTGTCGGGATCGAGGTAGTCGCTGCTGAACGTTTTGTTTTCCACCACGACCATCTTCGCGCGCAGCGCGTCGATGCGCGGATCGCACGCGACGTCGTCTTCGTAGTCGTCCGCCGTGAGCCGTCCGAAGATCAGCGGCACGGCCACCATGTATTGGAGGCAATGATCCCGATCGGCCGGGTTTGCAAGCGGTCCGGTCTTGTCGATGATTCGCACGCCGGCCTCCTGAGTCTCGATCAGCACTTTGGATACGCGATCGAGCCGCCCCGCTACGCTCTCGTGCAGCTTCAGCGCCGCCTCGACCGCAGTCTGCGCGTGGAATTCGGCCGGGAAGGAGATTTTGAAAAGCACGTTCTCCATGACGTATGAGGTGAGCGGCCGCTCGAGCGCGATCGACTGGCCTTTGAACAGCACGTCCTGAAAACCCCACG
This sequence comes from Gammaproteobacteria bacterium, assembly GCA_039933105.1. Lineage (GTDB taxonomy): Bacteria > Pseudomonadota > Gammaproteobacteria > Steroidobacterales > Rariloculaceae > FEN-1219. The sequence continues at coordinate 41,279 of JBDTOT010000023.1, read as the reverse complement.
CCTTCGCGGTCAGGGCCGACGGATAACCCATCTCCCCCGCCAAAGCGAACAGCGCGTGCCGAACGCCGCGGCTCGTCGCATCGCCCGCGGCCCAGCTCTTGCGCGAGCCGGTATTCGGCGCGTGCCGATAGGTGCGCAGCGCACCGCCATCGAGCCACGCGTTCGAGACGGCGTTCACCACCTCCTCACGACTGCCGCCCAGCATTTGTGTTGCCACTGCGGTGCTCGCCACACGCACGAGCAGCACGTGGTCGAGGCCCACGCGGTTGAAACTGTGATTGAGCGCGAGCACGCCTTGGATCTCGTGCGCCTTGATCATGGCCGTCAACACGTCGGCCATCTTCAACGCGTGCTGCCCGGCCGCGACGCGCTTCCGGCCGAGATAGTCGGCGACGGCGAGGATTGCGCCCAAGTTGTCGGAGGGGTGGCCCCACTCGGCCGCGAGCCACGTGTCGTTGAAATCGAGCCAGCGAACGAGTGCCCCGATGTTGAACGCGGCCATCACGGGGTCGAGCTCGTACCCGGTGCCCGGCACGCGCGCGCCGCCTTTCATGTCCGCACCGGGTACCACAGGGCCGAGCAGCTTCGTGCAGGCCGGGTAACCGAGGGCCAGCATTCCGCAGCCCAGCGTATCCATAAGGCAGTAACGCGCAATGCGTCGCGCTTCCGCGCTGTCAGTGGGAGCGTGAAGGACGTAATCCGCGATGTCGGTAAGAAGGCGGTCCGGGGCAGGCCGCTCGGCGTCGCGGCCACCGATGTAGCTCATTGTCGAAAGCTCAACGTGGCAGTGAAGTGCTGTCACTATAGCATCGGCCCGCACCCATCGCCGCCCGGGCGTCCGGACAATCTCTCGGCGTTACGTCGTGGCGTCCGCGCGGCGCGAATGTCAGTATCTCGCGCGACATCAACGCCTCTTCGTCGCCACGCATGCTGAGTTATCTGCACGGATTTCACGCGGGCAATCACGCCGACGTGCTGAAGCACACGGTGTTGACCGCGATCGTTGCGCGGCTCGTCGCGAAGGACAAACCGCTGTGCTATATCGACACGCATGCGGGCGCGGGCGGCTACGACATGAACGCGCCGCAAGCGCAACGCAACCGCGAGCATGCCGGCGGCATCGGCCGCATCTGGTTGGCGCCCGACGCACCGCCCGCCGTGGCGCGGCTGCTGGAGCTCGCTTACCGCTACAACGGCGAGGGACCGCTACGCCGCTATCCAGGATCGCCCTGGCTCGCGCACGAGAGTCTGCGCGCCGACGATCGCCTGCACCTGTTCGAGTTACACCCGGCGGAGCATCGGAAGCTCGCGCACGATTTCGCTCGAGTTCGCAACGTCAAAGTGCTACGCGAGGACGGGCTCAAGGGCTGCGTCGCGTTGGTACCGCCGCTGGAACGACGTGGGCTGCTGTTGATCGATCCGTCGTACGAACGCACCGAGGAGGCGCGCGACGTCGTGAACGCCATTGTGCAAGCGCATCAACGCTTCGCGACCGGCGTGATCGCAATCTGGCACCCGATCATCGACCGGCGCGCGGCGGACAAGTTCGAGCGCGCGCTGCGTGCCACTGGGCTCGCGCCGCTGTCGACGTACGAGCTTTGCGTAGCGGGCGAGACGCGAGACGGCGGCTTGTTCGGCAGCAGCATGTTCGTCGTAAACCCGCCATGGCAGCTCGACGACGAGCTTGCAGTAGCGTTGCCCTGGCTCGCGAAGGAACTGGATCGCGATGGCGCCGCGACATGGCGCTGCCAGCCGGCGGCACGCTGACGCGCGACTACGAACCGACTGCGTGGAGCCACGCGTCGGTGCTGATCTCGATCGCCGCCAGCGCTGCGCCTCCGATCCACGACACCGGATGCACGCGCCGATGGACGAACGCGTCGTACAGTGCGTTGAAGAACAGCACGCACAAGTACACGGGCACGTTCAAGAACGACAAGCCGAAATGGCCGAACAAGCGGCCCGTGCCTGGCGGCAGCAATGCGATGGCCGCCAGCAGCATGAAGCGCTTGTGACGGGCCGCCACGCGGCGCTGCGCTATACCCGCGGCAACCAGCACGCCGAACGCCGCTGTCGGCGCTCCGTTCGCATACACGTGCGCAAAGAGTGTGCCCAGCGAGTCATAGGAATGACTGCTTTCGACGTTTGCGATAACGCGCGCGGCGCTCGATACGAACAACATGCCGAGGACGGCACCGCACGCGCCGAGTCGCCGATGCCAGTCGCGCCTCTCGGCGGTTACGAGCCAAGCTTGCGCCACGAACAGCATCAGCCACAGTGTGCCCGCGACACCGTGCAGCAACGCGGGTATCGGCAGCGGCGGCAACTCGGGGTACGCGCCGCGAGCAAAAAACGTCGGCACGAAGCCCGCGACAATTACGCCGGCGAGCAACGTCGCCATACCGCTGTAGAACCAACGGTCGTGCGGCGACGAGAACCCCGGCATGGCCGCTACGGCAGCACCGGCGCCACGTATTGCAGCGTGTAGTTCAGCAACCAGACGAGCAGCAGCACGATCGGGACGTGCACGACGAACTGCAGCATCGAGTAGCCGACGATGTCGCGGGCCTTGAGCCCGAGAATACCGACGAGCGGCAGCATCCAGAACGGATGGATCAGATTCGCAAGGGCTTCTGTGGCGTTGTACGTCTGCACCACCCAGCCGAGATGCACGTTCAAATCTTTCGCGGCACCCAGCAGGTACGGCGCTTCGATCAGCCACTTACCGCCGGCCGACGGAATGAAGATGCCCAGCACCGCCGAATAGATGCCGACGAGCACGGGATACGTGTGCTGGTTCGCGATGGAGACGAAAAAATCCGACATGCTCTTCGCAAGGCCGGACTCGGTCAGCATGCGCACGATACCGGCGTACATCGGGTACTGGATCATCACGCCGCCGACCGGTGTGACGGACGCCGAGATGGCCTGCACGAACGACTTCGGTCGCCAGTGCAGCAGCAGGCCGACCACGAGGAATAGGAAAAGATAATGATCGAGCTGAAGCAACACGGCCGGGCCGCTCGCCAGCACCTCGCGCAGCAGATAACCGAAGCCGAGCACGCACAGCACGATCGTCAGCAGCGGGCTGTACTCGAGCCACTCGCCCGGCGTCGCGCGCTTGCCGATGTCGTGCGTCGCGGGCGCATAGGTGACGCCCATGTCCTGCATCGTGCGCGCTTGCGCCGCACTCGGGGCCGAGTAGAAGGCGACGGCCATCGATACGAGAATCAGCGACGCGGCGATCAACAGGCTCTGCCAAAGCCCGAGCGTCTGCGAGAGCGGCAGCACGCCGCTAATTCGCTTGACCGCCTCAGGCAACGACGCCGGCGACGCCATGATCAACGCGGCCGATGACGACAAGCCGAGCGCCCACACACTGCCGACACCGAGGTATGCCGCGGCCCCAATCGCTCTGTAGTCCGCACCGCGCACCCGGTGGGCGATTTCGCGCGCGAGCAGCGCGCTGAAGATCAGGCTGAAACTCCACGAGACGAGTGACGTCAGCATCGAGAACAAACCGACGTAGGCAGCTGCGCCGGGGCCGGTCGTGGGCCACGCGGCGAGAGCGCGGATCACGCGATACACGGGCGGCGCCGTCGCGACGGCATAGCCCGTCACCACGATCATCGACATCTGCAACGTGAACGTGATCAGGTCCCAGAACCCAGCGCCAAACCGCTGCGCGGAGTCCAAGGGCGAAGAGCCGGCGAATAGCGTAGCCACGAACACGATCGCAACGGCCGCGAGCGCGAGCGCAAACGCATCGGGAAACCACTTCTCGAACCAGTCCGAGAGCTTTAGACCGAGTCGTGCGAGCCCCGAATCGTTGTTCTTTTGTTCAGAGGCCATCGGCGGCCGACTATAGGCGACGCCGCGCGGCATTGGCAACCGCGCACGCGAGCCGAGGCATGGTCAGGCCACCCCCTGTCATAAGGACTTCCTGAGTGGACAGCCGCCGCAAGTTGCAGCTACGCTGACCGGATAACAACGAATTCAATCGTTGGGGGAACTTCGCGTGGCATTCTTTGCTTGGTTAGAGGCGAGCAAGCTCGCCGAATGGGTTCGGATGTCGAGCGAAGGCTATCCGACCGTCATCACGCTCCACGCCATCGGCATGGCGATCATGGTCGGCCTGTGCGTGATCGTGGATCTGCGGCTACTCGGCCGATTCGACGGCATTCCGTACGAGTCGCTGCAGAAGCTGCTGCCGGTCGCCTGGGTCGGCTTCCTCATCAACACATTGTCGGGCTCGGGGCTGTTCGTGGCGCAGGCTACGATGTTCGCCACGGACCTCATGTTCATCGCGAAAATCGTGCTCGTGTTCGCCGGCGCCGCGACCGCCGGCATCCTGCAGCCGGAGCTTGCCAAGGCAAGCACGTGGCCCGGTGGCAAGCCGCCGGCACGCGTTCGCAACATCGCCGCGATCGGGATCGTTTTTTGGCTCTGCGCGATCGTGACAGGTCGACTCACGGCCTACATCATGATTTTCATTTAGGAGACGAGCCAAATGCACCACATCTATGACTGGATGCTGACCACGTGGCTCAACAAGCTCGTCCTGGGCTACCCCTGGAGCTGGCCGACGCTCGAGTCGCTGCACTTCCTCGGCCTATGCGTGTTGATGGGCGCGTTGCTCGTGATGGACCTGCGCTTGATCGGCTTCCAGCGCACGATTCCATTGAAGGCCGTGCACAGCCTGATGCCGTGGGCGATCGCCGCCTTCTCGATCAACTTGATTACCGGCGTGTGCTTCTTTTTCGGCGACCCGTACAACTACTCCGGCAACTGGTCGTTCTGGGCCAAAATGATTCTGGTCGTGGCGGCTGGCTTGAACTTTCTGCTCTACTTCTTTGCGGTCGAGCCGAAGCTCCTGCGCTTGGGGCCGCACGACGCCACGCCGGCGCTCGCGAAGGTGGTCGGCGTGCTGTCGCTGACGTTCTGGTTCGGCGTGCTGGCGTTTGGCCGGTTGCTGCCGTACTTGGGCACCGGCGGCGGCTGAGTCCTCCGCTCGCGTTACATCAACGCCCGAACGACGCCAAAGAGCGCGCCGAGCAGCAACGCAATGTTCGTGAGGCCGCAGATCCCTGCGCCGAGTCCGCGTTTCTCGGCCGCCTTTATATAGCCGACTGCGTACAGCGCACGCCCGATCACGAACAGCAGGCCAAGCCCCGCCGCCCAACGCGCGTCGATGTAGTGCGCGAACATCAAGATCGCCGGGATGAACACGATCAGGCTCTCGAGCGTGTTCATGTGGACACGATTCACGCGTTCAAAATCGGGATGCCCCGTCATCGCCGGCGCCTTGATGCCGTACTTTGCGCGCGCGCGGCCCACGAGCGCGGTGAAGATCGTGTACTCCACGAGCGCCAGCAAAATCGTCAGATAAACGAGTTCCATCGAGTTCCCCTTCTTGTTTTAAGCGGCACGTAATCCAAGCAGTCGGCGGGCTTCCGCCGGCGTCGCGACCTTGCGGCAGTAGCGTCCGCAGAGCCCTGCCACTCGGGCGACGAGTTCTGCGTTGCTGGTCGCGAGGCGGCTCTTGTCGAAGCGGACATTGTCCTCGAGCCCCGTGCGGCAGTGCCCGCCAAGCTCGAGCGTCCATTCGTTCACGAGTAGCTGGAAGCGCCCCACGCCGGCCGCCGTCCACGTCGCATCGGGGAGCACACGCTTCAGCTGCGTGAGTTCGAATTCGAGCACCTGCCGATCGGCCGGCAACGCGTTCGGAACCCCCAGCACGAACTGCACGTGCACCGGCGACTTGAGCAACCCTTCCTCGACGAGCTTGGCCGCGTTGTAGAGCATCGCGAGATCGAAGATCTCGATCTCCGGTTTTACGTCGTGCTCGAGCATACGCGTGGCGAGGTCGACGATGAGCTTCGGGTGGTTCTCGTAGATCATCGTCTTGAAGTTCACGGAGCCGGTCGACAGGGATGCCATGTCGGGCCGGTGGTGCAACATGCCGCCACGCTCGGCGCCCACGCCACTTCGCCCACCCGTCGAGAACTGTACGATGATGTCGGGGCAGTGCTTGCGTATCCCTTCCAGGAACTGGCCGAACTTCTCGGCATTCGACGTCGTAGTACCGTCGTCATTGCGTACGTGGAGGTGCACGAGCGCGGCACCGGCTTCGTACGCCGCATGCGTCGACTCGATCTGCTCGGGAACGGTGATCGGCACCGCCGGATTGTCCGCCTTCTTCGGCACCGAGCCAGTGATCGCCACGGTGATGATGCACGGCGTACTCATTCGGAAACCTCCCCTCGCAGCGGCTGCAGCATTCTACGCGCCTGCAACGACATCGCGAACGCCGCCTCTGCGCGCGACAACACCTGACACCGTCTGCGCGAGCCTTTATGCTGCAGGCCGGCGTTGCTGTTTTGGGAGGAGGCGCATGTCGACACTGGATATCGCGAAGGCCAATCAGATCATCACGAAGGCGCTGGAGAAGGCGCGCGAAATGAAGATCAAGCCCGTGACCGTGGTCGTCCTCGACCAGTCGGGGCACTTGAAGGCCATGCAACGCGAGGACGGCGCGAGCATGTTCAGGTTCGATGTGGCCACCGGCAAAGCCTGGGCCGCTGTCGGCATGGGCGCTTCGAGCCGCGCACTGGCGGCCCGCGCCAAGGACAACCCGAACTTCTTCATCACACTTGCGGCGACGGCCGCGGGCAAGTTCCTGCCGCAGATCGGCGGCGTGCTGATCCGCGACGCGCAGGGCAACATCCTGGGTGCGGCGGGCGCCAGCGGCGGCACGGGCGAGGAAGACGAGGCCGTATGCGCTTACGGCATCGAACAGGCCGGGCTCGTCGCGGACGCGAAAGCCTAGCGCCCTACTCCTTCGAATCCGCGGCGCCGCCGAACAGGCGGCGGCCGTTCTTGTCGATCACGCCGGTCGCAATGGCGATGTTCGGATGCTCCCGCGCCAGTGCGCCGGTCACCGTGATCTTGTCGCCGGGCGTGAGCGCCGTGCGCGCCCACCCGCGGCGCGTCAGTGTCACGGGACTCGGCAGCTCGAACTCCCACGTCACCGCAGCACCCGCCTCGTTCTTGGCGTCGACCTTGATCCAGGCGTGGGGACTCGTCCACTCGACGGAATTCACGGTGCCGTTCACGGTCACCGTCTTGTCGCGGTCGTACGCGGCGCCGGAGTGATGCGCGCTCGTCGGTAGCGCCAGCAGCAGAGACAGTGGCAGCAGCAACACCTTTGCCTTCACTTGGCGCCCTCTTTCTTGAACAACCCCGTATCGCGCTCGTTCTCGAGGCACGTCTCCTCGATCAATTCGGTGTCGAGCACGATGTTCTGGCGCAGTGTCACCGTCCACGGCTTCGTGTAGGCCTTGGGATCGTTGACCGTGACCTCGATCTCTAGGGAGCCGAAGCTCGGCCGCTTGATGCGCTCCACCACGTGCGCAGCGCTCGTCATCGGGCTGCCCGAAAGATCGAGCCACAGATCGTCGCGGAAGCCGCTCGACTCGACCACCAGTGTGTCGCGTTCCCAATGCCCGACCGAGTAACCGTTCCACGCCGGCAACGGATCCTTCGGCAGCGGCCGCCCGTCCGTGAAGATTTGCCGATAGCTCGCGTTGAACTCGTGCAACACGATCGTCAGCTTCGGCATCTGCGCGATCTTGATGTACTGCGGCAGAGAGTACGCGCGCGGGAAGTTCGGTGGCAGACAGAACGCGTGCGGATCGTCCTTTGCGCCGTTTGCCGTGCGCTCCGCCACCAGCTTCGCGGCCCAAGGCGTGTACGGCAATCCATCCTTCAGCGTGCGCCCGATGTTGATCTGGTCGGCAGGGAGATTCATCTGCGGGATGCAGTCAACCTTGGTGTCGGCGCACTCCGGGAGTAGTTCGGCCGAGAACCACATGCCCGACAGGTCTGGCTTGCCGTCGGCGGCGCGCGGCGCAGGCGCCTTCAAGTTCGGCGAGCCGTCGGCATTGCGCGGCACATTTGCAGTGGGATAGTCGACCCACTGCGCAGCCGAGCCTCGCTCTGTCGCGACCGCGGCCATCCCCGCAATCACGGTGATCGCACATCCAAACCATGCCCCGCGCACCCGCGTATCCATCGCCAGCACTCCGCTTACCTCCGCACGACGCGCTGGCACTCGAACTTGCCGATCGTAACCTCGGGTCGCCAGATCCACGCCTTCTTGAGCTCGACCGGCATCGTGAATGTCGCGGCGTCCGTAACGCTTAGTATGTAGTCGAGCCGCGCGCCGTCGGCGCTCGGGGTGAAGCGTTCGACCATGACGGCAGCCGTCGTGAGCGGAATCCCCACGCTGTCGAAGTGCCCCCAGATCGACTTCGTCGTCGTGACCACGAGCGTGCCATCTTCCCAGCGACCGACCGAGTACCCGAGCGCGCTCGGCTGCGCCTTCGCCGCGGCGGCCGCACCAGCGGCGCCCATGTGCACGATGCGCCTCGTGTCGTACTCCTCGAGCGCGATCTCGATGGTCGCACCGCGCTCGGTCACCACCATCGGGTATGGCTGCTCCATGACCGTCGGCATGCCTTTCGGCTTGCAGTCGGCCGTGGGGTCGTCGGCCGCGAAGTCGAACTTCTGCAGCGCGGCACGCCCGGCCGCCGTCAACGGATACTTGTTGAAATCGAAATTCGCCTGCACGGCCTCCGGAAACAGCACGGCGCCGACACCGCCGCTGCTCCACGTGCGGTAGATGCCGAGCTCGGGCCGCGAAGGGTCGCCGTCACGCGCTTGCAGCAGCTCGCTGCCGCGCAGCGTATCGTTCGACCAGCGCGCCGCGCCGCCGAGCACGATCTCGCGCCCGCCGGGCAGCAGAATGTTGCGCACGAAGATGTTGTGACCGTCCTTGCGCGCAGGATTGCCTGCCACACGCAGCCAATCGCCGACCTTGAAAAGATCCTCCGTGATGCCCCAGCGGCTGATGCCGCTGATCGAGAGCGTCTCGATGGCCCACGGCGTGGTCGCGCCAACCGCGTCGACCACGTTCAACGTGAAGATCACGTGCGGGTTCTGCCAGCGGAATTCGGTCACCCGCCCTTCGACCTCGATCATGTTCGTGGTGTCGAACCACGCGGACACGCTATGGTGCGCGTACACCGTCGGCGCCGTCGCGCACAGCGCTGCCGCCAACCACCCCCGTTCGATTCTCATCATGACGTTCAGCAGTTCACGCAACCGACGACGCCCGGAGTTTACCCGCGCCTCGCATACTTGTCGCCGCGCGCTTCGACTAGCCCGCGACCGTGCGGCTGCCTAAGATGGCGGCCACCATGCGCCTCCCCACACTCGACCAACGCCACGTCGTCTTCCTCGTTTGCGTGGTCGGTATTTTCATCACCGTGTTCGACACGAGCTCGTCGATCGTCGCCTTGCCGACGATCGCGCACGAGTTCGGTACCGACCTCCTGACGGCGCAGTGGGTCATCGCCGGCAACGGCCTCACGATCGCAGCGCTGCTCGTGCCGATGGGACGACTGTCCGACGTCGCCGGGCGCAAACGGATCTACGTGATTGGCGCACTGATTTTCGCCATCGGCGCCTTCGCGGCGTCGTGGGCCGGCTCGATCTACGGGCTGATCGGTGCACGGGTCGTGGTCGGCATCGGCTCGGCCATGACGCAGGCCACGAGCACAGCCATCATCGTCGGCAGCTTCCACTCCAGCGAGCGCGCGAAAATGCTGGGGCTCCAGCTCGGGGCCGTGGGCTTGGGCTCGATCGTAGGCCCGGCCACCGGCGGCATCGTCGTTGGAACGGCCGGCTGGCGAATGCTGTTCGCGATCACGGCAGCGGCGATGCTAGCGATCACGCTGACCGCGCACCGCAAGCTGCCGCGGCGCAACGAAGTGCACCGCAGGGATCAACCGCCATTCGACTTCGTCGGCGCGCTGCTGCTCTCGTCGTTCCTCGTCGCACTACTCCTGACGTTGACGCTCGGACCGAACCTCGGCTGGCTCGCGCCGATCACGGTCACGGGCGAGATTGCGTCCGTGCTGCTCGTGCTCGGGTTCGTGCTGCTCGAGCGGCGCAGCCAGGCACCGATGCTCGACCTCAACCTGTTCCGCAAGCCCGACTTCGCGTTCGGTGCGCTCGGCGCATTCGTCGTCTTCATGGGCATCTCCGCCATCCGCTTCCTCGTGCCGTTCTTCCTGCAAGGCGTGCGCGGCTACACGGCGGCAACGGTCGGCCTCTTGATCGTGCCGGCCGCGCTGGTGACCGCCACCATAGCGCCCTTCGCCGGTCGCCTCGCGGACCGCTGGGGCGTGCGCCTGTTCGCCAACATCGGGCTCGCGCTCACGACACTCGGATTCTCCGTATTCATTGGCCTGCACGTCGCGACACCGGTCTGGGTCATCGTGGTGGGGCTCATGGTCACGTCGTTCGGCATGTCGATCTTCGGCGCGGCGAACTCGGCGTCGATCATGAATGCTGTCGACGACAAAGCGCACGGTGCGACGGCGGGCTTCGTGAACCTGTGCCGCAACTCGGGCAACGTGATCGGTGTGACGTTCGCGACCGTGGTCGTGACATTGACGATGGTCGCGAGCGGCTACCCGGCATCGCTGAGCTCCATCGATCTCTCGAAAGATCCCGGCGTGTCTACGGCCTTCGCCGCCGGCTTCGACCGCGCGACGACGGTGCTCACCGGCATAGCGCTCGTCGTGTTGACGATCGTGGTCGGCTGGTCGTGGCGCGCGCATCTGCGCAGCGCGGCTACCACGCCTCGTTGAGAAAGCGGCGGGCCAAAAAGACAGCTAAGGCAATGCGAACGCCACGAGCTCCGCCGGGTGGTCCTTGCCAACGGCCAGCACGAGGTACTGCTTGCCGTTCAATAGGTAGGTCATGGGTTTGCCGCTCGCCACACCGGGCAACGCAAGCTCAGCCACCACGGCGCCGGTGGCCTTGTCGTACGCCCGCAGGATCGGCCCGCCGCCGTAGCCTTCGGCCGCGAACAGCAGCGTCTTCGTCACGAGCAGCAGGGCCTTGCTCGGCTTACCCGTTGGCGGCAGCTTCACGCCCTTGAGCGCCGGGTTGTTCTTGACGTCGTCCGGTGTGTCGCCGTTCGGAATCATGAACCGGTGCTCGCCGGTGTTCATGTCGATGGCCGTGATACGGCCATACGGCGGCTTGATCAGCGGCAATCCGAGCGGATGCGGCGCGTCGCCGTTTACGAACAAGTAGCGAATGTCGGAGCGGCCGTTCGCAAGGTTCACGGCGAATACGTTCATCGTGGTCTGCGACGCGACGTACAGCATGCCAGTCTCGGGATCCGCCGCGCCGCCCTCCCAGTTCGTGCCGCCGCCAAAATGCGGAAGCACGAGCGCGCCGCGCGTGCCGTCCGTCGCGTCGATCAGCGACGACGTCGTATACATCGGGCCCATGCGCAAGTCTTTGACGGCCGCGAGCGCCGCCGCCTTGATCGCGGGCGTGAAGTCGACGAGATCGGCCTCGCTGACGCCCTGGCGGTCGTAGGCTTTCGGCTTCGTCGGAAACGGCTGCGTTGGCGAGGTCCATTCGCCCGGCACGTCGGACGTCGGCACAGGCCGCTCTTCGATCGGCCAGAGCGGCGCACCGGTCGCGCGATCGAACGCGTACGCGAACGCTTGCTTCGTGAGCTGCACCACGGCTTTGACTTGTTTGCCGCCCACCCTCACGTCGAGCAGGATCGGCGATGTGGGGTTGTCGTAATCCCAGATGTCGTGATGTACGAGCTGCTGGTGCCACACACGCTGGCCGGTCTTCGCGTCGAGCGCCACCAGCGTGTTGCCAAACAAATTATTGCCGGGCCTCTCGCCGCCGTACAAATCACTGGTGGGGCCTTCGACCGGCAGATACACGAGCCCGAGCGTGGGATCGGCCGCCATCGGCGCCCACACGCCCGCGTTACCCGTGTACTCGGCAGAGCCCGGCGTGAGCCACGTGTCGTAGCCGAACTCGGCATTCTCCGGAATCGTATGGAACGTCCACAAGAGCTTGCCGCTCTTCGCGTCGAAGCCGCGCACGTCGAGCTTCACCTGAGTCTTCGAGTTCGGCCGTGCGCCAATGCCGCCGGCCGGCCCCACGATCACCACGTCGCCCACCACGAGCGCGGGCGACGATGAGCCCGCCTCTACGTTGTCCGCTGGCCCGCGTAGGCCTCGGCGCAGATCGACGACTCCGGCTTCGCCGAACTCGCGCTTCGGCAGACCGGTCGTCGCGTCGAGCGACCACAAAAAGAAGCCCGGCGTCACGACGAACACGCGCTTGTCTTGCGTTCCGTCGGTCCAGTACGCCACGCCGCGCCCGGCCATCTTGCGCGGCGCCTGCTTGAACCGCTCGGTCTCGTTCGGTCGCCAGACCCACAGCGTCTCGCCCGTGGCGGCGTCGATCGCCGCAACGTTACGTGTGGCGCCAGCGGTCGCATACAGCACGCCACCGATCATGAGCGGCGTGTTCTCGCTCTTCAGCTCCGGATCTGGACCGAAGTTGCCTGCGTACCAACGCCACGCGACCTTCAGGTCCTTTACGTTGCGCGCGTTGATCTGATCGAGCGGCGAGTAGAACTGCGATGCAAGGTTGCCGCCGTAGATGGGCCACTCGACCATCGGCGATTTCGCCTGCGCATTCGCGCGCGGCGCGTGCACTGCAACGACTCCGACGGCGATGATGAGCGTGGCCAAGACCCACGCGTGCGCACAGCAGCGTTTCAAAGAAGGACCCTCCCGGTGTATTGAAATCAATCTACAGCTTCGGCCGGTTCTTCTGCGCGCTCTCCTGCTCCTTCGCGTCCTTGGCCTTCGTCGCGTTCACGAGCATCTCGTGCGTCGCGCCGATGGATTGTTCGTCGAGCGGGCCATCGCCCAGGTGGACCACTAGCCCTCCGACCAAATTCGGGGCAGCCAAGCCGTCTCTGCAACACTTTTGGAGCCTCGCCTGAACCATCCGACGCGTCTCACAGACATCCCCCTGGCCGATGGAAAAACGCGACTCGAGGAGCATCGATATTCCCCGCACCGGCATCTGCGCGGCCTCAGCCGATTGCGGCGGTATGCCCGTAAACGAGTTGGACGTCGTGCACATCTGGCCGGTCGGGTCTTTCATCCGCTTGCCGTCGGCATCGTCCAACCAGTTGATGACGCGAAAATTGGCGTCGTTCAGTTGGTTGGGGCCGTTGTCGTAACTGGGCGTGCCATACTTCTCGATCAAGGCATCGACGATCACTTGCTGTGTCGGCGCCGTCTCCTTCGTGAATATCAGCACACGGGCCAGCCTCGATACGACGATCGGATTGGGAGGCATCGTGAGGCTAAAGATGAATCTTTCCTCCGGGCTCGTGAAGGTCAGGCCGTAGAGCAGGTCGGCGCCCAGCACGTCGTACCGAACAGTGTCCTGTTTCATTTGCAGCTTGGGATTGTGCGCCTTCAGCGCCTGCATCGACTCCTTGAGCGGCGTGCCGAGCTTCAGCCCGGCGATATCGTATTTGCCGGCCGCCACCGCAAGTTTTGCGGTTTCTTCCGGCGTGCCGGTATTCGGCGGCGGCTGCTGCGACTGCCCTGACATGGGCGTCAACGATGACAGGCCCCACACGACGACCACTGAACTCACAAGACGGCCAAGCACTTTCATCACGATCCCCTGTTGTTCCCCCAGACGGAAGCTATCAGACACTACCGGGATCTGTCACAACACCGGCTTCACCATCTCCTAGTTCAAATCGACGGCGAACTTCTTCAAGAGATCGAGCGACACCACCTCGAGCGCGCGCTCGTGCGTGCCCCGGAGCACCACGCGCGGCGCCATGCCCTGCTGCTGCGCTTCGAGCCAGCGCGCGGCGCACAAACACCAGCGGTCGCCCGGCTTCAAGCCCGGAAAATTGAACTCGGGACGCGCCGTCGACAAATCGTTGCCCTTGAAGCGCGAGAACTCGAGAAAATCCTTCGTGACCTCGACGCACACCGTGTGCGAACCGACATCGTCATCGCTCGTGTTGCAGCAGCCGTCGCGAAAGAAGCCGGTGATCGGCCGGTCGCTGCAGCCGATGATTTCCTCGCCGAATACGTTGACGGAGGGGTCCATCAGAACCTCGTGCCATCGGCGGCTACGACTTCGAGCGCGTACCCGCCATCCGTGCCGTCTTTCGTCGGCGCCGCATACAGCGTGATCTTGTCACCGAGCTTGACCAATCCTTCGCGCCAACCGCCACGGTAGTAATTGTTCAAACTGTGGCCCTCGAATTCGATGTCGCGCTTGCCCTTCTCGTCCGCAATCTCGAGCACGATCTTCGTGTGCGGATTCGCAGGTTTGAACTCTTTCACTATCCCTACGACCGTGTGGTCGCGAATCGTGAGATCGAACCGCGCCGCGGAGTGGTGCGCAAACGCCGGTGGCGTCAATGCCGCCGTGAGCAGCAGTGCAACTAACAGTTTGTTCATTGGCGTCTCCGACCACACTAGTGCGCGGCCTGTTTGTTCGCGAGCTCTTCGAGGTGCGCTTCCCACGCGGGCTCCGTGCACTCGTACGGTAACAGGCGGATCCCCGGCTGGTACTGCCATTTCTTCTCGGCCTTGATTGGCTGCGTGTAGAACGTGGGGTCGGTCAGTGTCATGTTGGCGATCAGCACCTTGCTGCCGTCGTCGTTCGTCACGAGACGATACTCCTCGACGATCTTCGCTTGGTCGCTGTGCGGATAGCGCGCCTGATCGACGGCCTCCTTCAGATGCGTGGTTTCGACGATCAGGCTGTCACCGTCCCAACGGCCGAACGAATAGCCGTTGCGATCGGGGAACAGATCCTGCTCTTTCGCGCGCTCGCCTAAGTAGATGTGCCGCACTTCGGTGTGCGCTTCGTACACGACGACGAACATCTTGTCGTGCTGAACGACCTCCATCGGGTAGCCGCCGGAGCCGAGCATCGAGCCCGGCATGCCGGTGCCAAGGCAAAAGCCGCCCGGCGTGTCACCGCTCTTGTCGACGAGCGCGTGGTATGCGTCGATCTTCGCTTTGGCTTCGGGCTTGAGCGGTAACGCCGGTTGCGGCGCACCGCGTTGCGGGGCCGCGGCGCCGGGCTCGCGATACACGCCCCACACGCCGGTGAAATCCGGCCGCGTGGCAGCCGCCACGCCGGCCAGCGACAGGCCGAGCAGCGCCACGAGGATACGGGCTGACGTTGGCGGTTTACGCATGAACTCCCCCACGAAACGCGTACCGCGCAGCATAAAGACGGTGCTGGGTTTTGCCTAGTTGCAGGATTCTCTACGCGGCGGAGCGGAGGACGGCCAGGAAGTCGTCGCCGTAGCGCTCGAGTTTCGACTGGCCGACGCCCGAGATCGCCAACAGGGCTTCGCGCGAGTCGGGCCGGGCGCGCAACATTTCGCGCAGCGTCGCGTCGTGGAAGATCACGTAGGGCGGCACGTTGTGCTCGGTGGCGAGACGCCTGCGGCAGTCGCGTAGTGCTTGCCACAGAGGCTCGTCGCCGGGCGTGAGATCGACGGGCGCAGCGGCTCGGGTTTTCTTACGTGGGGTAGCCGCGCGCGCATCTTCGCGCACACGCATCTGCGCTTCGCCACGCAGCAAGGGGCGGCTCGCGTCCGTGAGCACCAGCGCGCCGTAGCGGGCGTGATCGACTTGCACGTAGCCGCGTACGATCAGCTGGCGTAGCAACGAGCGCCAGGTGGGAGCTGGCCAGTCGGCGCCGAGGCCGAATACCGACAGCCGCTCGTGTCGATGGCGTTCGACCTTTTCCGTTGCGTTGCCGAGCAACACATCGATCACATGCGCCGCGCCAAACATCTGGCCGGTGCGATACACGGCGGACAGTAGCTTGCGTGCGGCTTCGGTGCCGTCGAACGTCGCCGGCGGAGTGAGACAGTTGTCGCAGTTGCCGCAGTCGGCCGTGAGCTGCTCGTCGAAATACGCGAGCAGCGGCCGCCGTCGGCACTCCGTGACTTCGCACCAACCGAGCAGCGCGTCGAGCTTGCGTAGCTCGCGCCGCTTGTGCTCCTCCCCCGCTTCCGAACTTTCGACGAGCGCGCGCAGCTGCACGACATCCTGCAGCCCGTATACCATCCACGCGTCGGCCGGCTCGCCGTCGCGCCCCGCTCGGCCGGTCTCCTGGTAGTACGACTCCATGCTCTTCGGCAGATCGAGATGCGCGACGAAACGCACGTCCGGTTTGTCGATGCCCATTCCAAACGCGATCGTCGCGACGACGATGAGCCCGTCCTCGTTCAAAAACCGGCGCTGATTCGAGGCGCGTTGGTCGTTCGAAAGCCCTGCGTGGTACGGCACGGCGGAGAAGCCCTGCTCATTCAACCATTCGGCCACGCTCTCCACCTTGGCGCGCGACAGGCAGTACACGATGCCCGCTTCCTCGCGATGACCTTGCAGGAAGTCGAGCAGCTGGCGGCGCGCATCGGTTTTGCTGCGGACGGAGTAGCGGATGTTCGCCCGATCGAAACTCGACACGAACACGTCCGGCGAGTTGAGCTCAAGCCGCGCGACGATCTCGTCCCGCGTGGGGACGGTGGCCGTGGCCGTCAACGCCATGCGCGGTACGCCGGGAAATCGACTCTTTAGCGCGCTCAAGCCGAGATATTCCGTGCGGAAGTCATGGCCCCACTGCGACACGCAGTGCGCTTCGTCGATTGCGATCAGCGCCACGGGCACATCGGCGAGCAGGTCCAGGGTCTCGGGCTGCAGCAGCCGCTCCGGCGCGAGATACAGCAGCTCGAGCTCGCCGGAACGCAGCGCGGCGATTACGCTGCGCTGCTCGGCGGGCTTCAGCGTCGAATTCAAGAACGCGGCCGAGACACCGGCCTCGCGCAGCGCACCGACCTGGTCCTCCATCAGCGCAATGAGCGGCGACACGACGATGCCGACGCCGTCGCGAACGAGCGCGGGGATCTGAAAGCACAGCGACTTACCGCCGCCGGTCGGCATCAGCACCAGCGAGTCGCGCCCGTCGAGCGCGGCCCCGATGACCTGCTCCTGCTGGTCGCGAAACACCGCATACCCGAACGTTTCGCGCAATATGTGGCGCGCCCGGTCGGCGGCGGTTGCGGGCGAAAGAGGCAGAGACGACATGGCGTCGATCATGCCACACGCCGCCATCGCCACCGTCACACGAAATATGCAGTAGGCGGCGCCCTTTTGCTCTGCTAAAACACGCGAATGAGAACCTGCTTCAGACCCCTGCTCGTCGCGGCCGCGTTGCTTGGCGGTGCGTCTGCGCACGCCGGCGCCGACTCGGCCACCGTGGCCGTCGCGGCCAATTTTCTGGCTCCGCTCGAAGCGCTGCAGCGCACCTTCGAGCAGACCGGCACGCACAAGCTCTCGGTCGTCTCGGGCAGCACCGGGCAGCTATATGCGCAGATCACGAACGGGGCGCCGTTCGACGTCATGCTCTCCGCGGACCAGGAGACGATTGCGAAACTCGTCGCACACGGCCGCGGCGACGGCTCCATGCGCTTCACGTACGCCGTGGGCACTCTAGTGCTATTCACGCGGGAACCACGAAAATTTGCGCCCCTAAACCTCGACGCGTTGCGCAGCCAGAATTTTCGTTGGCTCGCAATTGCCAATCCGGACCTCGCTCCGTATGGCCTCGCGGCGCAACAGACGTTGCAGGCGCTCGGCCTCTGGGACACGCTGCAGCCGCGCCTCGTGCGCGGGCAGAGCATTGCGCAGACCTTCGCGCAAGCCGAAACGCGCAACGCAGATCTCGCATTCGTCGCGATGTCGCAGGCCATCGCCTACGGGGATCCGACGGCCTACTTCCCGGTGCCCGAGGAGTTGCACGCGCCGCTTCGCCAAGACGCAGTGCTGCTCGCGCACGGCCGAGAGAACGTCGCGGCGCGCGAGTTCCTGAAATTCCTGCGCAGCGCGCCTGCCGCCAGAACGATCTCAGACTTCGGCTACCGGCCCGGCGCGCCATGAACCGCGCCGCTGTCGCCGCCCTCGCGTTGCTCGCCGGTGCGAGCGCCCCGGCATTCGCCGACGAAGGTATGTGGACCTTCGACAATTTCCCCCGCGCCACCGTCTCGCAGCGTTACGGCGCGAACATCGATCAGGCCTGGCTCGACCGCGTGCGGTTCGCCACGGTGCGGCTGTCGAACTGCACGGCGTCGTTCGTGTCGGCGCAGGGTCTGCTGCTCACGAACCACCACTGCGTCGAGAACTGCCTCGCCCAGAACTCGACGCGCGACGAAAGCCTGATCGACAGCGGCTTCGCGGCCGCGACACGCGCCGACGAGCTGCGTTGCCCCGTGCAGATCGCCGAGGTGCTCGAGGCCACGGAGGACGTGACCGCCAAGGTGGCAGCTGCGCTCAAGAACCTCGACGACAAGGCCGCCCACGAACGGCGCCGCCAGACGCTCGTAGGCCTCGAACAGACCTGCGAGGATGCTTCCAGAAAGTCTCGTAGCTCGTTGAAATGCCAGGCCGTTACTTTGTACGACGGCGGGCAGTACTGGCTTTATAAGTACCGCCGCTATGACGATGTGCGGCTGGTGTTCGCCCCCGAGGACGCGATCGCGGCATTCGGTGGCGACCCCGACAACTTCCAGTTCCCACGCTGGGACTTCGACATGTCGCTGCTGCGCGCGTATGTGAACGGCCAGCCCGCCGCGACGCCCAACCACCTGACGATCAATTTCGCAGGACCGAAGGCCGGTGACCCGGTATTCGTCGCGGGCCACCCGGGCTCGACCGACCGACAGCTGACCGTCGCCGAGCTCAAGGCGCTGCGCGACCGCCGGCTGCCACAGGCGCTGCTCCGGGCGTCCGAGCTGCGCGGCCGGTACATCCAGTTCGCGAAGACGGGCGACGCCGCGGCGCGCATCGTTCAGGACAACCTGTTTGGGCTCGAGAACACGATCAAGGTCCAGCGCAAACAGCTCGACGCGTTGCTGGACGACAGCCTGCTCCAGACGAAACAGGACGCCGAAGCAGATTTGCAACGCAAGATCTCGCAGAGCGCGGCGCTCAATGCCACCGTCAGCGGCGACCCCTGGGCACGAATCGAGGCGGCGCTGGCCGCCGAGCAGCGACGCTGGCTGCCGTACGTGTACGTCGAGAACGGCAGCGGCTTCAGCAGCAGCCTGTTCCGCTACGCGCGCCTGCTCGTGCGCGCGGCCGCCGAGCGCACGAAGCCGAACACCGAGAGGCTGCGCGAGTACGCCGATGCGGCGTTACCGCGTATCGAGCAACAGCTCGGCGCAGCCGTGCCGATCTATCCCGAGCTCGAGCGCCTGACGTTGTCGTTCGGGCTCGAGCGCATGCGCGAATGGCTCGGTCCCGACGACCCGGTGGTACGCCAGCTACTGACGGACGACACGCCGGACTCGCTCGCAGCGCGACTGATCGACGGCTCGAAGCTGGCCGATCCGGCCGTACGCCTCGCCCTGTGGAAAGGCGGCCAGCCCGCGATCGACGCGAGCACCGACCCGTTGATCGTGCTTGCCAAGCGGCTCGACCCCCTGGGGCGCGAGCTCCGCAAATGGCACGAGGATGAGGTCGAGGCCGTGATCGATGCGGCACACGAGCAGATCGCACGCGCGAAGTTTGCGGCGTTCGGCACCGCCGTCTACCCGGACGCCACGTTCACGCTGCGGCTCTCGTTCGGCGCCGTACGCGGCTGGGACGAGAACGGCACCGCTGTCGATCCGCTGACTCGCCTCGCGCGGCTGTTCGAGCGCGCGACCGGCAGGCCGCCGTTCGCAGTGCCCCAAAGTTGGCAGGCTGTGCGCCCGACGCTCGACCTCACGACGCCGTTCAACGTGGCCACGGACAACGACATCGTCGGCGGCAACTCCGGCAGCCCGCTGATCGCAGCCGATGGTCGCGTCGTAGGCCTGATCTTCGACGGCAACATTCACTCGATCAGCGGTTCGTATGGCTTCGATGCGGCGCGCAACCGCGCCGTGGCCGTGGATACGGCGATTATTCGCGAAGGCCTGACGAAGGTGTACCGGGCTAACGCGTTACTCGAGGAGCTTGGCCTAACTAATTGATCTTGAAGTTATTCGGGTTTAGAGAATGACCGGGCGGTCGGGCTGCTCGTTGCGGTTTTGCCCGCTCGTCGGGAACTCGCGCGCGAGCAAGGCCGTGGCGGCTTCGATGCCGTGCAGGGCGCCGTCACACCAGCGGCTGTGTGCGAATTCCCGCTCGATCAGCGCGCAGACTTCGCGCCATTCGGCGTCGCCGACGCGGCCCTTGAACCCCTGATCGGCCACGATCTCGACGTGGCGCTCGGCCAGCAGCACGTAGATCAGCACGCCGTTGCGCTCTGCCGTGCTCCACACACCGAGTTCGGCGAACACCTCGAGCGCGCGGTCGCGTACCGTGCGAACGCGCCATAAGGCGCGCACATCGAGCGCCACCTCGATCGCGAACCGGATTTCGGCTCGATGGCGCTTCTCCGACGCGCCGATCGCGCCTTCGATGGCCTTCAGCGTCGGCGCCGGGAACCGCCGGTTCAACACGACGCGCGGCAGCAGCAGGTGAGGGACGACGCGCATCGCTACCAGCCTCCCGACGCACCGCCGCCGCCGAAACGCCCGCCGCCCCCGCGAAAGCCACCGCCCCCGCCTCCGCCGAAGCCCCCGCCGAAACCTCCCGGCATGCCGCCGAACGGGCCGCCGCGAGAGGCCCACCGGCCAGCACCGCCACCGATGCCGGCGAGCGCGAACACGAACACCAGGCCACCCACGAGCACGGAAGCGAACAGCACGCTGCTGACGAGCCACACGATGAATCCGGCGCCCGCGCCCAGTGCCAACGAGCCAAACAGCGTACCGAAGATGCGGCGGAACAGCGGTGCCACGAACGCCGCGAATATCAGCAGCACGGGCATGGCGCCCCACGGCTCGACATCGGGCGCGCGGGCGGCCGGCTCGGGCAACGGCTCGCCCTCGACGAGGCCGATCAGCGCGTCCAGACCCGCGTCGATGCCGCCGGCGTAGTCGCCATCCCTGAACTTCGGCGCCAGTTGCTCGGCGATGACGCGCCGCGCGAGCGCGTCGGGCACCGCGCCTTCCAACCCGTAGCCGATCTCGAATCGCGCGCGCCGGTCCTGCACCGCGACGAGCAGCAGCACGCCGTCGTCGACGCCGGCACGGCCGAGCTTCCACGCTTCGGCAACGCGTTGCGAGTATTGCTCGATCGACTCGGGCGCGGTGGTCGCCACGAGCAGTACCGCGATCTGGCTACCCTTGCGTGCCTCGAACGCCGCGAGCTTGCGATCGAGCGCGGCTTGCGTAGCCGCGGGCAACGTATTGGTCAAGTCCGTCACACGCGCCGCGCGCGGCGGCACGGGCTGTTGCGCCAACGCCAGCGCGGCCACGAACAATAGCATGAGGCCGAACGCGGCAAAGCCGCGCCGGAAGGCGTGCATCGTCAGGCCACGCACGCAGCGCCTGCGCTCATTGCTTCGGACGGCTGAAGTCGACCTGCGGCGGTTTCGAGATCTGCGCCTCGTTCTCCACGGTGAAGTTCGCCTTCTGCTGATAGCCGAACATCATCGCCGTGATATTGCTCGGGAAGCTGCGCACCGTGACGTTGTAGTTCTGCACAGACTCGATGTAACGGTTGCGAGCCACCGTGATCCTGTTTTCCGTGCCTTCGAGCTGCGCCTGCAGATCGCGGAAGTTCTGGTCGGACTTCAAATCCGGATACATTTCGACGACGACCATGAGGCGCGACAGCGCGCCCGAGAGCTCGCTCTGCGCGGCCTGGAACTGCTGAAACGCCTTGGGGTCGTTGACGAGCTCGGGCGTGGCTTTCACCGAACCGACCTTCGCACGCGCTTCCGTCACGCCGAGCAGCACGGTCTGTTCCTGCTGCGCGAAGCCGCGCACGGTCTCGACGAGATTCGGGATCAAATCGGCGCGGCGCTGATACTGGTTCAGCACCTCGGACCACGCAGCTTTGGTCTGCTCGTCCTGTGTCTGAAACCGGTTGTAGCCACAGCCCGTGAGCTGCGCCGCCAGCAATACGATTGCCATTACTCGAAGCATGTGCCGCTCCTTCCTACTCTTGTTCTTCGGCGAGCTCGCGCAACGCGCGCTCGAATACCGCGCTCGGCTGGCCGCCCGAGATCAAGTGCTTGCGGTTGATCACGACGGCCGGCACGGCATGGATGCCGATCTCCTGCCAGAACTGCTCGGCAGCACGCACCTCGTCGGCGAACGCGTCCGAGGCAAGCACCTCCCGCGCGCGGTCGACGTCGAGTCCGACTGCAGTGACGAGATCGATCAGCACGCCCGGATCGGACGGGTTGCGGCCTTCGCCGTGATACGCCACGAACATCGCGCGCTTCAGTGCATGTTGCGCGCCCGGTGCGCCCTCCGTGGCCGACCACCGCACCATTCGATGTGCGTCGAACGTATTCCACACGTACTTGCGTTCGCCGAATTCGAAGCCTTCCTCTGCACCACGCGCTTTGAGCTGCGTCTGGCCGGCGACGAGCTGTTCGTCCGACATGCCGTATTTGCTCTTGAGGTAGTTCGCAACCTCATCGCCTTCCGGCGGCATGCCGGGATTCAATTCGAACGGCTGCATGTGCAGCTCGACCTCGAGGGAAGGTCCAATGCGCTCGATCGCCGTGTCGAGCGCGGCCAAGCCGATTGCGCACCACGGGCACGCCACGTCTGCAACGAAATCGATTCTCATGCCGCCACTCTACTTCCGCCGATGGGCGGCACGATAGGCTTGCGAAGCGGCTTCGTCCATGAGGGGAACCACCTTGTCCGGGTCGACGCGGACCACCAGATACGTAATGTGATCGTCGATCTTCGTGAATTGGTGGCCGGTGCCGGCGGGAATGACAAGCACGTCGCCGGCCTTGAGCTCGTGCTCCGCGGCGTTGCGTATGTCGGCTGCGTCGCCGCCGGGGCCGTTCAGCAGACGCACGGCGCGGTCCGTGGCCGGCCGCCGCTTCTGGTCCACGAGGTCCGGCCCCGTTCGGTTGGTGCCGGAGCCGCTCAGTACGTAATACACCTCGCTCACGAGATCGTGCTCGGCCACCGAGCGCGCACCCACCTTGTCCAGTTTGCCGCGATGCACGAGAGCGACCTCGACCTGCGACTTGCCAATGTCGATCGCGCGCATCTGCTGATCGAGCAGCGACAGGTCCGCGCGCCCAAGCGCCGTGAACTCTGCGATCTCGCTGGCCGGGATGTACGTGGACGGACACATCCGGCACGACGCCGGAGACTCCTGCGCCGACAGTCGGCCGATCGCAAACGCGATCACAACCGAGACGACGACGCCCAGCAGCAGAATCGAACGCATTGTTGGCTCCTTGATGAGGCCGATCCCGCGGCTTCAGACTCGATCGATGACTTCGCGCATACGCTGGCGCGCTGCCGCATCGGGCAGCGGTCCGAGCGCCGTAACGAGGTTGTCCATCATGTGCTGCGGGTTGGCGGTCTCCGTCAGCACACAGGTCAAGAGCGGATTCGCCAGTATGTATTTCAAGGAGAACTGCGCCCACGTGCCGCACTCGAACTCGGCCGCCCACTCGGGCAGCGGTTTGCCGTTGAGCTTGTCGAAGTACGCGCCGTTCATGAACGGCCGGTTGATCACGATGGCCACCCCGCGATCGTGGGCCACCTTGAGCAGCCGTTGCTCGACGCCGCGCTCCGTGATCGAGTAGTTCATCTGCACGAAATCCGGTTTCTCGCGCGCCAGAAACCGTTCGAGATCCGCGTACTTTGCGGGCTGCGATACCGTGACGCCGATGTAACGGGCCGCGCCCTCGGCCTTCCACTGCTTCAGACTCGGCCAGTGCGTATCGACGTCCACGAGGCTGAAGATCTGCACGAGGTCGAGCGTCTGCCGACCATACAGCTTCTGCGCCTGTTTGAACTGCGCAATGCCGACGTCCTTGCCGACCTGATCGACCTTCGTGGTCACAAACAGCTTGCCGTTGAATTCCGGCAGCGCGAGCAAACGGCCGAACGCCGCATCGTTGTCGGCGTTGCGCGGCCACGTGTCGACGAACTTGCCGCCGTTCGCCACGAGGGCGCGCAGCACGCCGAGCGCCGGGTCGCTGCCTTTCGCCGCGATCTCCTCCACCACTTTGCTCGAACCCAAGCCGATCACCGGCAGCATCTCGCCCGTGCTCGGGATCGGCCGCTGCGGCACGCCGCGCTGTGCGAGCGCCGCGAGCGGCAGCGAGCTCGCGACGCTTGCGGCCGCGGTCAGTAACGCGCCGCGCTGCAGGAACTCGCGCCGTGTCGATTCTGTGTCGAGTGTCATCCTGTGTCCTCTTGTGTCGCTGTTCAATGCGTCATGGCGTGCACGACGAAGTTCGTGCCCATGCGGAACGCGTCCGTAGCCGGGCGCAACGGATACTGCGGGCTGCCGTACCACTCCCAGAAGTTTGCAAGGTCATTGTTGTGCAGCGCCATGATCGCGATCTGGCTCACGTCGTTGACGAGTCCGTAGTACACGGGGTCGTCGCCTTGCACATACGGCGCCATGCTCTCGAGGTCTTCGACCTTGAATACGAGGTCCCAGATGGCGTTGGCGCCGTCGAGCCGTTCGAAGTCGCGTTCGGGAAGTGCGCGGTGCATTTCCTCGCGCAGGTTGTTCATGTGCCAGGTGTCGAAGTCGTCGATCAGAATGAAGCCGCCGCGAAGGATGTACTCGCGCAGGTTTGCGACCTCGGTCTGCGTCATCTCCATCTCGCCGGGCTCGGAAATATAGGCGAATGGGTAATCGAAGATTTCAGGGCTGCCGAGCTCTATGAGCCGGTATGAGTTGTCTTCGACGTCGACGCGCGTCGTACGTCCGATGAAGCCGTTCAGGTTGATCTCGGATTCCGGGTAGTTGTGCGACCAGCCCATGTGGCCGATCGCGCCGTTCGTGCCGAAATGCCAGCGCATCGCGACGAACTCGGTGGGCGGCGCGTCGTTGTCCTGGATCTGGCGCCCGAACCTGCGGCCGAACTGCGCGCACGCGATACTACTCGCGAGCAGCGTCAGCCCCATGACGAGAACGAGCAAATCGCGTCTCACCGTGGAGTCACCCTCGTGGCCAGACGGGCGCGGCTGCCACGCTACGCCAACCCGCGGCCGAAAGGCCGCGGGTCAGTTCAGCGCATCTCTTTGATCAGGCCGTCGAGCGCCATCTGCACGTGGAAGTCCTGCCAGCCGAACTCCTTGCGCATCGTCGCTTCGACGTCGGCCTTCGACTTGTTCTGCTTGACCTGCTGCGTGATGAGTTCGGTGAGGCGCTTCGTGCTATCGCGGAACGCGATGAGATCGGCCTTCTTCACAACGTTGCCGTGACCCGGGATCACCGTGTCAAAATCGAGCTTCAGTGCGTTCTCGACCGTGGCCGTCCACTCTTTCGCACTGCCGCCGCCAGAGTAGTCGATCAGCTGCGGGGTGCCTTCGCCGTTCGTATACATGTCGCCCATGGCGATGGCGCGGTTCTGCGGGAACAGCACCACGACGTCGCCGTCCGTGTGCGAACGCCCCAGCCAGTAGATCTCTGCCACTTTGCCGCCAAGATACAGCGTGCCGCGCGGCGCGATCGTGATGTCCGGCAGACCGCTCATCTTGCCGTCGACCATGCGCGCGCGGGCCTGCGCAGACGCCACGGCCAACGTACCGCCGGCCTGCATCTTGGCGTTGCCGCCGCTGTGGTCGCCGTGGAAGTGCGTGTTGACGACATACTTCACCGGCTGATTCGTCACGGTCTTCAGCATCGCCATGATGTTGTCGTGATCGATCTCGAACTTATCGTCGACAAGGATTACGCCCTGGTTCGTGATCAGCGCCGTCGTGTTGCCCGGCACGGCGTCGTTGTGGATCACGTACAGGTCGTCTTGCACTTTGACCAGCGAGAGCTTCGAGGGCTTGTCGCCGAACTGTGCCTGGGCGGCCGGCAGTGCGAAGCAACCGACCGCAAGCGCCACAACTCCGAGCCACGACTGTTTCTTCATAGCCAACACGCCTCCAAATGAATCCCCACACGATGCCGAATGGTACTACAGCCCGAGCGAGTTCAGCGGCGTGCGGCGAACGCCACGAAGCCCTGCAGGAACGCCGTCAACTGCTCGGCGACCTTCGCATCCGTGAGGTTGCCCGCTTCGTCGAACACCATCTTGGCGCGCGATACCAGCAGTTTCTTGCCGGCCCACAGGTCCATCCCCAGCGTCTTCAGCACCGGCAGCCAGGCGTTTTGCGACAGGATCGTGCCAAAGCCACCGGGCGAAGCACCGATCAGCGCTACGCGTTTGCCGCCGAACACGCGCGAGATGTCGGAGTCGGGTCGCGACAACCAGTCGATCGCGTTCTTCAACACGCCGGGGATCGAGTTGTTGTATTCGGGTGTCACGAGCAATAGCCCGTCCGCAGCGGCCAGACGATCTTTCAGGCTCGCGACCGGCGGTGGAATGCCCTGCGCGGCCTCGACGTCGGCGTTGTACAGGGGGATGCCGGCGATCGTCGCCTGCTCGAGCGTGCTGCCCGCTGGCATGGAGCCCACGGCCGCACGCAACAGGGCCGCGTTGAACGAGCCTTTGCGCAGGCTGCCGGCGATTCCGACGATCGTCGTCATGGTTCATCCTCCATCGAGATTCCCAAAGTCTAGCGGGTTTCCTTGGAAACTCTTCGTTTAGAATGCGCGTGTGGCCGACCTCCTCATCGATCCCGAGACCAAGCAACTCGGCGCCCGCCTGCTGGCCGCCGCCTACGAGCTACGTTCGCGCTTGTTCAAGGCCATCCTGTCGCTGCTCGGCGTGTTCGCGATCATGACGCCCTGGCAGAACCAGATCTTCACCCAGATCGCCACGCCCATCATGACGCGCCTGCCGATCGGCTCCACGCTGATCAGCAAGCATGTCACCGGCCCATTCACGACTCCGCTCAAGACCATTTTCTGGCTCGCGGTATTCATCTCGATGCCCGCCCTGCTGTATCAGCTCTGGAAGCTCATCGATCAATGGCTGCCGGCGCGCGCGCGCAAAATCGCCCTGCCGTTCGTGTTCGCAAGCGTGGCGCTGTTCTATGTGGGTGTAGCGTTCTCTTACTTTCTTGTCCTACCCATGGCGTTTGGCTTCTTTGCGACTCAGGCGCCGCACGGCGTGAAGATCCTGCCGGACATCAACTCGTTCCTGGACTTCACGATCGGCATGACGCTCGCATTCGGCTTCGCGTTCCAGGTGCCCGTCGCGATCGTCGTCAGCGTCTGGACCGGTCTCGTCACGCGCGAGGCGCTGGCCAAGTCACGTGCGTACGTATTCCTCGGCGCGTTCGTCGTCGGCATGATGCTCACACCACCCGACGTGTTGTCGCAGACGATGATCGCGCTGCCGATGTACGCGCTGTTCGAAGGCGCGCTACTTTTTTGCGGGCGGTTTGCCCCAAATCGAGAGTAGCGGCTTGGCGGTTTTCGCGGCACCGCCCGGCACGCGAATCTCGAAGCACTGGTGAATGCGTTGATTGCGCGCGAAGTCGTGCGGAATCGTCGCGGCGGTGACGTCCTGCACGGCAAATTCGGCGAGCGCCTCGGCGTCGAGCCGAAACTTGCGGAAATTGTTCGAGAAGATCAGCAGCCCCCCCGGGGCCAACCGCGTCAACGTGTTCCGGATCAGTGTCACGTGATCGCGCTGCAGATCGAACTCCGTCTCCATGCGTTTCGAGCGCGACAAAGTCGGCGGATCGAGAAAGATCAGGTCGTAGCGATCGGGCGATCGTTCCTCTAGCCACTGCAGCACATCGGCCTGAATCAAATCGTGCTTGCGTGCGTCGGTGAAGCCGTTGTGGTCGAGATTGCGGCGCGCCCAGTCGAGATACGTGTGTGACATGTCGATCGTGGTCGTGGAGCGCGCGCCCCCGGCGGCCGCGAACACCGAGGCCGTGCCCGTATAGGCGAACAAGTTCAGAAACCGTTTCGCTGATGCGAGCTCGCGAATCCGAGCGCGCGTGGGCCGGTGATCGAGGAACAAGCCGGTGTCGAGGTAATCGGTGAAATTCACATACAGCGACAAGCCGCCCTCGGTCACGAGGTCGAACTCGCCGCGCTCGCTGACCTTCGAGTATTGCGCCCCACCCTTCTGTTTGCGCCGCACGCGCAGATGCGCGCGCTCACGCACCACACCGAGCGTCTCCGGGATCACAGCGAACGCCTCTTGGCGCCGCGCGCGCGCTTTCTCGGGGTCGATGGTTGCGGGCGGCGCGTACTCCTGCACGTACAGCCAGCGCTGCGCCGCCGCATCGGTGGAGTCCGCATACACGTCGATGGAGAACGCGTACTCCGGCATGTCGGCGTCATACACGCGATAGCAGGCAACACCTTCGCGGCGGGCCCACGCGCCGAGCGCTGCTGCGTTCTTGCGCAGACGATTCGCGAACATGTCGGCGCCCGGCCGCGCGCGCGCCTCTTCGTTTAGCTCCGGCAGCGCGCCCGGCGTGCGCTTCGTCTCGAAGTGCTTCGCGTCGATGCCGATTCGCAGCAACCGGCATTCGATCGGGCCGTTGAACATCGTGTGCGTGCGCTTGGCCTTCAACCCGAGCTCGCGGCCGAGGGGCGGGTTACCCGTGAAGACCGCCGCCTGCCAACCGAGAAAACCCTCGCGTAGCTTGCGGCCGAGCAGCGCATACGTCTCGGCGAGCTCGGTCACCTCGCCGATGCGTTCGCCATACGGCGGGTTCACGACCACGAGGCCGCGCGGCGCGGGCGCCGCCGGCAAATCGGTGAGCTCTCGTCGCTCGGCGTGCACGAGGCGCTCAAAACCGGCGCGCGCTGCGTTGTCGAGCGTCGACCGGACGGCCGCGGGGTCGCGGTCGTACCCGCGCAGCGCGACGTGCGCGAGGCTGCCGGCGGCGCGCCGCGCGTTGGCTTCCTCGATCAGCCCCTGCCATAGGGGTGCATCGTGGCCCCGCCAACGCAGGAAGCCGAAGTACTTACGCAATAACCCCGGCGCCACGTCGCCCGCGATGAGCGCGGCCTCGATCACGAGGCTGCCGGCGCCGCACATCGGATCCACCAACCCCACGGGGCCGTGCTCCGCCCGCGAGATCTCCGCCCAACCGGCGCGCAGCAGAATCGCCGCCGCGAGGTTCTCCTTCAGCGGCGCGGCGCCCTGCGGGCCGCGATAGCCGCGGCGGTGCAGGCTGTCGCCAGAGAGATCGATGGCAAGCGTGGCCATATCACGATCGATGTGCAGGTTCAGCTGCACGTCCGGGGTGGCCACGTCGACCGACGGCCGCGTACCGGTACGTTCGCGGAATTGATCGACGACGGCGTCTTTGACTTTCAGCGCCGCGTACTGCGTGTGCGTGATTGCGGACCGGCCGGTCGTGCAATCGACCGCGAGCGTGCCGTCGGTGGCTAGATGCGCGCTCCAGTCCACACCGCGTGCACCTTCGTACAACGCCTCGGGCGTTGGCGCAGCGAACTGCGCGATCGGCAGCAACACGCGATTCGCGACACGCGACCAGAGGCACGCGCGGTAGGCATGCTCGAGCGTACCCGCGCATTCGACGCCCGCGCGCAACGCTTTGACTTCGGTCGCACCAAATGCGGTGAGCTCGGCGGCCGCGAGGTCGGCGGTGCCGGCCGGCGCAGTAATGAAGAGACGGTGAAAGTTACTCAGCGCAACGCTCTCGGTCGAACGACTCAGCTACTCGGAGGATTGCCGCCGCCGGGCAGCCGCTTGTCGTCGCGCATATCCTGGCTGATCTGCGGCTGACCGGGCTGGCCCGCTTGCGCGGCACGCGTGCGCTCGTTCATCTGATAGATGTTCGAAGCAGCCTGAAGATCCGACTCCGACGCCACCGTGGCCATGATCTGCCGGTCGTGCAGAAACGCCCGCGCATCGCTCACGAGGTCGCGGCACAAATCGTCGTCGGGGCTCATGCCGAGCACCAGGCGCGGTTGTTCGAGGTTGTCGGAACCACTCACGGCCAGCGTGCTGCTGTGGATCTTGCTGACGAGCAGCCACGGCGTAAGGCTCGAGCGCACGATCGTGTTCTCCGAGCGGGTAGAGTCGTAAATGCTCATACCCGTCGCGAGGCGCGACTCGGCGAACGTGCCCGTGGCCTGGAACACGATCAGGTCCGACTCGAACTCGATTTCGGACACGTACAAATTTGCCGTGTGCGCCACCAACATGCCGAGCGTCCACAGGATCGCGGCGCCGAGCAGCGTCTGCACGATGGACGTCATGGGGATGTCGGGCAACCGGACCAGCACCGTGAACACGGCGATGCCGCCTGCCGCAAGTAACACCTGGCCGACGGTGATCGCGATCCGCAGCAACGCATCGCTGCGCCGATCGGCGATAGGCCTCGGCTGCACTTCCTGCAACGTGCGGCCTTCGAACTCGCCTTTGTTCTGCGAGCCTTGCGCTACGAGCTGCGGCACATCGTTCACGTAAACGCGGTTCGGAATCTCCTGAAACCTGTGCTTCGCGAGCGTGATCTCGATCGCGCGGAAGATGTCCATCGGGTGCACCGACTCCTGCCAGTGCTCGCGATATTCGGTCACGGCCGTGGGCGGTGGCGTCTTCGGCGCGCGGCGCAAGCTCAAATAGAGGCTAAAGCCCGTGGCCGCGATCGCCACCAGCAACGTCAACGCAAACCACGGGTACGGCGAGATGGTAGGCGCCGGCAGCGGCTGGACGCGGTTCAGGCCCACGAGCACGACGGGCGCCAGCACGGCCACCGTGGCCCAAAAGGCGAGGCCTAGCGGAGAGAAACGCAGCATCGCAATGCGATTCGAAGGTTGCAGTCTCAGGGCCTGCCGTAACCAAATCGCGAGTAGCAGCAGCGTCACCACGGACACGAGCCACGCCATAATGCTCGTGCCGGCCATCGGCACGATGCCCGTGACCCCGGAGAACCACGCGAGGCCGAGCAGGATCAGCAGCACCAAGCTGTGCGCCGCGGCCGCGAAGCGTAGACCCGAATCGTTGCGCAGCGCGTACGGCAGAAAAATCAGGGTCGGTGCAACGCTGTGGAGCAGCCGCGGCAGCCAGCCTTCGGGCTCCTGAAACGTGGGGTTCTTGCGGCCGAGCAACATGTCTGCGAGGACGTTCGGCTGATAGATGCCGCGGTATCCCGTGGTGCCGCCCGTACGCGTGCCCGGCATGACGGTCTGCTCCGACGACACCGTCGCAGCGAGATCGGCGGGCTGGCCGCGGCCGACGTAAAACCGGAACACCTTGTACAAACCCACGTACGCGGCGTAGGCCCCAAATCCGAGCAGCGCGAGCCCCCCGACTGCAACGGCGATGCCGGCGACACGCTCCCCGTCCGCGACGAGGCCGCGCACGGTGAATAGCGAGACCAGACCCAGCACAATCAGCACCGCCGCCCGTGCGGTATAGGCCATGCCCTCGAACTTGAATGGGTTCGGGATATCGACTTGTTGTGAGCCATATTCGAATGGCATCGCGGGACCTCGTTCGTTGTTGTTGTCGGTCGCGGTCGGACCCACGCCATCGTAACCGCCTGCCTAGCCAAACGCACGCCGTCCGCGGGCTGCGCAAGGGGCGCTACGGGAAGTAGCGCTGCGTGAGGTAGGCGCGATGCTGGGGGTCGAGCGTGTCCGCGGCAACCAGCGCATCTTGCAGCGCCTGGTAGGTGAGCACGCGGAAGTCTACTTCGGCCTCGATGCGCGCTGCGAATCGCGTGAGCTCCGCCGCGTGTTCGGTCGCCTCACGGCTCGGCCAGTCATAGTAGAGGTACACGAGCGTCGTGGCCGGCGCGCCGAGGCGCTCAAGACCTAGCGCGTGCTTCAGCAGTTGCGCGGCGTGCAGCCAACGGAATCGCTCGCGTCCCGAATCGATGTCCGCGGCGAGCGCCTGGCAGCGCGGTAGTCCCGCGGCCGACCACACGTCGCCGCCAAGCGGAAAGTACTTACGTTTGAACACGGCTTTGTTGCGCGGCCGGCGCACGAGCCATTCGCCGAGCTTGCTCTCGATGGCGGCCACGTGGCCCGAAGGCCAATGCAGTGTCACGTCCGCACTCGGCGGATCGCCTTCGAGTCCGGTCGGCAGCGGCTCCTCGAAACGCAGTTGTGGCGAACCGGCCGGCAGCCCGAGCACCGAAGCGAGCGGCGCGCTGTCGCGACCGCGCCAGTAGTCGAAGAAGTTGATGACCAGTGCAGCAGATGACGTCAGCGACAACAGACGAGCGGGCCGCGTGCTCGTCTGCTCGAGCTCAGAGCCGCGCTCGATCTCCGCGCGTGCGGCAGCGCCGAGCGGGACGCGCAAATTTTCGCCGAGCTCGCGGACGTAGCCTCGGGCGTCGTAGCTGACGCCTGCTACGTCGGCCCAGCGCCTTTGCCGTCGGTCGAGATCTTTGCGGCTCGCCAAATGCCTACCGCGGGGGCTTCGGCCGCAAACCTTCCGTCAATTCGATCACGGTGCCCCACGGATCCGTGATGGTCGCCGTGTACAGACCGAGTGCCTTGTCGAGCGAATACGGTTTCGTCAGCGGAATGCCTTTCGCTTTCAATCGAGCGCAGAACGCTTTCAAATCGTGTACGTCGAAGCCGGCGCTCTCGACCGCGCGGCCGTGCGTACCGGTGAGCTTCTCATTCGGCAGCCAACTGAAAAAGTTCAGGCTGTAGCCCACATTCGGCAGATCGGCGCCGATGAAGAAATCCGTCTGCCCATCGCGCAGCGTCGCGTCGAACGCTTTCATGAACCACTGCTGCATCGCAACGAACTCTTTGTTCACGAAGTGCACGTGGTGGCCTTTGATCGGCGGCGCGCCTGCGTCCATGTTCGTGACGAGCTCTACCTTCACACCGTCGGGGCCCAGGAGGTACGAGAACCGGCCGTAGTTGCCGGCCGTTGGCGGACTCGCCGTTTCACCGGGCGCGGGTTCGCGACCCACCGTGAGCTTGTAACCGTTCGCGACGACCTTCGTCGTCAGCGCCGCCACGTCGGGCGCGGCCAAGCCGATGTGATCGAACGTAGTGCCACGGGTGGGGCCCGTGGGCTTGTGCACGCGCAAAAGAATGAGCGCGTCTGGGAACTCGACCGCGTCGACCTTGCCGATCTTCGTCGCTTTGCCGCCGAGCGTGTCCACCCAGAATTTTTTGTGTTCGGCGACGTTCGTGACGTTCAGTTCGTAGTGGCTGATGACGACGGGTGCCGCCAGATTCGAAAGCTGGGCGGACACCGGCGACGCGATCACTACCGCGACCGCAATCATCCCCCATCGTTGCCCCATGACAGCCGCCCTCTCGAGTTTTGGTCGGGTGCGATCTTACGCGCCGCGGGGACGGCTCGCACGCGGGCGAGCGGCGACGGGGCGTCAGGGACTTGGCGCGCTCGAGTCGAGCGCTAGCGGCGCTTGTTGGCGGGCTTCTTCGGCTCGTCCTCGAGTTGCAGTTTCAGCCCGTCGGCATCGAGGCACTTCAGGAGATCGATCGTGTTGTCATCGCCGCGGCGTCGGGGGACGTCCACGCGGACTTCGAGAACAGGATTGCCCTTGGCGTCGAACTTGATCTGCCGCGAGACCTGCGAGTCGTCGGTCGCGTCGGGATCGCGCCGGTCCGGCCCACGGTAGGTGCGGCTTTGGACCTTGGCATCCATGGCAAAATCGTTTTTCGGCAGCTTGGACATAATGTAATCCCGTTAACCAGCGTGGACACTTTGCCCGGGTGCACCACGACAGACCATGAAGCCGTTCAAGAAACAGAAACGAAACTGCCCGCAGGCCTGGCGGTGGCCTGCCCTCTCTGGTCCGAAGGAACCATCGGGGCGTATGCTCCCCCGGTCGCCTACCCGTCCAGCACCAACCGACCTTTTTGGGGGGATTCGAGATTGGCTGCCGCCGCGGACCTGACTGCGCGCCCTGGGGGCTCGCTTGCGTTGAATCAAACCTTCGCCGTGAGCATGGCCGTCGCGATGTTCATCGTGAACTTCGCCGGGTTTGGGCCCACGTTCTTCCTAAGGCCCTTCTTCGACGTGCCGCAGATTCCGCTCTATCTCTACCTGCACGGAGTCGCGGGCACGGCCTGGTTCGTGCTCGTAGTCGTTCAGGCAGTCCTGATCGCGAACGGCAACTTCGCGCGGCACCGGCAACTCGGATGGTTCGGATTGGGCTTGGGCGTCGCGATCATCGCTCTCGGTGTTTACACGAGCACACACATGGTGCCGCGCAACGCTGCAGCGCACCCGCCGCTCTTGGAAGCGGAGATCCAACTGTACAGCGCGGTTACGGCGGCCGATCTGGCCGGCTTCGTCGTCTTACCCACGCTCGTGGCGCTTGCGATCTACTTTCGGCGGCGCCCCGATATCCACATGCGACTCATGCTGATCGCCACTTTAGAAATGGTGGGGCCGGCCGCCGCGAGAATCGGCAGCTGGGGTGGCATCTTCGTCCCGATCATACTTGCCGCGATGCTCGGGCTCATGGCCTCGTTCATCGTCCATGACTTATGGACGCGACGTCGCGTTCATCTCGCAACGCTGCTTGGTCTGATCTTCTACCAAGGCGTCAACGCCGCATTTCAGATGAGCGGCGTCGGCCCCGCGATCGTGGCCTACCGTCTCGCGCACCTCTGAGTGAACGGGAGGGGCTCGATCAGTTGCGCGCCTGGGCCGGCGGACGCTCCGCCATGAACTGCTTGAGCAGCGCGACGGTATCGGCGTGCGGCTCGGCGGCCTGGCGCAGGAACGGCTCGTTGTAGTCGCCATTCGCAAGATCGAGCGCCGTGCGATTGTTCGCGTCCTTCGCGTACAGATCCGCGCCGTGTTCCGCCAGGAACTTCACGATCGGCGTGAAGCCTTTCATCGCGGCGCCCTGCAACGCCGTTCGATGAGGGATTGCGCGTACGCTCGGCACTTGCCGGCCGCGATAGTCATAACTGAAATCGCCTAGCTTCTGATCGTTTACGGGCAGCTGCGCTGCCCGCGCGCCGCCCTTCGGCTCGATGACCTCGCGCGCATTGATGTCGGCACCCGCGTCGAGCAGCACCTGCAGGGTCTTGAGGACTCCCTCTTCCGTGCGATTGCGGCCGCGCGTCACGCGCAGGCCGTACTCGACGCCGGCTGCCGCCAGGAGCGGTGTGACGCCCTGATTGCTCGGCAAGTCGACGAGCGCCCCGTGCTCGAGCAAGAGCTGCGCCATTGCGGCGTCGCCAGCGCGCGCGGCACGCAGCAGCGGCGTGGCGCCGAACGACAGGATCGTGTCGCCGTTACGATCCTGCGGCACGTTGCGATACGGCGGCCGGCGCTTCAGCTGGATGTTCGGATCCGCGCCTTTCGCGAGCAGCTGCTTCGCGATGTCCATGGCCGTCAGCTTGTCCATGCTCGGCAGCACGACCATCGTGCCGTTGCCCTGAGTGGGCAGCGTTTCCGTGTCGGCCGTCATGTAGATCGGAGTGCGGCCGTACAGGTCCCACTTGTTGACATCGGCGCCGATATCGATCAGGTAGGCCGCGAGATCGAAGTGCAAATTCAGCAGCGCCATCACAAGCGGCGTCACGCGATGCGGGTCCGGCAGATTCAAATCGACGTGACCGGCGACGAGCTCGCGCGCGCATTCGATGCAGCCCTCGCGCGCGGCATACAGCAGCGGCGTGAAACCGCCCTGGTTCATGTCCTTCGGCCGCGGCTCGCGGATGACTTTACGTTGCCAATCGCGAACTGCGCCGCGCGCATTCACGTTCGCACCATGCGCCACGAGAAACTTCACCATGGCGGGCTGCTTCTGCGCCGCAGCCCACATGAGCGGCGACTGCAGGCCCCACGCTTCAACGGCGTTCACGTCAGCGCCCGCTTTGACGATCAACTCGGCAGCGGGCACGTCGCCAGCGCGGGCGACGACCATCAGCGCCGTTTCGCCTTCCGCGTTCGCCATGTTCACGTCGGCTTTAGCGTCGATGAGCGCTTTGATCAGCGGCGTGTCGCCGGAAATCGCGGCTTCCGACAGGGCAAACGCACCGAATTCGTTCCTCGCGTTCACGTCGGCCCCAGCGGCGATCAGCCGCGTCGCGAGGTCCGCATCGCGGTTGTAGACGGCCCACAGCAGCGCCGTGGCGCCGTCGGGACCCCGCGCGTTCACGTCGGCGCCCTTGATCAGCGCCACCGCCGCCGCATGATCACCGGCCTCGGCGGCCGAGAGCAGCGATTGCTCGGCAGCTCCGGCCACAGTGCCCACGAACGCAAACGTAAGACCGATGAGCCGCGCGTACATGGTTACACCTCCGAGATCACGCCGGCGCTGTCGCCGATCGATTCGATCGGAATTTGCGTGCGCTGAAGAACGGTGAGCAACAAATCTGCAAAGCGCGAATCCTGCGGGTAGCGCAGATGCTGACCGCCTTTGATGTTGCCGTGCGCGCGCCCAAGGATCGCGATAGGCAGCGGATCATGGTTGTGGCGATTGCTGTCGCTCATGTTGCTACCGAACATGATCATCGAATGGTCGAGCAGCGTGCCGTCGCCATCCTGCGTCTTCGCCAAGCGCTCGATGAACCGGGCGAACACCTTCGTATGGTAGTTCTGGATCACCGCGAGCCGATCCTGCTTCGCCGGATCATTCGAGTGGTGCGACAGCGGATGGAACGCCTCGCTAATGCTCAAGTTGTTGTACGTGCGCATGCTGGCTTCGCGGTCCATCGAGAACGTGACCACGCGCGTGACGTCCGCCTGAAACGCGAGCGCCATCAAGTCGAACATCATCTTGAAGTGCGTGTCGATGTCGTTCGGCACGCCGATCGGCGCTTCCGGGATCTCCAGGCCGCTGTTGTCCTTCTCGGCGGAGAGCTGCAAACGTCGCTCGATCTCACGCACGGAGTCGAGATAGGCGTCGACGGCCACGCGATCTGTGGCGCCCAGCTTCTGCTGCAGACCCTGCGCCTGGCCAGTGACGCGATCCAAGATGCTGCCGGTTTCCTTGACGATCGCCGTGCGCTCGCTGTCGGTGTCGCCCTGACCGAACAGGCGGTAAAACACCGCGCGCGGGCTGATCTCTTGCGGCAGCGACTGCGTTGGCGTGCGCCACGACATCTGCGCGCCTTGCTGCGTCGTCGTCATCTCGAGCGATGGCAAGCGCGTCTCCTGGCCGATGTGGCGCGCCGCGAGCT
Organism: Gammaproteobacteria bacterium; assembly: GCA_039933105.1. GTDB lineage: Bacteria > Pseudomonadota > Gammaproteobacteria > Steroidobacterales > Rariloculaceae > FEN-1219. The sequence goes on along the minus strand of JBDTOT010000023.1, from coordinate 4,251 downwards.
GGTCGGCGGAGACACCGTAGTCTTTGCCGTTCGCGCCAGCCTTGTCGAACGGCACGCACGTGAGCCAGGTTTTCTCGACGTACTGGTGCGGCTCGGGATTCTCCGCCGGCTTGTTGCGGAGCCCGGACACGATCGTCAGGTGCTGACGGTACGGCGTGAGCGGCTCCAGAATTTTCGTCATCTGGAAGTCTTTGCCCGTTTGCTCCGGCGACCAGTGCCGCATCACGGCACCGTGCGGGAAGCCGACGAACGCCAGACGCTGCGGCGTCGGCTTCGAATTCGCGGCCATGGCAGGCAGCATCGCATCGAGCAGCGGCAGCGCGATGACCGCGCCGGCTCCGCGCAATACGGTTCTACGGGAAAGATGCTTCTTGGTAATGAACATCGCTATCTCCTGTTGCCCGGCGTGTTACGCCTTGCCCCTACTTCGTCGAAGCCGTTTGCGCCGTCACGACGGGCGGCGCCGAAGCTTCCGGCGCCTGCCGCATCTGGAACGGTTCACTCGTCACGATTTCCCAGACGAGCGTAGAAAACTTGTAGTTGTCATGTTTGGCGTCGCGCACGATCTTGCGCACGGCCGGCATGTCGCGGTAATCCACGACGCGGCCGAGCGCGTACGTCAAGAACCGCTCCGTGAACGTGCGCACGAACTGTTCAGGATCACGCGCAAGGGCCTCGCGGAGCTCGTTCGGGCCTTTGACCGAAGTGCCATCCGGCAACACGGCTCGCGAGTCGATCAGCGTGCCCGCGTAACGATCCTTGTCACGCCACGCGCCGACAGCGTCGAAGTTCTCGAGCGCGAAGCCGAGCGGATCCATGACGCCGTGACACGAGAAGCACACCGGGTTCTCGCGATGCTTCGCCATGATGTCGCGCACCGTGCGCGCTTTTGCCGTGCCGATTTCGGCCTCGGGGAACGCCGGTACATTGAGCGGCGGCCGTGCTGGCGGCGCACCCGCGATGTATTCCAAGATGAACGATCCGCGCAATACGGGTGACGTGCGGTTCGGATAGGCGGCGGCCATCAAGATCGCGCCTTTGCCCAGCAGGCCCCAGCGTGCCGAGTCTTTGAGCTCCACGCGACGGAACTGATCGCCCTTGACGTCGGTAATGCCGTACAACAGCGCAACGCGCTCGTTCAGATAAGTTTCTTTCGCGGTCAGGAAATCGGCGACGCTGCGGTCCTCGTCGAAGAGGCCCTTCGCGAACAGTTCGAGCTCTTTCAAATAGTCCGCGCGCGGATCGCCGCGCCCCGACGCGTACGGGAAAATCGCGCGATCGGGCTCCACTTCGCCGAGACGGCGCATGTCGAGCCAGTGGAATACGAAGTTGGCCGCGAGCGTTTCGGCACGCGGATCCTTCAGCATGCGGGTGACCTGCTCGCGCAGTACCTTCTCTTTGCCGAGCTCGCCGCGAACGGCGAGATCGAGCAACTGATCGTCCGGAATCGTGTTCCACAGGAAGAACGACAGCTTCGACGCCAGCGCCAGGTCGTCGACGCGGTAGATCTGCCCGGGTGGCACCCCTTCGGGGGCGCGCTCCACGCGATACAGGAAATATGGGCTCGCCAGAATGCCCGTGACGCCGGCACGAATGCCTTCCTCGAAACCGTTCGCGGCACGGCCGTCGCGGTAATACTCGAGCAGGTCTGCCACGTCTGTCTCCGTGAGCGGCCGGCGGTACGCGCGCTTCGCGAGATCGCCGAGAATCTTCTCGGCACACAGCTTCTCATCGTCGCCGCGCGCCGGATCGCACGAGAAGATGCGCTCGCGGCTCGGCGTCATGCTCAAGCCCGTCGGTTTGTACGGGCCGCTGATCTCGAACGAGCTCACGCGGAACACGCGGTCCTGGCCACCACCCGGCACGAACAGCTGTTGCTGATCGTCCGATTCCGCGAACGTGCGGCGGCGAAAGGTCACGCCGACTTTGTGCGGCCCGGCGGTCGTGGTGAAGCGGATGTTCTTCAGACGGCCGTTGACCTTCTCCATCACGCCGTTCTGGACCTGGTCGTAGGCCTTCGAGTCCTCGTCGCCGCCTACCGTCGTCTCGTACACCAGCTTGCCGTCTAGCGTAACGACGACGCCGTTCTCGAACTCCGAGTCGTTGCCCCAGATGTGCGTGAACATGTCGGCGATGTTGACTCGGTACTCGCCGTCCGACGGGAAGAGATGATTGACGACCATGCCACCGCGCGTGCCAAGCGGCAAACCGGTCACGTGCGTCTGCTGATTGCCGGGGCCCGCCGCGTAGGTCTGGCTGCCGGTCCGCGCGTCGGGGCGACCCACCGCGCGTACTGCAACCGCGCGGGCGGCAATCACGTACTGCTCGATGAACGAAGGCGACACCTGCAAGCCGGTGGCGATGTTGTCGAAGTGCTTCACCTCGTCGTCGGGCGGCAGGAACTCTGCCGAGTCGACGTCGAGTGCCAGCAGATCGTGCACCGCGTTGTCGTATTCCTTGCGATTCAGCCGGTGCGGAACGATGGCCTGGTAGCCGTGCGTATTCGCAGAAGCCTCGTCGAGCGCGCGCTCGAGCCACGAGACGAACGCCGTGAGGTGCTGCGCATCGGGCCGCGGCTCTTTCGGCGGCGGCATGGCGTGGCTGCGCAATTTACGCACGGCCATCTCGAGTGTCTCAGCGTGCTGGGCGACGTTATCCGGGCCAATCTTTGCGAAGTCGATGCCGCCCGCGAGCTCAGCGTCGTTGTGACAGTCGCTGCAGTACTTCTGCACCATCGGCCACTGTTCTTTGCCGGCATCCGCAACCGACTGCTCGCCGCCGAACTTGCCGCAGCCCGCAACCAGTACGAGCGCTCCGAGCCAAGACAGATGTCGAATCGATTTCATCTTGCGATTTGGATCAAGCGTCCGGTGACAGATAGGCCCAAAGACTCTGGAATGCGCGGCGCACGAACGGCTCGGACGGCCCCATCTTGGCCTCGAACTCCTGGGTGGGCTTCGCGGCCACGGCCTCGTCGGGTCCGCCGCCGCTGTAGAGTGTCTTCAACAAGCGCTGCCAGATCGTGCCGTACATCTCGTATTGGGCGCGCAGGTCGGCCTGCGTCATCACGGGACCTCGTGCGGGCACGATGCGCGTGTCCTTGTTGGTGACGGAAAAGAGCATGTCGATTCCGCCGACCTGCCCGCCGATCCAGCCGCCGGTCCACCAGTCGATGGACGGCCAGCCGGCGTTGTACACAGCATCCCCGACGCAGAGCACGTTATCGTTCGGGAAAAACACGTACATGTCGCCGTCGGTATGCGGGCAATCGCGCAGATGGCCGCACTGCGCCTTGCGGCCGCCGACATCGAACTCGGCCTGCGAGTAGAAGGTCTTGTTCGGCAACGCTTCCTTCGCAAGCGGCTTCACCGTCTGCGGATCCCACGGCCATGTCACGTCGGTCGTGAGCCAAAGCTTCGTGTTCTGTTGCGCGATGATCGTGGCGCCGGCTTTGCCCAGCGCTGCGTTCGATCCCGTCTGCTCGGGATGCCAGTGCGAGTTGAACAGCGTGTGTACGCGGCCGGTTTTCGGCAGCGTGGCCAGCATCTCCGTCAGCAGCGCGTGCTGGCCCGTGGGTGCGCCGTCGACGAGCACTACGCCGTCGGCGCCCGTCAGTGCGAGCACGTTCGTTGCGCCGAGCGTTAGCACGTGAACACCGTTGCCGAGGTCCCGCGTGGCGCGTTGAGCACCGCCGGCAACTTGCGCCCAGACGGCTCCCGGCCGAAGCAATGCGCCGCCGAACGATGCCGCCGCGAGACTACCCGCGGTCTTCAGCACTGCGCGGCGCGACAACGACGACACCAGTACGCCCCCAAAAACGTCCGCGACGGCGGACACCTAATAATAGCCGTAAGCCACCGGCACTGCCGAGCAGTTAGGCCCGGGCACCGGGCAGGCACGGATGGCCAAGCCCCGCACGAGCCCCAAGTTTACAAAATCGGCTCGCGCGTGACTCGCAAGAAACATCAGCGCGGCGGGGCCCGAAGGGCTGTCACCACGTAGGTCGCGACATCGCGAATCTGCTCTGGCGTGAGCACTCCGGCGAACGGCGGCATGGCATTCCGGCCGCTGCCCATGACCTGCATGGCCGCCGCCGCATCCAGAAGCTTATCGAGGGGCGCCCCGCCGCCGTGCCCGCCGCGGCCGTCTTCGCCGTGGCAGATCACGCAAGTCTGCTCGTACACGCGCTGCCCATTGGCGACGTCGGCCGCGCCATTCGGTGCGGGACGCGCGCGGCCGCCGACGTTCAAG
>JBDTOT010000022.1:0-67361 GCA_039933105.1 Gammaproteobacteria bacterium | reverse complement strand
CGCCATCGCTGAGTATCGGCGCCTATCTCGCCGACGCGCGTGCGCGCTCGGCCACCGGCTCCTGCCGGCCCGCGGCGAACTCTTTCCACAACTTGGCCTCGCGGACAATTGCACGCTCCGCAGCGGCTCGTTTGATCGGGCCGTAACCCCGCACCTCGTGCGGCAAGCTCGCAAGCCGCACCGCCACATCGAACCGCGACTCCGTGAGCTCGGCCTCGATGCGGTCGAGCGCCACCTCATAGCGACGCAGCTGCTCGCGCTCGAGCTGCCGATCGGCGCTGTAGCGGAACGGGTCGAGCCACGTGCCTCGGATGCGTTTGAGGCTAGCGAGCACGCGCAACACAGGCACGATCCACGGCCCGAACTCGTATTTCTTCGGCCGGCCCGTGGCTGGATCGATCCGCGCGAACAACGGCGGCGAGAAATTGAAGCTCATGCGCGTGCCGCTGCCGAAGCTGCGCCGGATACTGTCGACGAACTCGCGCGCGGTGTGCAGGCGCGCGACCTCGTACTCATCCTTGTACGCGAGCACATTGAAGTAGTTGCGGGCGACCGCCTCTCGCAGCTCGCGGCTGCCGGGCCGAACCCGCGCCTCGAGGGCAGCGATGCGATCCATGCGCGTGCGATAGCGATCGGCATAGGCACGGTCCTGATACCCCGTCAGGAACTCGACGCGGCGCGCGATAACGTCCGGCAACGCCGTCGCCGGCACGGCAGCGACGTCACGCGCGTTCGCCAACCGATCGACCTGCTCCGGGCTCTCGGCCGCGAATCGGCCCCAATCGAACGCAAGCTTGTTCTCGCCGACATTTCGGCCATACAGCTCGAGCGCTCGGTACAGTGCGGCACCCGACACCGGCAACAGGCCGCGTTGGAACGCAAAGCCGAGCATCAGCACGTTCGCGCCGATGCTGTCGCCGAGCAACGCGGATGCGAGGCGAGTGGCATCGAGCGTCGACAGACCGTCGGCGCGGCTCACGGCACGCAGGTGCTGCAGCAGGCTGGCGCCCGGAAACAGGAAGTCGCGCTCGCGGATGAAGCTCGGCGGCAGCTCCTCGTGCGTATTCACGATGACGGCGGAACGGTCCGCCGCCAGCATTGCCAGCGGCTCTTTGCCGGCGGCCACGACGAGATCGGCGCCGAGCAACAGGTCTACTTGGCCGGCGGGGATCCGCATGCCGTGCAGGCGCTCGCGGTCGTTCGCGATCCGAACGTGCGACAAGACCGCGCCGAATTTCTGCGCGAGTCCCGTCTGGTCGAGCTGCACCACGTGCTTGCCTTCGAGATGCGCCGCGAGACCGAGCAATCCACTGGCGGTCACGACACCGGTGCCGCCGACGCCCGCAATCAAAATGTTGTGCACGGCTTCGATCGGCGCCTGCTTCGGCTCCGGCAAACTCGGCAGCGTGGTGGCGGCCAGCGGCCGCGGCGGATTGCGCTTCGTACCGCGTAACGTCACGAAGCTCGGGCAAAAGCCTTCGACACACGTGAAGTCCTGGTTGCACGACGACTGATTGATGCGTCGCTTGCGACCGAATTCGGTCTCGAGTGCCATGACCGAGAGGCAGTTCGACTGCACGTTGCAGTCCCCGCAGCCCTCGCACACCAGCTCGTTGACCACGACGCGCTTGTCGGGTGTTGGCACCTGGCCGCGCTTGCGCTTGCGATGCAGCTCGGCCGCGCACGTCTGGTCGTAGATCAACGCGGATACGCCCGCGACGTCGCGCAACTGACGCTGGAGCACGTCGAGCTCGCGCCGGTCGTGCACCATGACGCCGGCCGGTAGATCACGGACCGTAGCGTACTTCGCCACATCGTTCGTCACGATCATGACCGGCTGCACGCCCTCGGCCATGAGTTGCTGGGCAACGCGCGCAACCGTCAGGTTGCCTTCAACGGGTTGGCCGCCGGTCATCGCGACGGCCTCGTTGAACAGGATCTTGTAGGTCATGTTCACGCCGGCCGCCACGGCTGCGCGAATCGCGAGGATGCCCGAGTGCGCGTATGTTCCGTCGCCTAAGTTCTGGAAGACGTGCTTCGTTTCGGTGAACGGCGCCTGGCCGATCCACGTGGCCCCCTCGCCGCCCATCTGTGTGAACGTGACGTTGTCGCGGTCCATCCAGGCGGCCATGTAGTGGCAGCCGATGCCGCCGACTGCACGGCTACCCTCGGGGACGCGCGTCGAAGTGTTGTGCGGACATCCAGAGCAGAAGTGCGGCTCCCGCTGCACTTCGATCGCAACAGCGCCCAGCCGCCGTTCCTGCTGCTCGAGGAAACGTACGCGAGCTTCGATGTCGGTACTCGAGTGGAAACGCCGCATGCGACGCGCAAGTACGCGCGCGATCGATGCGGGCGTCAGCTCGCCGGTAGATGGCAGCAACCACTCGCCGCGCTCGTCGCGCTTGCCGATGATCAGCGGGCGCTGCTTCGCCTGCCAGTTGTACAGCTGCTGCTTCAGCTGATCCTCAACGAGGCCACGTTTTTCCTCCACGACGAGAATCTCTTCCAGCCCTGTCGCGAACTCACGAATCGCGTCCGGCTCGAGCGGCCAGCTCATGCCGACTTTGAAAACCTTTAGCCCTATCTCGCTCGCGCGTTTGGCGCCGATGCCGAGATCCTCGAGGGCCTGCATCACGTCGAGGTGCGCTTTACCCGTCGTCACGATGCCGAGGCGCGGGTAGCGGCTATCGATCACGACCCGGTTCAGGGCGTTTGCGCGCGCAAACGCGAGCGCAGCGTCGAGCTTGTAGCGGTGCAGCCGATATTCCTGGTCGTTCGGCGGATCCGGCCAACGGATGTTCAAGCCGCCTTCGGGCAACGTGAAATCCGGCGTGACGATGCGGAGGTCGCTTGGATTGAGCGCGAAGCTCTGTGTCGCATCGGCGGTTTCCTGCGTGACCTTCAGTGCGATCCAGCACCCACTGAAGCGCGACAACGCGTAACCGTAGAGACCGAGCTCGACGATCTCCTGCACGTTGGATGGCGCGAGCACGGGAATCGATGCATCGACGAACGCGTACTCGCTCTGATGCGGCAGCGACGACGATTTGCACGTGTGGTCGTCGCCGGCGATGGCCAGCACTCCGCCGTGCTTCGACGTGCCGGCCGCGTTGCCGTGCTTCAACGGGTCGCCGGACCGGTCCACGCCGGGGCCCTTGCCGTACCACATGGCGAACACGCCGTCGTAACGGGCGCCGGCGAAGAGATTCGCCTGCTGCGTACCCCAGATCGCCGTCGCGGCGAGGTCTTCGTTCAAACCAGGCTCGAAGCGGATGTGGGCGGGGTCCAGGTATGGCGCCGCGCGCCAGAGCTCGCGGTCGAGGCCGCCGAGCGGCGAGCCGCGATACCCCGAGACGAAACCTGCGGTGTTCAGACCGGCCGCGCGATCGCGGTGGCTTTGCGCGAGAAGCAGTCGCGTGAGGGCCTGGAGCCCAGTGATGAAGATGGTGTCGGGCGCGGCGAACCCGTACCACTCATCCAGACGCGCGATCTGCCTCAGCTGCATCCTTCCGGTCGTCCTCGCGCCACATGCCCGATGCTCGGGCCACCGGCATTATGGACCATTTCGCGCTGTGCCGGTTCGGGGAATTTCAGTTGAATTGATCGCGCAGGACTTCGGCGAGCAGCGGTGGATCCACGTTGCCGCCGGACAGGATCACGCCGACGCATTGTGTGTCGCCGGACGGCGACGCGAGCACGGCGGCGAGCGCCGCAGCACCGGACGGCTCGACCACGATCTTCAAGTGCTGCACGGCCGCGGCCATCGCTGCGCGGACGGCGGCGTCGTCGACCGCGACGGCGCCCGCGAGCTCGCGCCGGTTGATCGCGAACGTGAGCTCACCGGGCAGAGGCGCGCGCAGCCCATCGCAGAGCGTGGCGCAGCCTCCTTCGCCTCGCACCCGTTCGCCGGCTGCAAGCGAGCGCGCGTGGTCGTCGTAGCCTTTGGGCTCGACCGCATACACGGCGCAACGGGGGAAGAAGGACTTGATGGCAAGAGCCGAGCCTGCGACAAGGCCGCCGCCGCTGCACGGCACATAGAGCGCATCCAACGTCGCGCCGCACCCCTGAGCCTGCCATGCGAGCTCGAGCGCGGCCGTGCCCTGCCCGGCCACGATGCGTGCGTCGTCGAATGGGGGCACGAGCACGGCGCCCTGCTTGGCCGCCAGCTCTGCCGCGATCTTCTCGCGGTCGTCGCGGTCGCGGTCGTAGAACACCACCTCGGCGCCCCATACGCGCGTGCCCGCGACTTTCACCGCGGGTGCGTCGCTCGGCATCACGATCGTCGCACGCACTCCGAGCCAGTGCGACGCGAGCGCCACCGCCTGCGCGTGGTTACCCGAAGAAAACGCCACGACTCCGGCATTGCGCTCCGGCTCGGTGAGTTGCAGCAAGCGATTCAATGCGCCGCGAATCTTGAAGCTGCCGGAATGTTGCAGACATTCGGCCTTCAGCAGCACACGCATGCCAGCGAGCCGGTTCAACGTTGCAGATTCGAGCAGGGGTGTCTCGACGAGGCGCCCGCGCATGCGCGCGGCTGCGGCGAACACATCGGCGACGGTCGGTAAATGGGTATTCATGAGTGCGCGGGAAGCGGCCGCTAGTTTAGCTCAGGTACACTCGCGCAGCCCGCAGAGCTGAAAAATCCACTCGCACGCATGTCACCCGCGCCGCTGGTCCGCTTCGAGCACGTTGACGTCGCCCTCGAGGGCGTGCCGATCCTGCACGACATCAGCTGGCACCTGAATCGCGGCGAGCACTGGGGCATCGTCGGCGCAAACGGCACCGGCAAGAGCACGCTGCTCGGTCTGATCGGCGGCAGCGTGTGGCCCGCGCCGGGTAGCGGTCAGCGCAGTTACGACTTCGGCGCCGGCGCGGAGACCGACGCCGTGCACGCGCGCAGCGAGATCGTGCTCGTGAGCCACGAACTGCAGGATCGCTACGCCAGGCTGAACTGGAACTTCACGGCGCTCGACGTCGTGCTATCCGGCGTCTATCGCACCGACGTACCCCGCCGCCGGCCGGCGACCGAGCAGCGCAGTCGCGCTCTGGCCGTGCTACGTCGGCTCGGCGTGGCGCATCTGGCGGAACGGCGGTTTCTCGAGCTCTCGCGTGGCGAGCAACGCCGCGTATTAATCGCGCGCGGCGTCGCGTTTGGCCCAACCGTGCTGCTGCTCGACGAGCCAGCGAGCGGTCTCGACTCGGCGTCGCGCCTCGAGCTCGCTGCGATGCTCCAGCGCGTCGCGAACGAGTGCACGCTCGTGTGCACGGCGCATATCGCGCACGACCTGCCGCCGATGATTACGCGCTACCTCACGATCGAGCGGGGCCGTCTCGTCACGACCGAATCGGTTGGAACGGGCGCCGCGCCGCCGGCGCCCGCATCGGAACCCACCCCCCACTCGCCTCGAGTCGAAGCCGCTCCTACACCGCGCGCGACTCAGCACGAGCCTCTCATCACACTGGATCACGCGGATGTCTGGCTCGGCGCGCGGCACGTGCTGCGCGACGTCTCGTGGCAGCTCGAACCTGCGCAGCAATGGTTGGTGACGGGAGCCAACGGCTCGGGCAAGAGCACGTTCCTGCGCGTGTTGCACGGCCAACTGCGTCCCGCGCTCGGTAGCGAGGTCCACTGGCCCGCCCTCGGCAATCCTCGCAACGTGTGGGAGCTGCGCAAGGGTATCGCCTGGCTGTCGCCGGAGCTTCAGGCCGCGTATCGCTACCCTTCTACGGTGCGGGCGTGTGTGGCATCGGGCTTCGAGTCGAGCATTGGGCAAACGCGCGCGCTGACGTACGAGGAAAGCGCGCGAGTCGATGAGCTGCTCGTGGAGCTTGGGCTCACGGAATTGGCCGAACGCTCACTGCGGACGCTGTCGTACGGACAGGCGCGGCGAGCATTGATCGCGCGCGCGCTCGTCAATCGCCCGCGCGTGCTACTGCTCGACGAACCATGGGAGGGACTCGATGCGCCCATGGCCGAGCTGTTGAATCGCACGCTCTCAGCGGTGATCGCCGAGGGCACGCAGCTCGTGTGCACGTCGCATCTGACGGCGCATTGCGAGCATTTCACGCACGAGCTCGGGCTCGAGTCGGGCCGCGTTATTCGTTCCGCGCAGATCGCGCGAGGCTAGAAATGGTGGTTGTGGGCGCGCCGCACCGCGCGGAAGTTCCGCCAGTGCGCTACTGCAAGCAGAATGCTCGCCGCGACATTGACCGCAGTCTCCTCACCGAGCGTCCAGACGCCATGCGCCCGTAACGCAACGAACGCCAACACCGCGATCGCAATGGCGCCAAGCAGCACGATCGTCGCACCGCGGTGAGCGTGATAGCCGAATGCGAAGCCGAGAACGCTGGTCGGCACCACGAACCACAACATCAGCGTGTGAAAGTGCGCATCGTCCAAACCCCACGTCAGGGCCACCACCGGAAGCGCGGCGACGACGACGGGGATCGCCAAGCAGTGCACGATGCAGATCGTCGACAGCGTGATCGCGACGCGGTCGAAGTACTTCGAGATCGACATCGGCTTCAGGTCTGCGGCCATGCGCTTTCTCACTCGGCGGGCGAGCATACCGCAGTTTGCCGCCGGGCGACTCGCTTTCTGGCCTGCGCAGGGCCGCATCGGTACCATCGAAAGGAACGACGCAAAGGAGATCCGCATGCAGCTCCAAGGCAAGACGATCTTGATCACTGGCGCGGGCCGCGGCCTCGGCGCCGCAATGGCCGAAGGGCTCGCGTCACGGGGCGCGAATCTGGCTCTCATCGACCTCGACACCGCCGGTCTAGATGCGGTGCGCGGCACCTGCGAGCGGCTTGGCGTGCGCGCCGCGACCTACACAGCCAGCGTCGCCGTCGAAGCCGACGTGATACGCGCGTTCGACCGTGTCGTGGCCGACTTCGGCCGGCTCGATGCCGTGATCGCGAACGCGGGCATCCTGCGGGATGGGCTGCTCGTCAAGGTCAAGGACGGTACGGTCGTCGATAAGCTTTCGCTCGCCCAGTGGCAGGCCGTCATCGACGTGAACCTGACCGGCGTTTTCCTGTGCGGCCGCGAAGCCGCGGACCGCATGATCCGGCTTGGGCTGGGCGGATGCATCGTGAATATCTCGAGCCTGTCGCGTGCCGGCAATTTCGGGCAGAGCAACTACTCGGCCGCGAAAGCCGGTGTGGCCGCACTGACCGTCGTGTGGGCCAAGGAGCTCGCGCGCTACGGCATCCGCGTGAATGCAATCGCACCCGGCTTCATCAAGACGGAGATGGTGGCGAGCATGAAGCCTGAGCTGCTCGCGAAGATGGCTGCCGGCATTCCCGTGCACCGTCTCGGCGAGCCGAGCGAGATTGCCGCAGCCGCAGCGTTCATCCTCGAGAACGACTACTACAACGGCCGCGTGCTCGAGATCGACGGCGGCCAGCGCCTCTGACAAAAGAAAAGGCCGGCAACCTTGCGGTTGCCGGCCAAACCATGCGTAAGGAAGAAAACGCTAACTGATCAGTTCGTGTAAGCACGCTCACCGTGCGAACTGATGTCGAGACCTTCACGCTCCTGCTCTTCCGGCACGCGAAGCCCAATCGTGAGCTTGACGATGTAGAAGGCAATGAACGCCACGACCGCGGTCCAGACGAACACGATTCCCACGGCCTGCGCCTGTATCCACAGCTGAGCGCCGATGCCAGGGTAGCCGACTGTCGGCGGGTTCATCGTCCAGTCCGTCACGAGACCCGGACCGCCGAGATCCGGCGAGTTGAAGATGCCCGTAGCCAAGGCGCCGAAGATACCGCCCAAGGCATGCACGCCGAACACGTCGAGTGAGTCGTCGGCACCGATCAACTTCTTCAAGCCGGTGCAGCCCCAGAGGCAGAGCGGGCCGACCAGAAGGCCGATCACGAACGCGCCGGGGATACCGACGTTGCCCGCAGCCGGAGTGATCGCGACCAGTCCCGCAACTGCGCCAGAAGCGGCGCCGAGCATGGAAGGCTTCCCTTTGAAGACCCACTCGGCGAGCGACCACGTCAGCACCGCGCAAGCAGTGGCGAGGTACGTGTTCATGAATGCGAGGGACGCCGAGCCGTTGGCCTCGAGAGCCGAACCCGCATTGAACCCGAACCAACCGAACCACAGTAGCGAGGCGCCGATCATCGTCATGACGAGGCTGTGTGGCGGCATGCTTTCCTTGCCGAGACCCACACGCTTGCCAAGGATGAACGCGCCGACGAGACCTGCTACACCCGCGTTGATGTGCACGACAGTGCCGCCCGCGAAGTCGAGCGCGCCCAGCTGCCAGAGGTAACCTGCCATTGCGTTATTCGCGTCAGCCGAAGCCGCGTCCGTATACGCGTCAGGACCCGCCCAGAACCACACCATGTGCGCCACGGGGATGTACGAGAACGTGAACCAGATGACCAGGAACACGAGCACCGCCGAGAATTTGATGCGCTCGACGATCGATCCCAGGATCAGGCAGCACGTGATAGCCGCGAACGTGGCCTGGAACGCCACGAACACGATTTCGTACATCGGTGTCGCTTTGCTGAACGTTGCACCGAGCGCGAACGCACCCGTCGCGGCATCGAAGACTCCGTTGAGGAACAGTCTGTCGGTGCCCCCGAAGAACGGGTTGCCGGCCGTGAACGCGAACGAGTAACCGTACACGCACCACAGCACGGTGATCAGCGAGAACCCGACGAACACCTGCATAAGCACAGACAGCATGTTCTTGCTGCGGACGAGACCGCCGTAGAACAGTCCGAGTGCCGGCACCGACATCAGCAGCACGAGGGCCGTCGACGTCAGCATCCACGCCGTATCGCCTTTGTTGGGGACCGGATCGTCAGCGAAGGCCAGCATCGGCCCCAGCATCGCGACCAAGCCCACCAACAGGCTGAGCGGCTTAAAAATCGAGATCTTCATTTTTGTCCTCCAGAGTTAAAGCGCGGCGTCACCGGTCTCGCCCGTGCGGATGCGCACCGCGTGGACGAGATCGAAGACGAACACCTTTCCGTCGCCGATTGAACCTGTGCCTGCGGCGCTGATGATGGCTTCCACAGCCTGATCCAACAGCGAGTCAGGCACGGCCGCCTCGATCTTGGTCTTGGGTACGAAGTCCACGGTGTATTCGGCGCCGCGGTAGAGCTCCGTGTGGCCCTTCTGCCTGCCGAACCCCTTGACCTCCGTCACCGTCAACCCCTGGACGCCCGCCTCGGCGAGAGCCTGGCGCACGTCTTCGAGCTTGAACGGCTTGATGACCGCCGTGATGAGCTTCATCGCAATAACCTCAGTGTTGTGTTCATGGTCTTGTTACTTCTTGGCACCGAGCGCGAAGGTCTTCTTGATGCCGAAGACGAGCGCGTTGTCTTGGCCGACGCCATTGCCGGTGACGTTCAGGTCGGTGCTATGGTCCCAGGCGATGTTCAGGTCGACATCCAGGTCCTTCAAGTGCGTCGTGTAGCCGAGCTCGAAATAGCTGCCGCTGAAGTCCTGGCTGAAGCCGCCGAGCTTGTAGTAAGGGCCTTTTTCCGGCTGGATCGTGATCGACGTGAAGGTGTAATCCTGCTTGTTACCGAAGCCGTCCCACTTACCTACCGCAACGTCGAGCGAGAAGATGCCGTAGTACAGCCCGAGGTTGAGCTCGTTGTACGTATCATCGAAATCGTCGCTGTAGAAGTAGCCCGTGTAGCCGACCTTCCACTTGACCTTGTCGCCGGCCGAGTAGCCGAAGTACAAGTCGTTCTCGAGGCCCAGACCGACGTCCGCGTCCCAGTTACCAACGTAGAAGCCGCTGTCGGTGCTGTAGTCGACGCCGGCATAGGCGGACGAGCTGTTCTGGAAGATGCCGCGGAAGATGTAGTCGCTCGACCAGCCGATGTTCGCGGTAGTCGTTCCCGCCATGGAGGTCGCCGGCACCATCGCCGCAGCCGAGAGCACAAGAACCGGAATCAATGTTTTCGTCTTCATAGAGCGCTAATCTCCTTGCGCAGATATTGGTTTCGAACGGCGGCAACTTTGCAGCATCCGTGCCAGCGTCCAGCGACTTTTAGAAACAAGGAGTTAGGCTCTGGAAGGGGGTCCCCCTTAGGGCCTTTGTGCACTGGCGTGGTGCGTCATTTGCACCGCGATGGAGCAGCGCGAGACGCGCGTCACGATTCGCCGACATCTGCGGACGTTAGCTCGGGTCCGGAGCCACCGTCAGACGTAGGCCGTCGAGCGCTTCGCGCACGACGATTTGGCACGCGAGCCGCGACCTAGCGGGGTCGAACGACGGCTGATCTTGGAGCATTTGTTGCTCCTCGTAGCTGCGGGGAGCCAGTGTGCCCACTGAGCCGGGATCGACGTGCACGTGACAGGTGGCGCAGGCACACATTCCGCCGCAGATGGCCTCGACGCTGCGCGGGAGCGTGCGAATATTTTCCATGATCGAAAGTCCCGCGCGCGCATCGACCACGACTTCACGTCCGTCCCTGTCAGTGACGACGAGTTTGACCATCGGGATTGCGCAGGAACGACGCCCGTGGAATCAGGGCGCCGGGACTATAGCAGACGCCTGCGGCCGCGCCCGGCCGTCAGCGGGAGTTGTAGGGATCGAACCCGCCGCCGGTTCCGCCGCGCGGTGGGCGGCGCGTCGGATCGCCGTGTTTTGCACCCTTTTGGACCGCACGGCCGTCGCTCGGCTTTGAGCCAGGTTTTGTCGGTGCCGCCTGCTTGGTAGCGGGCGCCTTGTTGGCTGCCTGCGGGTTGGCGCCGCGCATGACGGGCACCTTTTGCGTGGGCTCCAAAGCCAGGTCTTTGTTCTCGAGGCGTTTCAGCAGGATCGAAGTGCTATCGATTGCGTTACGCGCCCACTGCCAAACGTTGCGGCCACGGGCGTCAACCACCACGCGGCCAGGACGATTCTCGGGCGCAGGCGTTTCCGCCGGCGTGAGAGTCTCTTTATCTGCTGGGTAGCCCATGTTCTGTAAAACGCCGTGCCGCCTCTCCTGGCAGCGACGATGCCAGAAGTCCTGTCACAGCACCGTTAGCGCAGTCACAATTCGGCTGTTCGGAGGATCGCACTCGCGGCGGCGTGTAGCTCCGGCGTGGCCGCCGCGATGACATGACCGCCCTTGAGAGGCTTCTCACCACGCCAATCGGTCACCACACACCCCGCTCCCTCGAGGATCGGCAAGAGAGGCACGATATCGAAGGGCTTCAGATTGTCTTCGACGACGAGATCGAGGAAGCCAGCCGCGAGCATCGCATAGTTGTAGCAATCCCCGCCGAAGCGGTACAGAAGGCAACGCTTCGCGAGGGCGTTGAACGCCGTCGCCCGCGAGCCCACAAACATATCGGGATGCGTGCACGCGAGGACAGCCTGGTCGAGTACCGTGCAGGCGCGGTGACGCAAGCGCGCACGCTGATCGGCCTTGATGAGCCAGCTGCCGCTCGGCGCTCCGAAAAAAACTTCCTCGAGCACGGGCTGCACGAGCACTCCAAACAGCGGCTGCACGCCGCGCGTGAGACCGATCAACGTGCCCCATAGCGGCGAGCCAGTCATGAACGCTCGCGTGCCGTCGATCGGATCGATGTACCACGTATATTCACCGCGCGCCGGACGTTCGCCTTCCTCTTCCGCGATGATGCCGTGGTCGGGGTAGCGGTCGACTATCGCGGCCCGCAGCACGCGCTCGATCGCGCGGTCTGCGTTCGTGACGGGATCGAACGCGGAGCCGCCTTTGTTCTCGACAGTGATCGGCTGGCGAAAATGCGCTCGTGCGATGCCGCCCGCGGTGTGCGCGAGCTCGAGCGCAAAGTCCTCGAGCTCGACCAGGATTTCCACCGTCATACTGGGACCAAGCTCCTCAGTGTGCCAGCGGCAACGCTTCCGCTTCACCGCCCGACGGCTTTACCGCCGGCCCGATCGTAACCCACAGCGTGAGGGCTACGAGCGTTGACACCAGCGCTGGTACGGCTGCTGCCCAGAGCAGCTGCTGCGGGCTCCACGCCCGCGCGACAAGTATCGCGGCGAGCGACGGGCCCAAGATCGCACCGAGCCGCCCAATGCCGAGCCCGGCGCCAACACCGGTCGAGCGCAAGTACGTCGGGTAATAGCTGGCCGACAATGCATTCAAACCCGGCTGACCACCGACCACGCACCAGCCCGCGATGAACACGACTGCGTACAGCACCGGCAATGTCAACCCCGGCTGACCGATCATAGCCACGCTAACGGTTGCGATGGCGAACGTCAGCGTCAGTATGGGAATGAATCCGGCGCGCACGATCAACCATGCGAGTCCGAACGCACCCGCCGTGCCACCGACCTGCACCGTCGTGGCAAGCAGCGTCGCGGTGCTCGGGTCGTAACCCATGAATCGCTGGAAGATCGTCGGCAGCCAACCGGATAGTGAGTACAAGACGAGGATGTTCGTGAAGTTCACGATCCACAGCAGTGTCGTGACGAACGCGCGGCCCTCGCGGAACAGGTGCCAGAACGGCACACCACGCTTGCTCGTCTCACTCGCAACGAACTGGGTAGCGGCGTCGATCTTGAGCGTCGGATCGATCTGCCTGAGCCACCTCACGAGCTGGTCGGATTTCCGCTTGCGCACGGCGAGAAACTGCAGCGACTCGGGAAGACCGAGAAACATGCCCATCGCCACGATCAACGGCACTATGCCGCCGAACACGAACACCGAGCGCCAGCCGAACGCCGGAATCAAAGCATTCGCTACGAATCCGCCGATCGCGGCACCGAGCGTGAAGCCCATCGTGATGTACATGATCCACGCGACGCGCGTGCGCTTCGGGCTGAATTCACCCACGAGCGCAGTTGCGTTCGGGATGATGGAGCCCAATCCCAGCCCCGCGATTAGCCGCAGCCACAACATCTGCTGCACGTTCTCGGCGAATGCCGTTGCGATGGTCATGACGGCGAAGAACAGCGTCGCATAGATCAGCACCGGGCGCCGGCCTACCTTGTCCGCAACCATGCTGAACACGAGCGCGCCGATCATGACGCCGAGGTGGCCGATCGAGAGCAGCGGTCCCAGCGTCGGCGGCGGCACGTTCCACTCCGCGAACATCGCCGGCGCCACGTAACCCATCGCTTGGACGTCGAAGCCGTCCATGATCAACGACCCGAGACACAGTACGAACACACGGATCTGCAACGAACCGATCCGGCAGTTGTCCATGATCTCCGTGAGGTTGAGTGTCGCGCCGCTCGCGCCAGAACTTTGCATGTGCTTCCCCTTGGTGCCGGGGTTCGCACGCTAGCCAGTGAGGCGCGGAGAGTCCCAGGCTCGCCCACTATAACGGGGCCCCGGAGAAGTTGGCAGCCGCTAGGCCGGGAAGAAATCGATCGGCTTGGTCGTCGTGATCGTCTCGACGTCCTTGGGCTCGAACTGGAACAGCAGCACGCGCTGCACGAGGCCTTTCAAGAGCTCGGGATCGTTGAGCTCCGACGAGACGACCTCGCAGTTTTCCACATGGCCATCCGCCTTGATGGTGAGCTTCAGCACCACCTTGCCCTGCAGTGCGGGATTCTCGCGCAAGGCCCTGTTGTAGAGCGTGAAGATGCGGCCCTTGTTCGTGTCGAAGACGCGTTCCACCTCTTCGCGACTACGCGACGGCTTGCCGCTCTCGCCGCTGCGCTGTGCGGCGCCGCCGGCCATTCCGACGGCTTCCACCGGGCTCTCGACCTGCGTCGTGTTGCGTGTGCCGATGCCGGAGCCGCCCGTATTGCGGCTCAGTGCGGCGGTGTTGATGCCACCGCTTGCGGTGCCTACTTTCGAAGTAATCAACGAGCGTTCGGTAAACGGCGCGTTGCTGTTCACGACGCCGACGTTGGTCTTGTCGAGGTGCTCGTTGATCTTGCTGTCGCGTAGAGATTGCAGCGCGTTCGTCAACGGCAATAGGCCGGCGACCTTTGCACGGTCACGCGCCTGTTGCGCTATGTCGACCGGCTTCGGCTCCGGTTTCACAACCGGCTCGGGTTTAGGCTTCGGTTCCTCGATTTTCTTTTGCTCGACCGGCTTTTCCGGCTTCGGCTCCTCGCGCACGACGGGCGGCGGAGGCGGCTGCTGCTTCTGCTCGAGCACGAGGCGGACCAGAATCTTGGGTACTTCGACCACGTCCTTCGGATCGATCTTCGGCTGCGGGAGGACCCAGAACAGCAAAGCAAACACGACGGCGGCTACGAGCGAACCGCGCGCGAGCTGCTTGAACTTGCGGTCGTCGTCGAAGCCCGTCGACCACGGCAGCTCGTAAATTCGATAGAGGATGACCGCAGCGTTAGCCATGACGTTTCCTAGTTCTCGGCCACGGTCGCGAGCCGTGCGTCCGAAGCTTTCTGCAGCACTGCCAGCGACAATTGACCATAATCCGCCGCTGTCGACGTCGCCATGACGCGCTTCAGCAGCTGATACGGAATTGCTCTGTCGGCCATGATAATCACTTCGCGGCTCTTGATCTTCTCTTCTTCCGACCGCGGCGCCTCACTCAACACGCGCGCGGTTTGCGTCTGAAGAGCTTCCTTCAGCTGCGGGATGATGAGCTCTTTGCTCGCCAGGATATCGGCGACGGCGCCAAGGCTGTGACCTTCCATCATGATCTCACGCGCCGTGATGATCACGACGGCGGCCGGTCGGCTGTGTTCCTCGGCGATCGACTCCGGCAGCTTCACGTCCTTCGAGCTCGGCAGTACCTCGACTTGCTCGGTCGAGTACACGAGCAGGAAGAACACGAGCACGGTCAACATGTCGATCATCGACACGAGGTTGATGCCGCCCTCGCCCTTGTGGCGTTTGTGGTGCCGCGCCATGCGCACGGCTCTGCCCATGAATCTCATGGTTGCGTCCTAGTTCAGCACCGGCGCATCGCCGATCGAGATCTGGGGGAATAGCTCCGCGCGGACGAGCTGGCCGTTCGTCGTGCTCGGACGCTCGGTGAGACGTACGTGGTCCATGACCGCCACGAGCACGTCGTACGGGATGTCTTGCTCGAGCAGCAGCGTTGCGTCCGTCTTCTGCGGGAACTGTTGCTTCACGTCGGCGAGGTACGCGCTCAACTTATCGAACGGATACTTGTCGCCGTCCTTCTCGAACTTGTTCAGCAGGCCCTGTGTCCGGTCGCTGACCTCGATGCCGTTCTTGCGCACGGTAACTTCGAGCTGAAACTGCTGCGGTTCTTCCGTCGGGGTCGAGTTCGCGGTCGGCAGGTTCAGCTCGAGAATCGCGAGCCGAACGAAGCCGCCGTGCACGAGCAGAAAGAACACGAGGATCGTCAAGAAGTCGATCATCGACGTCAGGTTGATCTCGGCACTTTCGTGGCGCTTGTGATGCCGCGCCATGCGCGCAGTACGACCTATGACTTGCATCGAACGACCTCGCGAACCTGCAGCGGGGGTACGAGCCTAGGCGCGGCGCGGTGCCGGCTGGCCCGGCGCAGCAGCTTCCGCGGCCTTGCCTTCCTGCGCGCGCTCGGTGATCGCGTTCAGGAACTTCACCGATGCCATCTCGAGGCTGTCGACGATTTCCGTCGTCTTTGTCTGCAGCAGCGAGTGGATCAGCACGAGCGGAATCGCGACCATGAGGCCGAATGCCGTGCAGTTCATGCCGATCGAGATACTGGCCGACAGCAACTCGGCTTTCTCGGCCGGGTTCGCGTTCGATACCGCAGTGAATGCGTGGATCAGGCCGATGATCGTGCCCAGCAGGCCCATCAACGTCGCCATGTTGGCGAACGTCGCGAGGTAGTGCGTGCGCTTCTCGAGCCGCGGCAACACTTCCATCAGGCTTTCTTCCATCGCCTGCTCGATGTCTTCACGCCGCCGAGCGGAGCGCACGCGGTTCAAGCCGTAGGTCATGATCTGACCGATCACAGCCTCCGACTTGCTCGTGACTTGCATCGCGCCAGCGAAGTTGCCGGCCTTCAAGAAGGGCGTGACGGTGTTCCAAAGCGCTTTGTTCCTGGCCGTCGTGACGGTCAAGAAAACCCAGCGCTCGAGTGCGATAGCTGCGCCGACGGCAAGAATCAAAACGATGGGGATCATGAATACCCCGCCGTTCTTGAAGAATCCGACGACGACGTTATAGACCTCCATCTCTCACTCCTCTTTCTTGGGCTCCCCATACAGGGAGTCGTAGTAACTAAGATGCCGCTGGAAAACGGCGGGATCGACCGGTGCTAGCACTTCGTCGAGCAGCGTATTCACCGGGCGGCCTACCAAATCGCCGAGATCCGATTTCTTCCACGGCACGATGTACAGCACCTTAGGCAATTCCGCGTTGCCCGTTATTGACGTGGTTCCCAGATCCAAACGGTCTACGACGCGCCGGTTCGCGCCCTGCGCAGCCGCTGCCGTGGCCGGGGCGGCGGGGGTGACCGCTTTCGGTGCAAGGGGTGGAGCGGCCTTCGGGGCGACCGGAGCTGCCGGCGCAACCGGCGGAGTGGCCAAGGCCACACGTGGACCGCCCACGTCGACAGCCGGCTCGAGGTCGGCGGGGTTCGGCGAAGCGTTACGCGAGCGTGACGGTTTCTCAGCGGCAGCGTTGGCCGGCGGGCTCGTCGACTGCGCGAGAGCCGTCATCGATACGGCTAACAGCGCGAGCGTCAAAAGCGTTCTCATGGTGCATCCCCTTTCGCGACTCGGGCGGCGTCGTTGCCGTTACCCGCGCGCCGGCGCAAGTCCACAATCCAGCGGCCGACTTTTTCGTCCGGCGCTGCGAGCGACGCCTGATACAGCTCGTATTGTTCAGCCGCGTCTGCAGGCTTGCGCAAATACACGTCGAGCAAAACGCCCAAGTTGTAGTGCGCGAGCGCGTGATTCGGATCCGTCGCAAGGGCCTTTCGATACGCCTGCTCCGCTTCGTGAAACTTGCCCTGCTCGCGCAGCAAGATGCCGAGCTGAGTGTTCGCCGCAGCGTGGCCTGGCTCGATCGTGAGCGCGCGGTCGAGCGCCGTGCGTGCGTCATCGAGGCGCTTGTCCTTCAGATACACGAGCGCGAGGTTCACGAAGGGGCCGGCGTACGCCGGAAATTCCTTCGTCACTTGCTCGAGCTCGAGCTCTGCCTGGAGCCAGCTCTCGGCGCGCATCGCGGTGAGCGCACGTCCGTACCCCGCGGTCGCGGCTTCGGGCACGGCGTCGGCAGCGGTATCCGGCTCGGCAGAGCCACGGCGATCCTTCTTGCGCGGGGACTCTGCGGGCGCTGCGGCCTTCGCGACGGATTTGGCGGCAGGCTCCGTCGCCTTAGCCTTCTGTGTCGGGGCAGCGGGCTGCGCAATCACTGGCGTCGGCCTCTCAACCCCGGCTTGTTTCGGGGTCGACGCGCCGCACGCAGCGAGCACTACCGAACACACTGCAGCGAGACCGCAGTTCGCCAGTCTCGACGCAATCAGGGTGCTAGCGAATGGCTTCGACAAGGCTCTCTCCTAGCTCGGCTTTCGCGTAACGGCCCGGCATCAGCTCGACCAGCGCCTTCAAGCTCTTCTGCACCGACTGGTCGTACAGACCCTCCGCCGTGCGCGCGGCGTTCGTCTCGTGCAACTTGATGGCCTGTTCCTCGAATGGGAATGCCTGCTCTTCGAGCAGGATGTTGTACTGCTCGAGCTCGTCCTTGTTCAGCTCACGCGGCCGCTCGGACGAATACAGGTCCTTGCTCAACGTGTGGTACAGCTCGGCGAGCTCGTAGTTCGCAGCCGTCGTAACCTCTGCGACTCCGTACTCGGCGGCTTTGCCGTAAGCGGCAAGCGCGGCTTCCATTCGCGTCTTCTTCGTCTTCAAGCTTTTGTCGAGCGGAATGACGAGCTTCGCGCTTTGGAACGCGTCGCGCGTCGGCGTCGCAAGCTCGAGTTGCGACTTCGCGGCAAGATACTTCGTCCGGTCCGTGCGCTCCCCGCCCGCGCCGGCATCTGCCGTCACGAGCTCGTGTAGCCAGCGCTGGCGCTCGGCTTCGTTGTTGGTCTTCATCGCGATCTCGAGCAACTTCTGCCGAGCTTCAACCGCTTCGACTACCGGATGCGGATATCGCTCCACGAACTTGCCGTATGCGGTTGCCGCAGCTGCGGTTTGTCCGGTCTTCGAATACAGCTCGGCCGAGCGCCACAACGCCTCGCGCTTGACCTCCGGCGAGCCGTCGCCGTTCGCAATGCGCTCGAACTCGCCCGCAGCGCGCCCGCTGTTGCCGGCTTCCACGTAAGCGACGGCCAGCTTGGCGGTCACGTCGGCAGCAAGCTCGTGCTTGGGAAAACGAGTGCGAAAATCTTCGAGCACGGTCGTCGCGCGCTGCCAATCACCCATCTGGATCAGGGCCGCACCTGCGTCGTACTCGGCCGTCGCACGGATTGGCGACGTCGGCGCGGCCTGGCCCACGCGCAAGAAGTGACCAACTGCCACGTCGAGCTGGCCGGCGGTGCGTGCTTGCTCGCCCTGCTTGTATACCGACGACGCGATGCGCTCGACGATCTCGCCGTGCTGTTTGTCCGCGGCCGGCACGAACGCGATCAGGTTCTGGTAAGCCTTCTCCGCCGCCGAAAAGTCCGCGAGATCGAACTCAGAATGCGCCACGACTGTCCACGCCGTGCGCTGCAACGCCGGAGTCGCCGGCGGAGTCCGCGTCACGAGCGCTCGGCCGACGTCACGAGCCCGCCCGAATTCGCCCAGCGCGTACAACTTCTCGGCTGCATCGGTCTGAACGTTCGCGGCGTGTTCGTGCGTCGGATACGAGTCGACGAAACGTAGCGCACTCTCGATTCCCTTCTTATGCCACTCGGCCTTCTCGGTCCCTTTCAACACCTCTTCCTGCTTCGTGTACGCGAGTAACGCGGCATAACCTGCTTCGCCGCCATGCGCATGGAACGGATACGCATAGGCGGTCCGCTCGTACTCGACGGCTGCGTCGTGGAAGTTGCCGCTCTCGAACAACACCTCGGCAAGCAAGAAGTTCGTTTCCGCGGCGTTCTGATCGTCCGGGAACGACTGCAGATAGGTTCGGTACCAACGCGCGGCGGCGGTGTATTCCACCTGCTCGTGCGTCTTTTGTGCCTCGGCGTGATGGTACGAGGCGAGATCCGTCACGTTACTCTTCAAGTGCCCGACCACCTCGGGTTGCTGCTCGAACGTGTAGCGCTTCCAGTAGGGGCTGCCGGGGCCGTAGGTCGTGACGAAATTCTCTTTGCCCTCGAGCACAAAGTCGGCGTACCCGCCCTTCTTGAACGCCTCGATGACTTCGACCTGCAGGAGCGGAGCCTTCGCGTGGTACGGGTCGAGTTCGACGAACGCGTGATACGCGTCCGCGGCGTCCTGGTAGCGCTGCTGATCGAGGTAGAGATCTCCTAAGCTCGTGTACGCGAGGAATGCATACGGCCGCGCGCCGTGGCGCTTGAAGTACTGCGACACGGACTTCGGACCCTCGAGATACGAGAACCCGATCGACAGCACGCGCAACGTATCGTCGAGCAACTCCTGCTGCGCACGGCCCATCGCGCCATAGATCACCGTGGGATCGCGATCGCCCGTTGCGTTGTTGTCTGTGCCGAGCTGCCGGTCGAGCAAGCCGAAGAACGACGCGAGGCTGTCCTCGTATTGTTGTTGCTTGAACAGCGACCATCCATGTTTGTACAGCGCCTGCTCGTAGTACGTGGAGCTCGCGCCTTTCTCTAGCACATGAGCGTATGCACGCTCTGCGTCGCGATAACGCTTCATCACGAACAGCGTCTCACCGCGACGGAACTGCGCCTCGTCCATATGCGTCGTGCGCGGATACTTGGCGATCAGACGATCGAGCGTCGCCAGCGACTCGTCGGTGCGCCCGTCGGCCTCGTACGCGCGCGAAAGCTGGTACAGCACGAGATCATTCTTCGGATAGTTCGGGTAGGTCTGCAGCAGCTTCTGATACATCTCGATGGTGCTGCTGACGACGCCGAGCGATTGGACATTGGCCTGCAACTGATCCACGTCGGTGGTGTCGAGTTGCAGATCTGCGAGCCGGCGCATGGCCTCCGCTTTGAGGCCGGGGTCGTCGGACGAGAGATCGAGGAACGCGCGATAGCTCTCCATCGCCTTCGCTTCGCTACGATCGATGGACGCGGAGGTATCGATCTGCACCTCGCGGCCGGCGATATCCTGGATCGTGCCGGTCGCTTCGTCCTGCTGCTTGCGGTGATGCCCGAACGGCCAGATCGCGGCGAGCGTAATGAATACGAGCACGGGAGCGTTGATCACTTCCCGCCCTCCGCAGCCACCGCACCATCGACCGTCTTTGGGGGCGTCGGCTGCGCGGCCGCGCGATCGTACAACGTTGCCAGCGAGAAACGCGCCTGCACGAGGTACGTGTTCAACCGGTCCCGCTGGGCTCTGAGCTCCGCCACAGCGAGCCCCTGCACGAACTTCTGCTGCCGTACGAGCGCGGCCTCGGCCGTCAGCTGCAAGCCCTGCACGCGCGGCGTCAGCCCTTTGATGCGCGCAGTCAGGCCCGTGAACTTCTCGGGCCAGTCGTCGCGGGCACTTGAAACCTGCGTATGCCGGCGCTGCGCCTCGCGCAGCTGCCGGTCGAGTTCACCGAGGCTCTTCTTCTCGCCCCACAGCCGCGCCTTGTAGTCGCGCTGCAGATCCCAGAGCATGAGGCCGCGCAAGAAGTGCTGCTTGTCGCGCAGCTCGTTGCTTTCGTCGTCGTTCGGCAGTGCGGCCAACGTTGGCTCCATGGCCGTCAGCGTCCGCCAGGTTTCCTGCTCCTTCGGCGTACCGAGCGCAACGACGTCTTCCGTGCGCTCGATCGCTTGCACCTGCGACTCGAACTCCACGCGATGCGCCGCCATGGCGTCGAGATCCACGCTCGCGAGACTCGCATCGATGTTCGGCCGGCGCTGCTGATACGCGCGCTCACGCGTTTCGAGGATGTCATCGAACGCACCGAGACTCTCGGTCCAGTGCGCCAGGTTGCGATTCATCTGCAGCAGGTCGCGGTAGTTCTTCAACCCTTCCTGGAAGTTGTTGCTCGCGAGCAGCTCATATAGATAGCGGCTCTCGATGGTGTCCGGAACACGGTCGAGCCGCCAGTACCAGCCAGACTCGATGCTGGTCGCATCGGTATGCTCGCCGAGCAAATCAGTGATCAGCTTGCCACCCTCGATGCTATCGATGGCTTGCGTCAGGTGCCCGATCTCGGTCGTGAACGCGGCGATCGCGTCGTTGTAGTGATCGGCCGCTTGCTTGTCCGCGCCGAGCTTGGCGAACGCGTACGGCACCGCGAGCAGCGACTCCTGCACGGCCGAGTCCAACATGTTGCGGCTGCGCAGCTCGAGCCACGGCGCGAGCGCACCGCGGTAGTCTGTCTTCTCGGCATCGGCCCAGCCGACGCCGAGCAACGCTTTGTTCGAGAACGGCCCGGTGAGCCGCACGCGCTGCAGCGACGGTTTCGCTTCGACCGGCCGCTGAGCTTGCAACCACGCGTAACCGAGCGCCACGTTGGCCTTGTCGCGCAGCGCTTCGAGCGCCGGACTGTCGGGCTCGATCTGACCGACGTCGTCGAGCACGGCGGCGCCGGCTTCGACCTGACCGAGCCGCACGAGCGCGACACCGATGTTGTACTTCGCGTACCCGACCCACTCGTCTCCGGGTCGCTTCCACTCCTGGAGCACCGTGAGCGCCTCGGCGAAGTTCCCCTGATCCATCAGGACCTGGGCATGCAGCATGTAGCGTTGCGGCTGAAGATCCTCGGGCAGCGAGTCGCCGATACGTGCGAGCGCCGCTTCCGCCTGATCGAGATAGCCGCGCTGCTCCCAGATCTTCGCCAGGAAGAACCAAGCACGATCATGGATAGCGGGGTCGACCGACTGCTCGAGCACGCGCTCGAAGATTTGGCCCGCGAGCTGGTGTTGGCCGTACGACAGGTACAACGCACCCGCCATCAGCTGCTCGTCGGCTTCGTGGTGTTTGAGCTCGCCACGTTCTTCGGCAGCCAAGAGACGCGTCAACGCGGAGAAGTAG
This sequence comes from Gammaproteobacteria bacterium, assembly GCA_039933105.1. Taxonomy (GTDB): domain Bacteria; phylum Pseudomonadota; class Gammaproteobacteria; order Steroidobacterales; family Rariloculaceae; genus FEN-1219. The sequence continues at coordinate 45,405 of JBDTOT010000022.1, read as the reverse complement.
TCATCCTGAAAGTACTTGAACAGTACCTCGCCGTAGGCAAGGTCCTGCACGACGATGCTGCCATGCACGGTCTCGCGCGCGCCGACACTTCCGCCGACGAGCACGATCGCGAACGCAGTCGCGAGTGTGAGGAGACGCGTCGTCACCGACTACTCCCACTCCTTGACGACGAACTCCGGCTGTAGCTTGGTCGCCTTGTCGGAGATCGTGAGCTCGATGTATTTCGGCCCGATACCCTTCTCGAATGTGACGGACGTCGCGCGACGGTAGTCGCGCGTATGCGGGCCACCGCCCGTGAACACGGCCACCAGCTCGTGATCGCCTGCCTTGAGGTTGCCGATGTAGAGTCGCTGCACGCCGCCCTTGACCAAGGCCGACGCCTCGCGCTCCGTATACAGATAGTTCGCGACCGATTTGTTGTCGATCTTCAGCTCGACGGAGTCGAGCCCAAAAAACTCGCCAACGTCCATCGCCACGAACACCGCGGTCTGCGTGTTCGAGGGGAACAGCAACTCTTCCTCGAGCAGGAACAGATCGCGGTTCAGATCCAGCACCTGCTTCTTGAGACCCTGAACATCCTCGTCGAGAGTGCGGAACTCGGCACGATCCTGTGCGCTCTTGTCCTCGCGCGGCGAGAACTCGGGCGTCGCGGCCGCGACTTGCTCGACTCCGTTTGGTTCGTCTTTCTGTGCCATTGCCGAGGAGCCGAGCACGAGCCCGCTCACCACCAGCGACACCGACGCGATCAACCTTGCTGCCATCTTTAGCTCCAAACCGCTTAGCTGAACTTGACCGTGCCGGTAGGCAACGGCTCACTCGCGTAACAACGCCTGCACCCGCTCGAGGTACTGGTCCTCGTTGCCGCGACGAAACCCTTCGAAGACTTCTCTCACCACGCCGCCACGATCGATCAGCACCATGACGGGCATGCGACTCACGTCGTACAGCTTGCCGACATCACCGGACTGGTCATGCAGCACGGGGTAGCGCGCTTTGACTCGCGCGATCATGTCCTCGGCTTGCTTGCGGTTCTGATCGAGGCTCACGGCGAGCAACTCGACACCGGCATCTTGATAACGTGTGTGCATCTCACCGAGCTGCTCGAGTTGCGCGCGGCAGTCGCCGCACCACGTAGCCCAGAACGTCAGCATGACGATCTGGCCGCGAAACTCCGACAGCCGCATGTTCTGGCCGGCCAGGCTGCGCAGCACGAAGTCGGGAGCCTCGGAACCTTTCAGTTTTGTCGCCGCCGAAACGGAAGTCGCCACGGCAAGCAACGCCACGAGCGCGAGTCGGCTCCGAATTGCTGCATGCGGTCGTGTCATCTACGCAGTCCTTCGCTTCCAGCACGTCAGCTCTCGGCGCGGCGTTCCCCGCCGCAACCGTAACGCCACGCCAGTGGAGACATATTTCTCACGCGCCGCCGCCACCTTATGGGCTTGTCCCGCCATGGGTCTATGAGCCAGGTCTCAACTCTTCGGCCGGTTGGCCAACTCCGCGAAAGGGAGCACGTTCCGTGCCACGCGCACGACGACGGGCGGAGGCCGCGCCATTACTGGCTTCATGCTGCGCGCAAGCAGGGGAACGCCGACGCGTTTGTCGGCGGTTGCCTACAGTTTCATGGCTTGCAAACGGCCAAACGCTGCGCTGCCCGCGATTTAGTGTGTCGCCGCTTACCGACAGACGTGACGCGGCGTGCTCCTAGAGGCCGGCCGCGCGCGACTCTCAACCCACCCAGGTTCGAGCGTTGTCGAAGAGCTGCTGCCACGGCGAGCACTCGCCCCACTCCGCCGGGTGCCAGGAAAGCTGCGTCGTGCGGAATACGCGCTCGGGGTGCGGCATCGTGATCGTGATGCGGCCGTCGGCATTACAAAGACCAGCGATGCCACGCGGCGAGCCGTTGGGGTTCGCCGGGTAGCGCTCTGCCACGTCGCCGCGGTTCGTCACGAAACGCAGCGACGTCAGCGACGCATCGCAGCGTGCAAGCGCCTCGTCCGACGCGAACGCCGCGCGGCCTTCGCCATGCGCCGTCACAATCGGGATCCGCGAACCCGCCATGCCCTTCAACAGCACGGACGGGCTCTCGACGACTTCGACGAGCGACAACCGCGCCTCGAACTGATCCGAACGATTGCGCAGGAACTTCGGCCAGTTCTCAGTGCCCGGAATCAGCTCGCGCAGCGCGGCCAGCATCTGGCAGCCGTTGCACACACCGAGTCCGAACGCGTCAGGTCGCGCGAAGAACTCCGTGAACATCCGTCGCACGCCGTCGTGATACAGAATCGTCTTGGCCCAGCCCTCGCCCGCGCCCAGCACATCGCCGTACGAGAATCCGCCGCACGCAATCACGCCGCGATACTCGTCGAGGTTCTTGCTACCACTGAGCAGATCGCTCATATGTACGTCGTGGGCTTCGAACCCCGCTCGATCGAGCGTAGCCGCCATCTCGCGCTGGCCGTTCACACCCTGCTCACGCAGCACCGCCACCTTCGGCCGTGCGCCGCGCGCGCCCGCGCGATGCTCGCTCGGCAGCGCGAACGTGAGCTTCGCATTCAGCCCTGGATCGGCGGGATCGAGCGCGCTCTCATACGCTTCGCGTGCGCAGTCGGGATCGTCGCGCAGTGCTTGCATCCGATACGTGAGCTGCGACCACTGACGCTGCAAGTCGACGCGCGACGCGCGAAAGAGGTCCGCGCCCGAGCGGCGCACGACCACGTCGTCATGCGCAGCCACGCGCGCCACCACCGTGTGAGAAAGATCGTGCGCGGCCAGCACGCGCTGCACCGCAGGCAAGTCGGCGTCGCGCACCTGCACGACGACACCGAGCTCCTCGGCGAACAAATAAGCGACGGCATCGGTCGCAGCGGCGGGCAGCTCGATGTCGAGGCCCCCGTGTGCGGCGAAAGCCATCTCGACCAAGGTCGCGAACACACCGCCGTCGGAGCGGTCGTGGTACGCGAGCAGCAATCCAGCTTCGCGCAGCTCGCGTTGTGCTGCGAAGAACGCGATCAGGCGCTGCGGATCGTCGAGGTCCGGTGGCGCGCCTCCGTACTGACCATAGGCCTGCGCCAAACACGAGCCGCCGAGACGCTGCGCCCCATTCGCAAGATCAATCAGCACGAGCGCGGACCCCGACTCGGGTTTTAGCTCAGGCGTAAGCGTGCGGCGGATGTCGCGCACCGGAGCGAACGCCGACACGATCAGCGACACCGGCGCCGTCACGGCGCGCTCCTTGCCGCCTTCGTTCCATACCGTGCGCATCGACAGCGAGTCCTTGCCGACCGGTACGGCAATGCCGAGCGCGGGGCACAGCTCCTCGCCTACGGCGCGGACCATCGCATACAACGCGTAATCGTCATTCGCGTGGCCGGCCGCCGCCATCCAGTTCGCCGACAACCGAATGTCGCCGAGGGCCGCGACATCGGCCGCCGCTATGTTCAGCACCGACTCTGCTACTGCAAGCCGCGCAGAGGCCGGGCCGTCGTGGATCGCGACCGGCGTTCGCTCGCCCATCGCAAACGCCTCGCCCGTGTAACCCTCGTACGCCGACGCGGTGACGGCCGCGTCGCTGACCGGCACCTGCCACGGACCGACCAGCTGATCGCGTGCGACCAGGCCGCCGACCGTGCGGTCGCCTATATGAATGAGAAAGCTCTTGTCGGCCACGGCCGGGAACGCGAGCACGCGTTCGACGGCGGCATCCAGCCGCAGCTGCTCGCGCCGCCATATGGGCGCGGTGAACTCCGCACGCGTGGCTTTGCGCGTCATCTTCGGCGGCTTGCCGAACAGCACTTCCATTGGCATGGCTACGGGCTCGTTGCCGAGGGCCGAGTCACGCACGATCAAGTCTTTCTTCGCGGTGAGCTCACCGAGCACGGCATACGGGCAGCGTTCGCGCTCGCAGATCGCGACGAACCGCGGCACATCCGCCGCATCGATCGTCAGCATGTAACGCTCTTGCGATTCGTTGCACCAGAGCTCCATCGGGCTCATGCCGGGCTCGTCGTTCGGAATCGCGCGCAGGTCGATCACTGCGCCACAATCGCTGTGGTCTACGATCTCGGGTACGGCGTTCGAGAGCCCGCCGGCGCCGATGTCGTGAATGGCCCCGATTGGATTTTCGTCGCCGAGCGCCCAGCACGCGTCGATGACTTCCTGCGCGCGTCGTTGCATCTCGGGATTGCCGCGCTGCACCGACGCGAAGTCGAGCTCCGCTTCGCCCGCGCCGCTGCCCTGCGAGGAAGCGGCCCCACCGCCCAGACCGATCAGCATGGCCGGCCCGCCGAGCACGATGAGCTTCGCACCGGGGCCCGGCTTGCCCTTCGCGACGTTGGGCGCGCGGATGTTGCCGAGACCGCCGGCGATCATGATCGGTTTGTGATAGCCCCGCCACACACCACCGGCCTCGATCAAGCTGGTGCGGAAGTAGCCCGCGAGATTCGGCCGGCCGAATTCGTTGTTGAAGCTCGCAGCACCGATCGGCCCGTCGAGCATGATCGAGAGCGGCGATGCGATGCGATCGGGCTTGCCCGGCAGCGCCCGCTCCCACGGCTGGCGCCACCCCGGTACGTCGAGATGCGAGACCGTGAAGCCGACGAGGCCCGCCTTCGGCTTCGCGCCGCGGCCCGTCGCACCTTCATCGCGAATCTCACCACCGGACCCGGTAGACGCGCCGGGGAACGGCGAGATGGCGGTCGGATGGTTGTGCGTCTCGACCTTCATCACGAGATGCACGGGCTCGGCGTGATAACCGTACACGCCGGTGGAAGGATCCGGCCAGAACCAGCGGCTGTCCGCGCCCGCGACGACGGCCGAATTGTCCGAGTACGCCGACAGCACGCCACCCGGTGCGCGCGCATGGGTGTTGCGGATCATCGCAAACAAGCTCTTCGGCGCAGCCTTGCCGTCGATCAGCCAATCGGCGTTGAAGATTTTGTGCCGGCAATGCTCAGAGTTTGCCTGCGCGAACATCATGAGCTCGACGTCGGTGGGGTTGCGCGCCAAGACGGTGAACTGTGCCGCGAGATATTCGATCTCATCGCTCGAGAGCGCTAGACCAAGCTCGCCGTTCGCCCGTTCGAGCGCCGCGCGACCGCCGCCGAGCACGTTGACGCTGCGAACCCGTCGAGGCTCATGATCGGCGAATAGCGTGGCGCGCGTCGGCGGCTCCGCCAGCAGCGTCTCGGTCATGCGGTCGTGCAGCAGCGGCGCAATTCGTTTCTGCTCCGCCGCCGCGAGCGCTGCGCCAACGGCGAGCTCGTACACGCGGCCGCGCTCCACGCGACGCACCGGCAGCGAGCAGAGCCGCGCGATGTCCGTGGCTTTCGAAGCCCACGGCGAGATGGTGCCGAGGCGCGGCACCACATAGATACGCTGGCGCCCACCGGTTGGCGTCACCGCTCCGTCCCCGTAATCGAGCAACGCACCCAGCACGCGCTCCTGCGCCGCGTTCAGCGGTTGCGCGAGCGACACGTAGTGCTCGAAGTACACGATCACGTCAGTAATCGTCGGGGCCAGCGCCCGCAGCTCGGCGCGGAGCTTTTTGAGGCGGAAGGCAGTCGCTGCCGGAGGACCGGCCAACTGCAGCATCGTCATGGGTGGTATCTGGAGCTCAAGCGGCTGAAAGGCACGCGCATTCTACCGAATCGGCGCGGGCCGGCACAGCAGCTGCACACGGTCAGTCGAGGTCGAACCACTGCGTCGGTGCGTCTTGCGTGGCGAGATGCAGTGGATAGCGCGCCTTCTCGAGCGCGGTCTTGAGTGTGGCGCGCACGTGTTCCGGAGTGTTGTTGCGCTCGGAGAGGTGCAGGCCCATGACCCACTGAACACGCGTCGGGTCGAGGCGTTGCAGGAGCTCGTTAGTTTGGCCATTGTTTAGATGGCCGAATCGCGACGACACCCGAGTCTTCAATGACTCAGGGTACGGTCCGCGCTGCAGCGAATCGAGATCGTGATTGCACTCGAGTGCGAGTGCGTCGCAGCCCGTGAGCCGCTCGACCATGTGCGGCGTCACGTGCCCCGCATCTGTCAGCATGCCGAGGCGGCGGCCACCCGCTTCGAACGTGAACTGGCAGGGCTCGCGCGCGTCGTGCGGCACGGGATACGGCTTCACGTCGATGCCGCCGATCGTCAGCTCGCGATGCGGGTTGAGCGTGTTCACGCTGACGAGACCCGAGATCGCGCTCGCGGTGCCTGGCGTCATCCATAGCGGCGTCGCGTATCGGCGTGCGAACGCGGCGACGCCATGCGAGTGATCGGTGTGCTCATGCGTGACGAGGATCGCAGTTACGTCACGCGGCTCACGATCTACCGCCCGCAAACGCTCCTCGATGATTTTGCGCGGCAGCCCGCAGTCGACCATCAACAGCGTGGAGCCGTATTCGACGAGAGCCGAATTGCCACGACTGCCGCTGCCGAGCGCCGCGAAACGCAACGTCATCCGGAAAACCGCGCGGAGGGAGCCTCGCCCTGCTGCTCAATGCTCCTGTGGGCCACCCTTGGTTCCCTGCGGCGAGTACAAAGGCATTGGAAACTGCGCCACGTTACCGCCCTCGGCGGCCGTGATCTTGCCCACGCCCTGTTTATCGACCTCGTCGATCCGCAGCACGTAGTGCATCGGCAGATACGTTTTCTTGACGCCCGCGAACTCGATTTGCAGCCGTTCGACGGAAGGATCGACGACGACAGACTGGCGCGCATCGAATATCAGCTCTTCGACCTCGACGAATCCGAACAATGTGCCCGTCTGCGTGACGCGCCGAGCATAGATTTCATAAACCTTGCCCTGATTCACGAACAGAACTTTGTAGATGGGCTTGGCGGCCATGCGTTAGCGATCCTGATGAGGCAAACGGAGCTTAGCACAGGACTTCTGAGAGCCTTGTCACAGTAACGAAGCGCGGCGCTTAGAGGAGCACACGCGCGGAGCTAGACTCGCGCGCGGGGGAGCCACGTACGGCTGAAAAGTGGTGGTACGCCCGCAATCAAGGACCGATATGTCACTGCGTCTGCAAATCGTCAGTCGTCACCGGCAAAGCCTCGGCGAACGCGGCATGCGTGAATTCGGCCATTCGGGTGGCACGATCGGCCGTTCACTCGAGAGCGACTGGGTGCTCCCCGACGGACAACGTTACCTGTCGAGCCGCCATGCGAGCATCGACTATCGATCCGGCAGCTACTACGTCGTCGACAGCTCTACGAACGGCGTTTACGTCAACGATGCGGAGCAGCCCGTCGGCCGCGGCAACCCTCAGCGATTATTCACTGGCGACCGCCTGCGCATCGGCGAATACGAGATGCAAGTCGAGATCCTCGGCGAGGACAACACCGGCGCCCAGTTCACGGGCACCCACGAAGACCCCGTATCGAAAGCTCAACGCGTGCCGCCTCCCGATCCAACGCGCGCCGACCTCTTGCCGGGACACGAGATCACGGCCGTTGGCATCGAATGGATGATCGACGAAGAAGCCGATCAGTCGGATGCACGCAAGGCGGCGAAGCAGCACGCGGCGAATGGAGCGAACCTGACGCTCGCCGAGTATCCGCCGCCGAAACCGAAGGCGCGACCACACGTCGAAGTCAGCGCTGATCCGCCCCCGATTCGCCCCGCACCGCCGACCGTGAGCGCCGCCGCGCACATCAAGGCGACGCGAAAGCCACCGCCGAATCCGCCGCCGAAACCGAAGGGTCCCGTACCGAAATCCAAAGCTTCGCCGGCTACGCCCGCCGTCTCGAGCGCGCGACCTGCAGAGCGGAGCGCGCCGCCCAAAGGCGAGCCTGCGGCGAGCGCCGCCACTGCGCGCCCGACGGCTAGCGCGGCCGCGACCGGTTCTGCCGTTGCCTTGGACGCGTTCTTCCGCGGCGCCGGTCTGCCGGCGCTGAAGCTCGACGACAAGCAGACCGAGCAGACGCTGCACCGTCTCGGTCAAATCATGCGCGAGGTCATCCTCGGCGTGAGTGAGAACCTGCACCTGCGCGCAGACCAAAAGAATGCGTTACGCGTTCCGACCACCACGATCCAGCCGCAGCGCAACAATCCGCTGAAGTTCTCGGCGAGCGTGGAGGAAGCACTGACGAACCTGCTGTTCCGTCAGTCAGGCGAGTACCTGGGCGCAATCGAAGCGGTCCGCGAAACCTTCGGCGACATCAAGCAGCACCAGCAACATCTCTTGGCTGCCATGCGCACGGCGGTCAGCGACTACATCGGCCGGCTCGACCCCGAAGATCTCGAGAGCAAGTTCTCGAATGGCAAGCGCGGCATCATGAACGCTGCGAACAAGCTGAAGTACTGGGATCTGTTCAAGGATCTGTATCAGGTGGTCGCGAACGGCCAGCCGGGACAGCTTCCGCAGCAATTCCTGGAAGATCTCACGCGCGCGTACGAGAACGAAGACTCGCGCGCGGCGCCGAGATCGGTTGCCAAGGGTTCGAACACGAAACTCGCCTGAGTCGCGCCGCCGGCGCTAGCGGCGCGGGCGAAACAATACGACCGTCAGATCGTCCGGCTTGCAGGGCATGTCGGCTCTCGCCTCGCCTCGCATACGCCTCTGCGCGCGCTCGACCAAGCGGTTCGCTGCGGCGACGAGCGGACCACTACAGACAGAATCGACGATCTCGGCGACGAACAAGTTGTCGAACAGTCCGTCGCTCGCGAGCAGCACGGTGTCATGCACGGCAAGCTGCAACGTCGGCCCCACTTCGACGCGCATGTCGGGCGAACCAATCACGTTGAACAGCAGATGGCGCTGATTGTGCCGCATAGCTTCCTTCTCGTTTAGCAGCCCAGCCTCGACGGCGAACCCCGTTACCGAATGCGGCACCACGCGTTGCTTGATGCGCCCACGCTGCCCGACGACGAGCAGCTCCGAATCGCCGACGTGATAGGAGCGCAAGCGCTTGGCGTCGAGCTGCGCGACCACGAGCGTCGTCGCAGCGCCGCGCGCGAGCTCAAGCACCTTGTGATTGGCCTTGTCGACAGCATCCAGGATGGCGGACCGCAAATCCGGCGTATCGTCGGGCAGCTTGCGCAGCGCACGCGCGAGCGTCTGCACCGCTGCGTTAGACGCTTCCCGCGCTGCCGGCATGCCGCCAACGCCGTCCGCCACGGCCAGCACGAGTGAACCGTCACCGAGCTGGATCACCGCTGCAGCATCTTCATTCGACCGCGGCTTTTCAGGCGATCGCAGCGTGCGCACGCACACCTCGCCGTGCGGCAGCGAGCGATCGGCCCGCTCGATGTCGCGCTCGCCCAAGAACAGCTGCACGTGCCCGTCGGCCTTCATACCTCGAGCGCCTTCGTGCACCACGGGCAGTAGTGCCAATAGTTCGTATCGACGCCGGAGCGGCAGTGCGGGCAACGAGTTGTGTCACCCAGCAACTTCCACGGACGCTTGATCTTGGAACGACACCACGGGCAGTAACGCATGAACGCCATCAGTGGCCCACGGCACTTCTCTTGCTGGCACTTGGCCACGTACCGCTTGTCGGCGAAGCGCCGCGTCGTCTCGACTTCGAAGCCCGGCCCATAGCACGAGGGGCAGTAGTGCCAGTCGAGCTTCACGCCGCGACGGCAGCGCGGGCACTCGGCTGGATGGCGGCTCTCGTGTCGATCGAGCGGCGGCTCGGCGCCGCACCACGGACAGCGCTGCATGACTTCGGACACTGGGCCGTTGCAGTGCCCGCACTCGTAGCGCGTCTCGAGCACCTTGCGGTACTTGCGCTGGAACTCCCGAAACAGCACGTTCTGCCACAACTTCGAATCGTCTTCCTTCTTGTGGCGGCCTTTCTTTTTCTTCACCGACGCGTTGCGCAGCCGTTTGAACTCGCGGTACATCGTCGCGGCATTCTTGAATCGGTTCTCGGGACGCACCTCGATCGCGCGGTGCAACCATTCGACGAGGTTCGGGCGCAGCTTCTCGCGTACGCGCTTGATTCCGGGCGGGGGCCACTCGTAGGGCCACTCCGGCAAGTCGCCGGACAGAAGCTCGTAGATGACGAGACCGAGGGAGAACACGTCGGACTGGAATTGAGGCCGGCCCACGGCCTGCTCCGGCGCAATGTAGCCCACGGTGCCCGAGCCCGAGGCCTTCAGCGTGCGTTGCGCGACCTTCGAGAAACCGAAGTCCGTGAGCTTGAGCTGATTACCCGCGAACAGAATGAAATTGCCGGGCTTGATGTCACAGTGAATCACGCTCTGCTGGTGCGCGTGGGCCACGCCAGCCACGGCCTGCTCGACGAGATGTAGCGCGGAATCGGTCGACACACGCTGTCGCATTCGGTCCTCGAGCGAGCGCTCGCCAAGCGGCATCGCAATCACGAACCGGCCGTCGATGAACGACGCATCGCGGATCGGCAAGATGTTCGGATGCTCGAGCCGCTGCGCGAGCCGCGCCTCGCGCTTGAAATCGACGAGGAAGTGCTCGTCCATCGACCCCTCGTGCGGAATCTTCAGAGCGACGCGCGCACCGTGGATCGTGTCGACGGCTTCGTAGATGGCCGCGATCGGGCCGTCGTTGATGCGACGCTCGATGCGGTACTTGCCGATTTTCTGCCGAGCTTTCAGCACCCGCCAATCTGCCGTTGGATTCGTTGCCGCGGTCGCGGCGCCGGTACGTTCCGGCGCTCGATGTCGTTGTCCCCGTCTGCCTGCATGATCCCTGCGGACGGCGGGAGCGTCAAATCGAGCACTGCGTCGAAAAGGGCAAGGAGACCCGCGTGCTATATTCGCCGCGAGACGGACGGAACCATGCACCCATCTCACACCCACGGCCACGATCACGACGCGGATCACTCACAGAGCGATCACGCCCACGACGATCATGGGCATGCCGGTCACGGTCACGGGCACGGCCACCATCATCACCGCGCTAATGAACGCAGTGTCGGCCTCGCCGCCTTGCTCACGGGCGGCTTCATGTTCGTGGAGGTCGCCGGCGGCATGCTTGCCGGGTCTCTCGCACTGCTCGCAGACGCGGGCCACATGCTCACCGACTTCGCGAGCCTGTCGCTCGCGTGGTTCGCCTTCAGGCTCACGCGCCGGCCCGCCGACTGGCGCCGTACCTACGGCTTCGACCGGTTTGCCGTGCTCGTGGCATTCGTCAACGGCATTGCCCTGTTCGCGATCGCGGCCTGGATCGGTATCGAAGCCTGGCGGCGGCTTGCAACCCCCATCGAAGTGCACGGCGCGCCGATGTTGGGGATCGCCATCGCGGGGCTCGCCGTCAACGTGATCGTGTTCTTCATATTGCGTGGCGCGGACACGGACAACCTGAACATCCGCGCCGCCGCCCTGCACGTCATGGGCGATTTACTGGGCTCGGTGGCCGCCGTCGTGGCGTCGATCGTGATTTTGACGACAGGCTGGATGCCGATCGACCCGCTGCTCTCGCTGGTCGTCGGGCTCATCGTGCTGCGCTCCGCCTGGCACGTGGTGGCCGAGAGCGGCCACATCCTCCTCGAAGGCTCGCCGACGGGATTCGATAGCCGCGCCATCGGCGACGACCTGCGCGAAGCGTTACCGTACGTGCTCGACGTGCACCACGTTCACGCGTGGTCCATCAGCCAGGAACGGCCGATGGTCACGCTCCACGCGTGCGTTACGGAGAATACGGACGCCACGGTGGCCGTGCGCGAGATCAAGCGCCGACTCGCGAAGGACTTCCGGATTACGCACGCGACGATCGAGATCGAATACGGCGCGTGCGGCGACGACACGGCCGCGTACAAAGCCTGCTAGCCCTCCGCCGCCGGCGTCGTAACCCTTACGCCGTGCTGACCTGCAGCGCCTTGTTCGACTGCGGACGCTTGGCGGCCGCGTTCACGATCATGTCAGCCAACACCGGAACCCGATTGAAGTAGTGGCCGCCGAGTGCGTCTGCGATCGCGCACAGTAACGCGGAGTTCGCGCAGCCTTCCACCGGTTCACCGATGCCTTTCGAGCCGACGGGATTCTGCGGGTCGTGAATGTCGACGGCGAGCGTATTCATCGTCGATGGCACGTCGAGATACGACGGCAATTTCGCCTGATACAAGCCCACGTTGGCGGGGAACCCGTTCTGCGGGTCGTAGATGTGGCGCTCGCTGCGCGCCATGCCGAAACCCATGACACCGCCGCCCTTGATCTGAGCGTCCAAACCCTGCGGGTGCAGCACCGTGCCGCAATCGGCCACGCCGAGATAGTCGATGATGTCGACTCGGCCGGTCTCCGTGTCGAGCTCGATCTCGACGAACCCAACGGCGATGGCCGGCACCGTTCCGGTGATCGCGATGTTGTCCTTCGCTACGCCGACGAGGCCGGTGCCGGCGATCAATGCGGCCGCCGACTTCGTGACGGCATGGATGTCCGCCGGTAGCTCCTTGCCGCTGAACTTGCCGCCAAGCTCGATCGCGCGTTGCGCAGCCGCGGCGTACGTCATGGTGCGAGTGGCGTCCTTCTTCGCGAACACTTTCTCGTCGGCCACGTCGTAGTCTTCGGCCGCGCCACCGAGCGTCATCGCGGCGATCTCTTTGAGCTTTGCGAGCGCGTCCACGGCGCCCGCGTATACCGCACGCGTCATCGTGAACGAGGTATTGCTGCCCGATTGCGACGACGACCACGGCAAGCCGAGCCGCGTGTCGCCTCGATGAATGATGCAATTGTCCCAGTTGCACTTCAGCACTTCGGCGGCAACGCGCGACGTGGAGCCATACGAATACGTACCGAGATTGCCCACGCCCGAATGGATATGTAGCTTGCCGTCCGGCGCGATGCGCACGAGGCCGTCGTAGCCGCTGCGGCCCGCGGAGTGGAACGCCTGGCCTATGCCAACTCCCGTCACCTTCGCGCCCCGACTCTGGCCGCTGCGCGCTTTCCGTTGCTCCCAGTTGAAAGCAGCCGCACCGCGCTCGATTGCCTCGCGCTGATACGCGCTCGTGACCGGGCCCTGCGTGCCGTCGAACTTCGCCTTGTTATCTGCGGCGTTGATGCGGCGTAGCTGCACGCGATCGATCCCGAGCGCCTTGGCCGCCTTATCGAGCAACGGCTCGATCGCGCCTGCGATCTGGTTCTGACCCGGCCCGCGCTGCGCACCCGTGGGTGTCGTGTTCGTGCTCACCGCCACGCCGCGATAACGCATCGCAGGCGGCTGGTACAGCAGGGAGATGGCGCCGGCCGCGGCGCCATAGTCGCCGCCACCCGAGTAGGGGCCGTTCTGCTGCACGACACTGAAATCGACGGCCGTTACGCGGCCGTTGGCGGCGAAACCGATCTTGATGCGACCCTGGAACGCGGGCCGCGACGAGCCGAACAGCGCTTCCTCGGCGCGGCTCACGCGCATCATGACGGGGCGATTGAGCTTCTTCGCCATGTGAATGGGCACGCCCATCGCGGGATACGGGTTGATCTTCGAGCCGAACCCGCCGCCGCAGAACTCTGCGACGAACACGAGATTGTCGGGCTCGACGCCCGCCATGCGCGCGAGCGCAGGCACGCCCGCCGTCTGGCTCTGCAATGAGCCGTAGACGAAGCACTTGCCATTCTCCCAGTAGGCCATGCAACTGCGCGGTTCGAGACAGTGATGCGACAGCGCGGCAGTAACGAACGATTCGTCCAGCACGAGCTTCGCAGCTTTGAAACCGGCTTCGACGTCGCCGAACGACCACTCTTCGGCCGGCGCGCCCATCGGCAGCTGCCCTTCCTCGGCGGCGGCAAAGTCCGCGGCCGTCCACTTGATGGACTTCACCTGCTGGCTGGCGATCACGTTGCCGTCGCTGCGCGCGTCTTTACCGCCAGGGAACAAGCTATCGAGCGGGTCGATGACGAACGGCAGCGGCTCCATCTCGACCTTGATCTTGTCGAGGGCTTCCTGCGCCAGCGCTTCGCTCGTGGCTGCCAAGGCGAGAATGCGGTCGCCGACGAACATCGGTTCCTTCGTGAGCATGGGTTCGCCGGGACCCTTGGTCTCCGGCAGGTCCTCGGGCAGCAAGATGCCGAGCACACCTTCCATCTTCAGCGCTTCGGACGCGTCGATCTTGGTAATACGCGCGTGTGGCGCCGTCGAGAGCAGCAGACGGCAAAACACCATGCCTTCGGCGCGGAAATCCTCCGCGTACTTGGCGCGACCCGTGACTTTTGCGTGGATGTCAGGCGGCGTGAAATCGCGGCCGAGGTGCATGTTCGCCATCTAGCGTGTCCCCCATGCCCGCGGTCTGCGAGCCTGCCGCCGATTCTGCGGCGGGGGCCGCACCGCTTCAAGCGCGACGTGACTCGGGCGTACCCGTCGCATGGGCGTAGAGACATGCTCGCGGCGGCCCAAATACCCCCGAACAGCGGTGGCCACGCCGGCCCACTGGAATGGCCCGGTCACAGGAATAACAATATCAATTTAAACAATATGATACAAAGTTATCTTCATAAACATTCGCCTCAGGGCTGGCTGCGTCAAACATGGGTGCGTCGCGATGTGCGACCCAGGCCTGAGTTCGTCACGGCCAACGAGCGGCGAAAAGTCGAGGACCCCGAACCGACCGGCCGTTCGCAACGCTGGCGGGGGTACACTGCGGCGGCATGCGCGCGATGACTATCGTGGTTGGGGGCGCGAGCGTCGTGGTCATCCTGCTGGCTACCTGGGCTGCCACGCGTGAGTTCGCCCCGCCCTCGCCAAGCGGTACACCGCCCGACCCCGCACTGACCGGCACCGTCTTCTACCGCGAACGAATTGCTTTACCCGACGGCTCCGCCGCCGAGGTGGTTCTGGAAGACATCTCGGTTGCCGATCGGCCTGCAGTGGAAATCGCGCGGGCGACCATCGCACCGGCTGGGCAGGTGCCGATCCGCTTCGAGCTGCACTACGCCGCGGACCAGATCGTCAGAGATCATCGCTACACCCTACGCGCGGCGATTCTCTGGCCTAGCGGCGCGCGAATGTTCATGTCGACCACGCAGTACTCGGTGTTCGACACCACCGCGCACAACGACGAAGTCGCGATTCTCGTGCAACGTGTGAATGAACCGGCCGCCGGCGCCGACACCGCTCGCGCGCTGTTCGAATGCGGTGACAATGTGTTCTTCGCGATGCGCTTCGGCGTCGGCCGCGCAACGCTATCCGCGCCGAAATTTCTCGGCAACGATTCGATCGTGCTGCAACAAGCGGAAGCCGCCTCGGGCGCGCGCTATGTGGCGGGCGACACCGTCTTCTGGAGCAAAGGCGACGTCGCGACCTTCCAGATCGGTGGCCGTACGTTCATCGACTGCAGGGCCGCCCGATCAGGCCGGTGACGCCCTCGGCGCCCCGCGATCGGTCCCTAGCGAAGCACGCCGCGCTTCAGCGCGAGCACGCGCCCTGGCCCACCGGCCGCCGCAAACAGGAGACCCGCCGCGAACGTGAAGTGATCGATGAAGAAGCCAAACTCGTCTTGGTTGGCTTGCCAGTGCGACGGTCCGTGGAATCCAAAACCTAAGAACAAGACGTACACCGCTGCCACCAGCGCCGCTTCTCTGAAGTACGCTCCCGTCAGAAACGCCGCGATCAGCGCGAGCTCGAGCACGACGGCGCACCAGACCAAAACACCCGCTAGCGGAAAGCCTGCGGCGGCGATCTGGCCCGCCGTGCCCGTCGGGCTCATCAGCTTGAAGCTCACGGCCATCACGAACAGCGCAGCAAAGACCAGGCGGCCGATCAAAATCGCAGCCGTGGCCCACCCCGGACGGTTCGTCGTCTCGTTCATTGGAATCCCCCCTGTTGTCGACCGCATGGAATTTACCGAGAAGGCACCCACGCTGTCACCCGGGGAACGATCTAGCCCGCGAGCATCTTGCCGGGATTCATGATGCCGTGCGGATCGAGCGCGTGTTTCAGCACGCGCATGAGCGCGACGGCTGCAGGCGACTGGTAACGTTCGAGCTCGTGCACCTTCAATATCCCGACGCCATGCTCCGCGCTAAAGCTGCCGCCCAATTCCGCAGCGAGATCGTGCACGCACGTCGATAGCACGTCGGCAGGCCCCGCGCGAAATTCGTCGATGCCCTGCCCGGCCGGCGGCAGCAGGTTGAAGTGCAAATTGCCGTCGCCGATGTGCCCGTAAATCGAGAGCCGATGCGGCGCGATTGCCGCGAGCGCAGGCTCCGCATCGGCCACGAACTCGGCGATTCGGCCGATGCGCACGCTCACGTCGTGCTTCACGGAGCCTCCGTCGCGTTTCTCGGCTTCGGGCACGCGCTCGCGCAATAGCCACAGCGCGCTGCGCTGCGCGAGCGACTCGGCGATGGTGCCATCGAGGATCTCGCCGCTCGCCAAGCCGCCGGCGAGCACACGCTCGAGCTTCGCGCGCAGCTCTGCGTCGTCATCGGACGAAGCGAGCTCCAACAATAGATAATGTGTGGTCGGCCGCTCGAGCGGTTCACGAGCGCCAGCCACATGCTGCAGCACGAGATCGAGCGAGCGGCGCGACACGTACTCCGCGGATACCACTTGATCGCCACTCTCGCGCCGCGCGCGGCCAAGCAGGTGGCACGCGGCATCGATGCTTGCAATCGCAAGCCACGCCGTTTGGCGCGAACGCGGTTCGGGGAAGAGCTTCAGCACCGTGGCGGTGATCACGCCCAACGTGCCTTCGGCGCCAAGAAACATCGCCTTCAAGTCGTAGCCCGTGTTGTCTTTGCGCAATCCCTTCAGCGCCGACACTATTTCGCCGCTGGGTAGCACCACTTCCAGACCCAGTACGAGCTCGCGCATCGTGCCGTAACGCAGCACCGCGAGCCCGCCCGCGTTCGTCGACAGATTGCCACCAATCTGCGCCGAGCCTTCTGATCCCATGCTGAGCGGCAGCAGCAACGCTTGCTCACGCGCGGCGGATTGCGCGTTTGCGAGCACGACACCCGCCTCCGCCGTCATCGTGAAACCGACTGTGTCGACTTCGCGCACACGGTTCAGGCGCGACAGCGACAACAACACCTGTCGCTCACCGTCGAAGGGGGTGGCGCCGCCGCAGTAACCCGTGTTCCCGCCCTGCGGCACGACACCAAGCCGCGCGTCGTGGCATACACGCACGACCGCCGCCACCTGCTCCACGGTCGAAGGCCGCACGACGAGCGCCGCTGCGCCGCGATACAACCCACGCTCGTCGCGCAGCAGTGGCGCAGCATCGGCGCCCGCGAGCACGCCGGCCGGCCCGACGATGCGGGCGATGTCTGCGAGCGCTGAGGCGTGGTGAGCCATGTGGCGAGCCGAATCGTAACACTGGCGTGAAACGTCGAATCGCAACCCCCACTTCCCCTCCGTCGCGCTGCGCTATCAGTGAGATCGATCTGCCGTCAGTCGAATTCGTAGAGCACGAACGTCGTATTGCGCTTCGCATCCACGCGCAGCGTGCACGCCCCACTCTGCGGGAACGTTCCAGTCCACACCTTTGCATCGCGGCGGAGTGATCCGTTCGTCGTCAGCTTCTGCGTCAATGGAACATACCAAGATTCAGATTTCCCTGCTGAAATGCAAAGCGGTACCAAGCTCCGCTGCGAGTCTCGAACATGTTGAGGAGCCGGCCAAAGAACGCAGAACTCCCGGCGCTGGGGGCCGCATGAGGTCCCAATCGCTGGTGGGTGTTGCCGTCGCCGTCGTTGCCGTCGCGGTGGTTCTTGGTGCCCGAGTCGGTCGCTCGCCCGGCCCGCAATCGGTGGTTGCCGGCTCGGGGCCGGGGTTGATACCCGCTCCCGTGGTTGGCGCCTTGCGCGCACCGCCCGCGCCGGCCGAGCAGTCGGATGACGCACTTTGCTCCGCGTACGGGCGCTCGTCCGCCGACTCCCCTGGCGGCGCCCTCCGCGACAAGCCGGTCGGGGACCCGTTCATGACGGCAGCCCGCCAACGGCTCTTAGTCTCACAAAGCCCGGAAAACCTGATCAGCGTTGCGCTGCTGGCGCGCGAGGATGACGCCCAACGCATGGCGGCTACCGAGCGCGCCATGAGCGTCGGCCGCGACAACGCGATCGTTGTCTGGTCGGCCGTGCAGATCTGCGACCGCGTAGCCGAACATCCGAACTGCCCAGCCCAAGACTGGGAAACCGAGCTACAGAAGCTCGACAGCGAGAACAGCGAGGTGTGGATTCGCCTAGCCGCGAGCGCCTACGAGCGCGGCGAGATCGCAAACGCGCTCGAAGCGTTGCGGCGTGCGTCCACCGCCGCCGAGAGCCGCGACTACTTCCCGGAGACCGTCGCGATGCTCGAGCGCGCTCTGGACTCCGCCGGCGGCTACGCTTTTCCGCAGCGAGCGATGCTCGCCATCAGCTTCGCGAGCGCGAACCTGCCTGCCTATGCGCCCTACGTAAACATGTGCAGCAAGCAGTCGCTCGACGCCGAATGGGCGCAAACCTGCCTCGACTATGGCCGCCTGGTCGAACGCCAGGGCAAGACCGAGATCGGCATAGGAATTGCGCAATCCATCCAATTCGCTGCGCTCGAGGCCATGGGCGACGCCGGAGCCGCCGAGGAGGTGCAAGCACGCAAGGCCAGCCGCGCGCGAATAAGAGAGGCGACGGACGCCCGCTTCGACTTTTTCATCTTCGGCACACCGCGGCTCTTCGCCGATTATCTCGCGGCCATGCGCGAGCACGGCGAGCGGGCCGCGCTCGCGCAGTCGCGCATCGAGGCCAATCGGCTTGCGGACCTATGCTCGCAAGCGCGCGCGCATTAATCTTACGTCTCCAGTGAGGGACCACCGATGATGCTGATTCGCCACGCCGCCGACCGCGGCCACGCTAACCACGGCTGGCTCGACAGCCACCACACGTTCTCGTTCGCCGACTACAGCGACGTGCGCTACAACGGCTTCGGCCCGCTGCGCGTGATCAACGAGGACCGCGTGCAGCCGGGCAAAGGCTTCGGCACGCACGGTCACCGCGACATGGAGATCATCTCCTATGTGCTCGAGGGCGAGCTCGCGCACAAGGACAGCATGGGTACCGGCAGCGTGATTCGGCCCGGCGACGTGCAGCTCATGACGGCCGGCACCGGCGTCCAACACAGCGAGTTCAACAACTCGAAGAGCGAGCCGGTGCATTTCCTGCAGATCTGGTTGTTCCCGAGCAAATCCAACCTGCAGCCCGGCTATGAGCAGAAGACGTTCAGCGCGGAGGACAAACGCGGCAAGCTCAAGCTCATCGTCTCGAAAGACGGCCACGACGGCTCGGTGAAGATCAACCAAGATGCGCAAATCTATGCCGCCGTGCTCAGTGCCGGCGAAACCGTGACGCATCCGACCACGCACGAGCGCAAGCTCTGGCTACAAGTGGCGCGCGGCACGGTGCGTGCGAACGGCGAAGCGCTCGTCACCGGCGACGGCGCGGCGTTCGCCTATGACGACAAGGTGTCGATCGAAGGCACGGCCGATAGCGAAGTGCTGCTCTTCGACATGGTCGGTCGCGCTTGACAGTCCCGGCGGTTCCCTCAACCATCTCCCGATTGTCGGGGGGGTTCCGCGGTCTTGCCGAAAACAACGCTCTTCATCGGCTCATCGTCAGCCGCCAAGTCACAGGCCAAGGCCATCGTGAAGAAATTCACCGGCCCCACTCTGACATTCATTCCGTGGTGGGACGCATTCACGGCCGGCAGGACTCTGCTAGAAGATCTCGACCACATTCGAGGCAAGGTCGACGGCGCGCTCCTGCTGTTCTCGCCCGAGTCGACGACCACGATCAGAAAGAAGAAGTACGACGTGCCGAACCTGAACGTGCTGTTCGAGTTCGGATATTTCTACGGCCACTTTGGCAAACAGAAAGTCGCGATGCTGAAGTATGGCGAGTTCTATCTTCCCTCCGACTTCGGTGGCTACATCCACATTTTCGGCAGCTCCACGTTCAGACGCGGAGCTGTCGCCCAAGTCGGCAAAAGAACGGCCGGCGAATTCGAGCGCTGGGTAGCGCAGCTTTGAGCGACGCGGGTTAGGCCGCCGGCTTCGGCGGCGGCGCGCTGCCGCCCGGGCCCATGATCCGGCCGTCCGGCAGCGTCACCTTCAGCAGCCGGCCGCTCGACCCGCCGCTCTTCAGCGGGTTCATCAGCACGGTCACCTTATCGTTCGGCTTCACGGTGCTGCTCTTCCAGCCGGTGCGCGCCAGCATGCCCATCGCACCCATCTCGAAGCTCCACTCCTTGGTGCCGCCCTTGCCGTCCGGCACCATCACCTGCAGCCAGCAGTGCGGATTCGTCCACTGGAATTCCTTCACGGTGCCTTCCACCGTGACTTGTTTCTCGAGGTCGAACATCGCGAACGAGTGATGAGCCCACGCAGAGCCGGCGAGCGCCAGCAACCCACACGCCAGCAACCATCTGTAGCGCACGCTCATTGACCTTCCTCCGTGTGCCCCTCGGCATCCGGCCGACGGTTATCGGAACAAAAATACTCCAGCACCTCGAGATCGGGCCGGCGTTGCCAATAGTGCTTCACCGTGAACGGCTTCTTGTAGGTCTTCAGATCGGTGATCGTCAGCTCGTCTTCGAGGAAATCGCCATTGCCAACGAGCCGAATGCGCTCGACCAGGTGCAGCTTGTCGCTGACCAGCAGCCGCGGCGTCTTGTCGACCTTCGAGCTCACCGCGCCCGAGAGGTAACCGTTCAAGGGTCGGCCCCTGCCGTTGGTACCCACCGTATCGACGACCAGCGTGTCGCCCTCCCAGTGGCCGATCGAATTCCCGCCCCAGGTCGGATCGAAGTCTTCGGGATGCTTGCGACCGTCGATGTAGATTCGCCGCGGATTGGAAGCCGACTCGGACAAGAGAACAATGCCCGCCGTGGTGCGCGCAATTTCGAGCGGAAAAAATCCGCCGCCGCCCATGTACACCACGGGCCCGTAAGGACTGCATTCGTCCGGCGTCTCGGGAGTCATCAGCAGCTTCGACTGCGCGGCGCCCCACTCCGTGAAGTCAGGCGGCGGCCAGGGCGTGCTGCGGTAGCGCGCATCGACGTCGGTGCCGTTCGTGCCGAGCCACACGCCGAAGATGTTCGGCTTGCTCGCATCGAGCACGGGCTCTGCCGCGAGACACACATTCATCCCCACCCACGCGACAAGGCCGAGCGTGAGACGCTTCCCTGCTCCTAGTTTCAACATCGCGAAAATCCCCTCTTCATTTAGCAGCGCTCGATGGCCGCTCGACGATCGTGCGGGATTCCACGCGTTCAGGCAATCGGGAGAAGCCGCGAACCTCGGACCGGCCCGTTTGGTTCGGGTACGGAATGTCGCTATTGATTCAGCAGCTTGAAGTCCGCCGGCGACTTACTACCCGGCAGCGACTTCAAATACGCATGAATGTCCGCCACCTGCTGATCGCTCAGCACCTCTTTCGAAAACGCCGGCATGTCGTTTAGGCCCACGCGGAGGAAGGCCACCAGCGCTTCCACCGGCCACACGGTGTTCGCGAGCGCAGGCGTCGCAGAGTTGAAGTTGCCGCCCTGCCCCACGCGCCCGTGGCACGTGAAGCAACCGGCCATGAGGTACGCGCGCTGGCCGTTCGCGGCGTCGCCCTTCGGCGCTTGCTGCGCGAACGACGTGCAGGCAACGCCCGTGAGCAGCGATGCGGCGGCAATCTTTGTGACGATGTTCATCGGCAAGCCCTCAACGCGGATCCGTGACGACGTCGACGAGCGCGGGCTCGCCGCGCCGCACCACTGCCAACGCGCGCGAGAGCGCGCCGGCTAGATCGCGCGGATCCGTGACGGGCCCTTCGCCGTACACGCCGAATCCTTTCGCCACCGTCGCGTAGTCCACGTTCGGGTTCGTGATGGTGGTGCCCACGTGCGCTTTGTCGATACCGCGCTGGTGCCGCGCCGCCATCGCCTGCAGATACATATATTCCTGGTGGTAAGCGCGGTTGTTGTGCACCACGTACAGGATCGGAATCTTGTGATGCGCTGTCGTCCACAGCGTGCTTGGCACGAACATGAGGTCGCCGTCACCTTGCAGCGCCACAGTGAGGCGTCCGTGCTTCTTGTTTGCGAGCGCGGCGCCAGCAGACGCCGGCGCGTTGTAGCCGATACCGGCACCGCCCGAACTGCCGTTCCAGCGATACGTCTTGTCGAAGTTCCAGAGCTGCAGCGGCCAGTTCACGCGAATGGCAGAGCCTACGAGCGACCAGTCGTCGTCCTTGATCTGCGCATAGAGCTCCGCGCAGAGCCGCGCGGTCGTGATGGGGCTCGCGTCCCAACCGATCGTCGCTTGCGTCTTAAGTTGCTCGAGCGTCGCGTTGTGTGCTTGCGTCAGCACTTTGCCGCGATCCGCGAACACGTTCTTGCGGCCCGAACGCGCGGAGGCTTTCACGCGCTCCGTAAGGAGCGACAAGCTCGATTCGCCGTCGCCGGCAATCGCGAGATCCACATCGTTGAACCGCCCGAAGTCCTGGTAGTTCGCTTTCATGTACAAGTCGCGGCTACCGAGCGTGATGATCTTCGTGTTGTTCTTGTAGAACGGATGCGACGTGCGCTCGATGCGGTCCGCGAAGAAGTTCAGCGTGCCCCACAAATCGTTCATCTCGATCGCGAGTATCACGTCCGCCTGCCCCAGCACCGCGGCGCGGCGCCACGTCTGGTTCAGCGGGTGGCGCGAGGGGAAGTTCAACCGCCCCGCCTGATCGACCACGGCGCACTGCAGAGTCTCGGCCAGCTCGACCAGCGCTTGCATGCCCGCCGCGCTGCGCGCCATTCGATCCACGACGATGACGGGATGCTCCGCAGCCGCCAGCAGGCGTGCCGCTTCCTCGAGACCGCGCCCGTCGGCCACGGGCGGAATCACGTTGGTGATCTTCGGAATGCGCAGCGCGTTGCGATCGCGGATCGGGTTTTCCTGCAGCTCGGCATCGAGCGAGAGAAGCACGGGCCCCATCGGTGGCGTCAGTGCGATCTTGTGCGCACGCACGGCGGATTCCGCGAAGTGCTGTAACGATGCAGGTTGGTCATCCCACTTCACGAAGTCCCGCACGAGCGCTGCGGGATCGATCGCCGAGTGCACCCACTCGGCGCCCGGCGCACGTTTGTCGGCTTCCACGATGTTGCCGATCATCGCGTACACCGGCACGCGGTCGCACCACGAGTTGTAGAGCGCCATCGTGGCGTGCTGCAGACCCACGGTGCCGTGGCAGATCACGCCCATCGGCTTACCTTCGATCTTCGCGTAGCCCTGCGCCATGGAGGTCGCGATCTCCTCGTGCGGGCACGTGATGATCTCGGGCTTGTTGTTCGTGTGATTCAGGACGGCCTCGTGCAGGCCGCGGAAGCTCGACGCGCAATTCATCGCGAGGTATTCGATGCCGAGTGCGTTCAGCACCTCGGCCATGAAGTCGCCGCCGCTCGAGGTCTGAACGACGGGGTCCGCGGTGGGCGGCTGTGTCTCGGTCTGAAGGTTGGGCAGCGGTGGCGTGCGGCTCGCGGTGTTGTCGGCCGTCGTCTGGGCCGCGGCCGGCATCACCGGCGCGGTCAGCGCAGCGGCGCTCGTAAGTGCAGCGCCCGTTAGGAACTTACGCCGGCCGATGTTGCTAGAGTCGTCTTGTGCGTTCGCCATGATCCCTCCCACCCCGCGACAAATGCTGCGGGCTGAGTGTGCGACCGGTGAATGGCGCTGGCAAGTCGCCGGCGGCACGCTCGCGATATGATGCGTGGGTGAGCTTTTCATCAAAGACATGGGCCGCGGTCCTGCTGTTCTGTGCGCTCCCCGCACACGCACGAAATCCGCCGTACTGGGCCGTCTACGAAGTGAGCCTTAGAGGCGAGACCATCGGGGTCGCAACGGTCACTGTAGGCTTCGACGGCGCCACCACGTACACCGTCGAAACGAAGTTCACCGCGAACGGTAAGCGCGGCTTCCTGATCAACATGCTCGCAGACGCACACTCTGGAATCGTCGCGACCCTCGCGGACTCGACGCTTCGAGCCGGTAAGGTCTCCACCGGACGCAGCCGCAAGGAATCCACC
Organism: Gammaproteobacteria bacterium; assembly: GCA_039933105.1. GTDB lineage: Bacteria > Pseudomonadota > Gammaproteobacteria > Steroidobacterales > Rariloculaceae > FEN-1219. The sequence continues at coordinate 21,484 of JBDTOT010000022.1, read as the reverse complement.
ATCGAGTTCGACTGGCAACGCGGCGTTGCCACGAGCAGCGATGGGAGACGCCGCTCCGAGATCCCGCTGCGCGGCAACGACAAAAACGACCGACGCGATGCGTTGGCCAAAGCCGTCTTTGTCGAAACGCGGTGGATTCCCGGCAACCACGCGATCGCCGACCTGGAGCCAGGCGTGGAACCAACAAGGGGCCCGGAAGAAATCCAGACTCCGCTCGGGGTTTACGTGACAACGAGCGTAGGCCTACCCCTTTCGTCGCGCTGGAAGCTCACATTGTGGTCGGCGCCTGAATTGGATGGGTTACCAGTCAAACTCGAGATCGGCGACAGCACAGGACGAGCCGTCTTGTTCGCGCTCGCGGCATTGGGAGACGAGAGCGTAGAGTCGCGCGATGGCGAAGCCACCCGTTAAGGCAAAGTTCAAGACGGCCTTCGCGCTCGCGAAACGCTTTCCAGGCGTAGAGCTCAGCACGTCCTACGGAACACCCGCCATCAAAGTGAAGGGCAAGCTCATGGCTCGGCTAAGGACCGAAGCCGAGGGCTGGCTCGCGATCCGCTGCGAGTTTCTGCTGCGTGACATTCTGCTGAACGCGCGGCCCGAGGTGTTTCATCTGACCGACCACTATCGCGACCACCCCTTTGTTCTCGTTGACCTCACGAAAATCACGAAGGGCGCACTGGTTGACGTGCTCGAGCAGGGCTGGCGCATGAGCGCATCGAAAAAGCTGCTTCGCGAATACGACGAGCCGTAGCAGTGCTAGCGATACTTCACGTAGCAGACTTTGTGATGCGTGAAGAACTCGATCGCCGTCGAACCGGCCTCAGGTAACCCCACGCCGGATTCCTTCGCACCACCGAACGGCAGCTGTGGCTCCCGCATCGGCGTCATGAGGTTCACGTGCGCAATGCCAACCTCCGCGCGTTCCATGTAGGTCAGAGCGCGGTTCAAATCGTTGGTGAAGATCGAGGACGCGAGACCGTACGCCACATCGTTCGCCACCTCGACCGCTTCCTCGAAGTCGCGCACGGCGATTACGACGAGCATGGGCCCGAAGATTTCCTCGCGCGCGATCCGCATCGTGCGCGTCACGCCGCCGAAGATCGTCGGCGCAATGAAGCAGCCGCCGTCGTAGCCCGAGCCTGTTAGCGCAGTGCCGCCGCACAGCAGACGCGCGCCTTCGGCTTTGCCGACATCGATGTAGCGCAACACGTCGGTCTGCTGCTGCGCACCACACACCGGCCCCATGCCGCAGTCCTCGGCGTTGCCTTCGCGAACGACGATGCCGCGCACGGCCGCGAGCAGCTTCGACGTGAGCCGCTCCGCAATTTCCTCGACCACGATCACGCGGCTCGTGGACGTACACCACTGCCCCGCCACCGTATACGCGGCGCGCATGATCTCCGCCGTCGCTTGGTCGAGATCGGCATCCGCCAGCACAATCGCGGGGTTCTTACCGCCCAACTCGAGCTGAGTGGGTGTGAGATTGCGCGCGGCCTGAAGCTGAATCGCTTTGCCCACCGCCGTGGAACCCGTGAACGAAATTGCCTTGATGCGCGAATCGGCCACGATCGCATTGCCCACGGCGCGGCCCGCGCCCGTCACACAGTTGATGACTCCGTGCGGCACACCGCCGGCCGCGATGAGCTCCGCGTACAAGAGGCCCGTGCGCGGCGTGAGGCTCGCGGGTTTCAGCACCACGGTGTTGCCGGCCATCAGCGCAGGCGTGCACTTACGGCTCGGCACGTTGAACGGGAAGTTCCACGGCGTCACGATGCCCACGGGCCCGAGCGGCTCGCGCGTGGAGTATGCAAGCGTGCCGTCCGCCTCGACGGGCACGGTCTGCCCGCACACGCGCAATCCTTCGGCAATCTGGTACTCCATCTCGCGGAGACCAGAGTCGACTTCGTTGCGCGCTTCGCGCAGCGACTTGCCGTTCTCGCGCGTGATGATGGCCGCTATTTCGTCACGCCGCGCTCGCATCGCGCCGAGTGATTGCTCGAGAAACCGCTTGCGCGCCTGCGGCGACAACGCGCGCCACTCCGGAAACGCGGCTTGCGCGGCCGCGACGGCCGCGTCGGCGTCCTCCGCGCCGGATTCTGCGAATGTGCCTGTTACTTCCGCGAGCTTCGCTGGGTTGAGCTGCTCGAACGTACGGCCGCTCGCGGCCGCGCGCCATTGCCCGCCGATGTAGTTCTTGCCTTCGAAGGTTGCCATGCGCGTCATCGCGGAATGACCCGCGAGATCATCCGGCGCCCGCTGCGTCGGCGGCGCATTTCAGCGCCACCCGCAGCGGACGCCGAACGTGCATTACTGCACCGCGAAGCAGTAGAACAGGCCCGCGCCGCCGGTCGCGACGAGGTCCGGCTGGCTGCAGCTGCGGCTGGCGTGCACGGAGTTCCACGACGCTGTCCCGCCACCGAGCCGGTCGTGGTGGCCGAGCATTGCGCTGCCGGCGCCGTTGCTTGTCCAGTTGTTGCAGGTCGTGTTCACCGCGTTGCCCGGCACTAGGCGGCCCGCGGAGTCGGAGCCCGTCAGCATGTCGTGCGTGTTCGGCGTGTTGCCGACGCCGTTCACTTCCTCGCCCTTCTCGTTCAGAGCCGTCGGCTTGCGGATGTTGTTGCGGTCTTGATGCAGGTCGTCGATGTTCCAGGCAATGGACACGCCCTTCGCGTTGTACCAGGGACCTTTGCCGATACGGTCGCGCGCATTGATCTGCGCCTGACCGTTCGCGGCGGCGACGCTCATATACGCGCGCCACTCGACGTTGCCGCGGCCGACGGCCGTGGCAAGTGCCTTGCAATGCGCGTCGGCGCCTGCGATACCGCCAAGATTCGCGCCATCACCCTTACCGACGCTGGTAACGAAGAAGCTCATTGGGCCTTGCGGCTGCGGCGCGGGTGGTGCGGCCGCCGGTGCCGGCTGCTGTGCGTACGCGGTACCGCCGAACAGCGCGAGCGCGAGCGGAACGAGAACGTGCTTAGTTTTCATCGAAGGAATTCCCCCAGAGTTGTTATTCAAATCGGTCCGGGCTGCCCCGGCTGCCGGATTGTACCCGGAGGAACGTAACACGCAGCGAGCGGAATCTACACGGCCTCGACGCCCGCGCGCTGACAAAAGTATTCCCAAGCCCGGTCGAGCGCGAGCGGCGAGAGCTGCGTCGCGGCGGACTTGGCAATCTCTTCGGCCGAAAGGCCTTCGGCTTTACCGAGCGCCAGCGCTTCGCGTTCGACGTTGGCATTTACGAGCATATACACGGACGTCATCACCGCCGCCTGAATAGAGCCGGCGACGACCACCGCGCCGTGCCCGCGCATCAGTGCGCACGTGTGCGGCCCGAGCGTCTTCGCAAGATCGCGACCCTGCTCGAGCGTCCGCACCAGCATGTCGGTGGCGCCGAACTTCGTACGGCTGTCCCACACCGGAATCTCGGCGCCGATCAGGCTCGCCGTGTGGATGACGGGTTTCAGCGGCGTGTTCGTGATTGCGAACGGCAGCACCGCGTACGCGTGGTGATGCACGACGGACATCACGTCGGGACGCGCCTCGTACACCGCAGCGTGGATCATGCGCTCGCCATAGGGCGTGCGACCGCGCGCATCGAGCGGCGCACCGTCGGCCCCGAACTCCATGAGATCGCCGAGCTCCACGAGCGCCGGGCTGCGCGAGCGTGCGAGCACGAACTGCGTGGGGTTACGCGGGTCGCGCACGCTGATGTGGCCGAACGCGTCGACGACACCTTCGTTGGCGAGAATGCGATTGGCCGCGACGAGCCGGCGGAACTCCGGCAGCGCGGGGAGCGTACCGTCGCCGCCGCGGGTCCGCTTGGTCTGCGCATGCGCGCTGCCGCCGAACGCCGCAAGCGCGGCGAATGCCGCACCGGCGCCGAGCACGCGGCGGCGCGTGCATCCATTCGAAGCGTCTACACCAGATTCAGGAACAGCCACTGCTTGCCCTTGGCGAGACCCGCCAACTCGCGGCCGATGCTGGCATACACGGGTGGTGACGACGTGATGTGCTGCGTGCCCGCGTGCATGTCGCGGAAGAGATGCTGGATCGTGCCGGCGCGCAGCGCCGCGGTACCCGCGGCCTTGTACGCGAACGTCGTCGCCTCGTGCGCGCTCCAGGTGGAGTGCGCGAGCGCGAGCCGGATCAGCGTGTGCTGGCGCGTCGAAAGCTTGTCGCCGCGCTGAATCGTTTGCGTCGCATCGCCCCACGTCTCGTACACGAACGCGCGCGCGGAGCGATACACGGCTTCAACGTTCGCGAACTCTTCCTGAAAGCTCGCACTGTCTGCCAGCGTGCCAGGCCGGCCGGCCTTCTCGGCGACCGTGGCGATGAGCTCGTCGAGCACGCGCCGGCCGATGCCGCAGGCCCAACCCGAATGCGCCAGACCGGCGAAGCCGATGATGCCGATCGTATACAGACTTCCGCCGCGCAACGGCTGCTCGGTGGTGGCGGCATGCGTGTACGCGTCGGCCACGAACACATCCGTAGTGGTGTAGTCGATGCTGCCCGTCGCGCGCAAACCGAGCACGTCCCAGTTGTCGATGAGTTTCGCCTTGCTCACGGGGAACACGAAGATGCGCGCTTCGTTCGTGCCTTCGATCAGGCCCAGCGTATGGATATGCGTGCCGTGCTTGATACCTGACGCGAAGCTCCACGCGCCCGACAGATTGAAACCGTTGCCGTTGGGCACGGCTTTGCCGGGCCGCGTGCCCTGCCCCGCGATTACGGGCAGGCGATCGCCGCCGAACATCTCCTTCACCGCGTCGTCTTTGAGGAACGCGGCGCCGGTGCCGATCGCGAGCGATGCGGCCATTAGTACCCAACCGGCGGAGGGATCGCCGTATGCGACCTTCTCGATGACCTCGAGAGACGACAGCGGATCGAGCTCGAGACCGCCGTGCACGGACTTCGGCACCCACATGCCGAGCAGGCCTTCGTTGTGCAGCGCATCGACGACCGGCGGCGCAAGCTGCCCCAGCGCTTCGCTCGTCGCCGCGTTCTCACGCGCTAGATTCGCAACGCGCTGCACGCGTTCAGCCACGTTCGGCTGCAAGTAACTTTGGCTCACGGCTAGCGCGCTCCCTGCAGCAGCTTTTGCAACGCGGGCCGCGACGAGCAGCGGTCCGCATATTTCTGCAGCGCGGGCGTCGGCTCGAGCGATTTCGTCATGAAGCCGAAATGGATCTGCGACCCCACGTAGACATCCACGGCACTGAAACGGTCACCCAAGATCCACGGGCCAGGCGTCACCGCCGTTTCGAGCGTCTTCACCGCGTCTTCGTAGGATCCGTAACTCAGTGCGCTCTTACGCTCCACCAGCGGGCGCGCGAGCATCTTGTCGATGATGGCGGGTTCGAACGTGGCGGCGCCGAACAGGAACCAGCGCAAGTACGGGCCGCGCTGCGGATCGCCGATCTTCGGCGCGAGGCCGGCAGCCTGGAACTCATCCGCGAGATACATGCAGATGGCCGCAGTCTCCGTAACCACGGCGCCGCGATGCACGATGGCGGGGAGCTTGCCCATGGGGTTGATCGCGAGAAACGCAGGCGTTTTGTGCTCGCCCTTCTCGAGACTGATGATCCGCGTCTCGTACGGCACGCCGATCTCGTCGAGCAGCCAGTGCACGATGCGCCCGCGCGACATCGGGTTCGAATAAAAAACGACTTGTTCGGTCACACGCGTCTCCCCCGCATTGGTCGGCTTGACTCTAGCGGCAGCGTCCACACCTATGCAAACCTGACGGCATGTCACCTGCAACACACGCACCCCCGCCAGCGCGGCCGTCGATTCCCCGCGGAGTGTGGGCCCTCGGGTTAGTCAGTCTGTTCATGGACGTCTCGTCGGAGATGATCCATTCGCTCTTGCCGGTCTTCCTGGTCACCGCACTCGGCGCGAGCGTCACGACGGTGGGCTTCCTGGAAGGCATCGCCGAGGCAACGGCGTCGATCACCAAGGTGTTCTCCGGCACATGGAGCGACCGGCTCGGCAAGCGCAAGGGCTTGACCGTGATCGGCTACGGCCTCGCCGCGTTCACGAAGCCGCTGTTTGCGCTGGCGCCCACTATTGCCTGGATCTTCGCCGCACGCTTTGCCGATCGCGTGGGCAAAGGCATTCGCGGCGCACCGCGCGACGCGCTGATGGCCGAGTTGACGCCTGGCGAAATCCGCGGCGCCGCATTCGGCCTGCGGCAGACGCTCGACACCATCGGAGCATTCGCGGGCCCGTTGCTCGCCATGGCGTTGATGGCGATCACGGCAAACCAGTTCCGCACGGTGTTCTGGTTCGCAGTAATTCCGGCGGTCGTGTCCGTCACGCTGCTCGTGCTGTTCGTGCGCGAGCCCGCGCGTGCAGCGAAGGCAGCCGGCAAGGGCCCGGTCGTGTGGCGCGAGATGTTCGGCGGCCTCGGCAGCGCGTACTGGTGGGTCGTCACCGTGGCCACGCTGTTCACGCTCGCGCGGTTCAGCGAGGCGTTCCTGCTGTTGAAGATCACGGACGTCGGCGTCGGGCCGGCGCTAGTACCCATCGTGCTCGTGATCATGAACGTGGTGTACGCAGGCTCGGCCTATCCCGCCGGTTATCTTTCCGATCGCGTAGGTCGCTGGGGGGTGCTGGCCGCAGGTGCAGCACTCCTGGTCGTGGCAGATCTCGCGCTGGCCGCCGCCGGCTCGCCGACGGCGACATTGGTCGGCGTCGCGATCTGGGGTTTGCACATGGGCTTCACGCAGGGGCTGTTCGCGGCGCTGGTCGCCGACGTCGCGCAGCCCGAACGACGCGGCACAGCGTTCGGTGTCTTCAATCTCGTCACTGGATTGGCGCTGCTCGTGGCAAGCGTGCTGGCCGGAGTGCTGTGGGACTTCGGCGGCGCGCGGCTCACGTTCCTTGCAGGCGCAGGCCTCACCGCCGTCGCGGCAATCGCCACGTTCGTGTTGTACACGAGCGGCCGTCTGCCTCGGCGCCGAACGGCCTAACGCACGTATCGACAGCCGCCGCGCGAATCGGGATACTGCCCGCCCTTTTTCTCTACATCGATCATGCTGCGCAGCGTCCGTTTTTATTCCGTGCAAAGCCCATGGCCCGCTTCCGAGCAAGAGCTGTCCGAAAAGCTCGCGGCGGCGGTGTTCAGGCCGTGCGGCACGTACACGGAGCGAAGCTCGGGCTTCGAGCCGCCGACCGGCACGGAAGGCGCGCCGCTCGCGCGCCGCCTGGGGGGTGCGGACCTGCTGCGCATGCGCAATCAGGTGCGCGTGCTGCCGATGGCGGCCGTGAACGAAGCGCTCGAGATTCGCCTCGCCGAATACCGGCAGCGCATGCAGGAAGAGCCGGGCCGGCGCACCAAGCGCAAGCTCAAAGACCAGACGCGCGACGAGCTGCTGCCAAAGGCGCTGCTGAAATCCGACCGCATGACGGCGCTGTATCTGCTGCAGGAAAACGTGCTCGCGATCGGCACGTCCTCGGAGACTCGCGCGGAACGATTCCTAGAGCAGCTGCGCGGGGCGCTCGGCAAGCTCGACACGAAGCCGCTCGCGTTCGAAAGGCCGCTGAGCGAGTTCATCACACGCGTGTTCGCCGGCGACCCGCCGCCGAAGTTCGGAATGGGCCGCGAATGCCGCATGCGCGACCGTGCGGACGTGAAGAGCTCGGTGCGCTGGCAGGACGTGGATCTCACGCAGGCCAATGTGCGCCGCTGTGTGAAGGACGGCATGGAGCTCACGCATCTCGGCTTCGAGTTCGGCGCCGTGATGAGCGGCGTGCTCGACGCCAACGGCTCAATCGGCAAATTCAAGCTGCTCGACCTCGAGGAGCCGCCCGAAGATCTGGCCGAGGAGCCGCTCGCACGCTTCGACGCCGAGCTCGCGCTGCTCGGCGGCACGCTGCGCCAACTCGTCGCCGGCTTCCGTCAGGCGCTCGACGCAAAATAGAAGCGCGGCGGCGCGACGCACTCGGGCTACACTGCGATGGAGCCCCACCAAGAGGAGCGCCGATGGCTGCCACGATCGCTCTGGCTTTCCTGCACCACACCGCCGCGGTGGTCATCTTCGCCACGTTGACCGTGGAACTCGTGCTGCTGCGGCTCGATCTCACGCCGCCCATCGCGCGCACGATCCTGCGCATGGACGCTGCGTACGGCATTGCGGCCATCGTGCTCGTGGTGGTCGGCTTGTCGCGCGTGTTCTATACCGAGAAAGGCGCGGCCTACTATTTCCACAGCGGCACCTTCATCGCGAAGCTATCCCTGTTCGTGATCGTGGGGCTGGTGTCTATCTATCCAACGCTGCAGTTCCTGCGCTGGCGGCCCGCACTGCGTGAGCAACGCGTACCGGCGCTCGATCCGGCCGCCCGTCGCAAGCTGCGCATGGCCGTGCACCTCGAACTCACGCTGTTGGTCGTGATCCTCTTGCTCGCACCGATGATGGCGCGCGGTATCGGCTACTTCGGGTGACAGTTAGGCGGCTTTAGCGACAGGTACCGAAGTCCGAGCAGTTGCACATGCGCTCGCACACTGCGGGCGGTGCGGTCTCGGGCTTCGGTATCTTCTTCCGGTACTCCGGCAGCATCTTATCGGCGCCGCCGCGCAGCACTTCGTGCGGCAAGCCGTACCAGCCCGCCATCTCGGTCAGATTCGGATTCGTGCCCGGCAAGTAGTGCGGCACGCTGTCCTCCGTCACGGGGGGTAACTCGGTCACGTACTCGCAGTACGCCTGCGGCACTTGCTGGCTCGGATCGAGATACCAGCTCTGGCTGCGCACCACGGGCTCGGTGAAATACACGGGATCGTCAACCCACGTGATGATCGTCAGGAAATCGCCGTGCCGCGCCCAATGCTCGACGAGCGTGCGCTTGTCGCTGCTCGGCACTTCGTTGCGGCGGTGATAGTTCGCTTTCAGGTGCGTCGTGGTGATCGTCAGCTGATTGCCGTCCCACTCACCGGTCGAGAAACCCTGGAACGTGTGCTCGGCGTAGTCCGGCGGATGCGGCCGGCCGTCGAGCCAGATCGTGCGTACGCTACCCCAGGCGGGCATATACGTCGTGAACGCGGTGAGCTTCTCCTGCAGCGGCTCGATCTGCTTGTCGACGCGTATGTTGCCCATGCCGCGCAGCGCATAGTCGGCGGAGTGCGGCCGACATTGATACTGCATGACCATCGACAGGCGGTCGGCCTGGAATGTGTCGCCGCGCGCGCGCGCCGCATCGTTCAACGGCAACGCCGTGTAGTCGCCGATCTCGGGGCCCGGAATACGATCGGCCGCATCCTCGTGATATAGCGGCGACCATTCACCCGTGAAGTCCACTTGCGCGCTCGCCACGCCCGCCATCAGCGCAAACGCCGCGATCACCGAACAGCAGAGATAACGCATGCGGCTCACCTCGACGTGCACGGCGTGGGATCCCAGCCGGCCGCGCTCTTTTGTTTCTTGAAATCGGTGCTCGTGACGAATACGCCCGTCAGATACTTCGGATCCGTAACGACGGTAGTCACCGTGAACCACTCGTCGCCGTTCGGCTCCTTGTGGTGATCGAAGTACTCCTCGAGCTTTGTGTCGGCGCTGTAGGGCGGCCCGTTGCGACGGTAATAGCCCTCGCGCAGATTCGTCGTCACCACCTCGAGCGAGCGCCCCGCTCGACCGATGGCACCCGAGAAGAGGGCGAACCCTTCGCTCGCGGCGCGGCTGCGCAGCGGGCGCTCCCAGTTGGCCACGGCGTACCCCTGCCAGCTCTTGTCCTCCACCGGCCCCGGCACCGTCTTGAAGTGCAGCAGTCGCGTCTGCATGCCAGCGTCGGTCTCGATCTTCAGCGTCTCGTCGTCCTGCCAGCTGATACGCACGCGGCCCGGGACTCGCAGCAGCGCCGGCGCGCCGAACGACTTGCACTGCAGTCCCAGCATCTCATCGCGCGTCGCATCCCAGGCCATGCCCACTTTCTTGCCTTCGGCGTTCAGCGGAATGCTCTGGAAGTCGCCGCGCGTGGGCGTCAGCATGCGCCAGCGCCAATCCTCGCTGACGATCGACACCCAGGTGCCGGTGAGATCGACGGGCGCCGCCTCGCGCGCGGTCTTCGGCGGGCCGGCGGGCGGCGGCGGAGTGCCGAAACGGCCTTGCGCGAACGCGAACGCCGGCACCAGAGCGCACAGCGCAGAGAGCAGAATTCGTTTTGCGTTCATCGTGCCGCTCCCTTCGCCGCCATCAGACTGTCGTAGATCGAGCGCACGAATACGTCGCCGTTGCCGTAGCGCGTCTCGTAATCGAGCGCGGGCCTCGTGGCCTGAACCTGCGGCAGCGTCTTGCCCTGCTTGATCAGCGCTTGCACGCGGTCGCGCACGATCGCGACCATGTCCCGATGGTCGACCACGTCCGCCTCGTTGCAGAGGCGCCCGCGGCCCGGAATGATCCGCGTGCCGCCGTCCTGCAGACGCGCGGGCACCGCGAGATCGAGGATCCTGTCGAGTGCGGCGATCATGCCCTTCACGCTGCCGCCGCGCGCGACGTCGATCACGGGATATTCGTCGGGCACGAACAGCTCGCCGACGGCTAGCGTGTCGGACTTGCGGAACAGCACGATGCTGTCGCCGTCCGTGTGCGCGTGTGGCATGTGGAAGATGAAGATCGGCTCGCCGTTAAAGTACAAGTCTTTTTGCGGAAGGATGTAGTTGTCGAACGGCACGCTGTCGCCGGGGAACGGATTCTTGTCGGCCTTCGTGAGATCGGAGAGGCGCAGCAGCACGTTCTCCTGTGCGATCAGTGTGGCGCCGGGCCGGCCGGACGCGCTCGTCGCCCCGAACACGCCGAGCGCCGCGAGCGGTCCGTTGCCTTCAGTCAGGGGTTCGTCTGGGCTCGTGCTGACGATGTAGCGGATCGGCGCGGGCGTTACCGTCTTTATCTCAGCCGCAATGCGCTCGGCGAGCCCTTTGCGCAGCGCGTTCACGAGGAATACGCCATCCGGCCCCGCTTGCACGGCGATGTTGCCGGCCTTGCCCGCGTGCAACATGTACACGTTGCCCTGCACAGGCAGCATGTGCAGCTCGACGGCGGCGGGCTGTGCACCGGCGGCACCAGTGGCGAGCGTTAGCCCCCACGCGAGCGTGAGTCTGGTGATACGACGCAAGAGTCCCCCTGCGAAATCGAATGTGATCCAACAGTTAGTTTTCGCGAGGACCCGGGCGGTTGTCCACTGTTATTTGGCGCGCTTCGGAACGAACGCGGGCGCTTATTCGTAACGTAGCGAGGTGATGGGATCGAGGTTCGCAGCCTTCACCGCCGGCAGCAGGCCGAATACGACGCCCACGACGACCGAAAAACCGAGCGCGAGCGCGACTGCCCACCACGGCGTATGCGCCGCCGGAAAGTTCGGAATCAGCGCCGCGGCCAGCGCACCTATGCCGTAGCCGATGCCGAGGCCCACGAGACCGCCGAGCAGGCAGAGCACCAAAGCTTCCAGCAGGAACTGCAACAGGATGTGATGTCTTTTTGCACCAATGGCCTTGCAGATGCCGATCTCCCGCGTCCGCTCCGTGACCGACACGAGCATGATGTTCATGATGCCGATGCCACCCACGAGCAGGGAGATGCTGACGATGCCGGCCATGACGACGGTGACCGTGTTCAGGATCGACTGGAACGTGTCCTGCAACTGCGCAGCCGTCTGCACGCGAAAGTCGTCCTCGTCCTTCTTGCCGAGGTTGTGCGCCGCGCGCAGCAGACGCGTGATCGTCGCGCGAATATTCTCGAGATCGCCCAAATCGCGCATCGTGAGCTGCACCTGGATGTCGGGCTCGCTTTGATTGCCCTCGAGGCTCGCCATGGTGCTGTACGGAATCATCACGCGATTGTCCTGGCTCTGGCCAAAGATTTCGCCCTTCGGTTCGAGCAAGCCGATGATCTTGAGCCACTCGCCGTTGATCAGGATGAACTCGCCGAGCGGATCCCTCGGCAACGACAGCTCGTCGCGCACCTTCTCGCCGATGACCGCGACTCGGCGCCGTGTGTCGTTGTCGCTATCGGACAGGAACCGGCCCTGCGCTGCAAAGTATTGACCCACGTTCTGGAATGCGTACGTGGTGCCCAGGACCTGCGACACCGTGGTCTGTGAGCCGTAGCGCACCGCGCTCTGGCCGTTCGCGATGTACATGATCGGCGTGATCGACTCGAGGCCGTCCACGCGGAAGCGGATCAAATCGAAGTCGTCTTGCGTGAGGCGCGAGCGCCGCCCCTGCAGCGCGTGCTCGAGCGAGGTGTACGACTGCACCGTGACGCTGTTGCTGCCCAACCCCTGGAACTGCTCGCCAATGGTGAAGCTCAAGCCTTGGATGATCGACACCATCGCGATTACGGACGCCACGCCGATGACGATGCCGAGCGCGGTGAGAAAGCTGCGGAAGCCGTGCGCGCGGATCGACACAACTGCGGCGCGCGCACCCTCGGCCGCCGCAAACCACAACGTCACGCGATTGGGCTGCTTGCGGACGCGCCGCTCGTGGGCGGGGGCGTTAGCGCTCATTTGGGCGGTCCTCGACGACGCGGCCGTCTTTCAATCGCACCACGCGCTCGCCGTGCTGGGCCACGTCGGGCTCGTGCGTAACCACGATAATTGTTTGGCCGTCGGCATGCAGCTCGTCGAACAGCGCAAGAATCTCGATGGACGTCTGCGAATCGAGATTTCCGGTGGGCTCGTCCGCCAACAGAATCGACGGGTTCGTCACGAGGGCGCGCGCGATAGCGACACGTTGCCGTTGGCCGCCGGAGAGCTGGTTCGGTAAGTGATCGCCGCGATCCGCTAGGCCCACGCGCGCGAGCACGCGCTCCGCCTCGTCGCGACGCTCGCCGAGCGACAACCCGCGATAGATCAGCGGCTGCATGACGTTGCGCAGTGCCGACGCACGCGGCAGCAGATTGAAGCTCTGGAAGATGAAACCGATCTCCTGGTTGCGGATGTCGGCCAGCTCGTTCTCGCTCATGCCGCTGACGTCGCGCTCGGCCAGCACGTAGCGGCCCGAAGTCGGCGTGTCGAGGCAGCCGATGATGTTCATCAGCGTGCTCTTGCCGGAGCCCGACGAACCGATGAACACGACGTACTCGTTATAGTCGATCGTCAAGTCCAGATTGTCGACGGCCTTGATGAGCTGTTGGCCCATCTCGTAGTGCTTGCTGATTTGCGAGAGCTCGATGACGGGCATCGCGGCGTCACTTCTCGGCTTTCGTCCTGACGATGACGCGATCGCCGTCCTTCAGCGCGCGCAGCACACGGTCCGGCCCGACGACCACCTCGTCGTTATCGGCGAGACCCATCTTGACCTCCTGATACGTATCGTCGGACAGGCCCACGTCCACGCCGACGCGCGCGACGCGGCTGCCGTGCACTACGAACACGTGGCGGTCGCTCTTGCCGGCGGACAGATCTTCTTCCACTTGGATCGCCTGGATCGGCGTGGCGATGACATCGTTCTGCGTGGCCGTGAAGATCTCCGCGCGACACGTCATGCCGGGGCGCAACGTGATCTTCTCCGGGTCGACGAGCCGAATCTTCACCGCGAAGCTCTGGCCTTGCTGGCCCTGCGCAACCTTCGCCGAGACGCCGATCGAGTCCACGATGCCTTCAACCGGCTGCTCCGGGTAGGCGATCGCGAAGATGCGTGCCGTCTGGCCGACAGCGACGTTCGCAATGTCGGCCTCGTCGACGTTGACCTCGGTGTGGATGCTCGCTGGATTCGCGACCGTCATCAGATTCGACCCCGGAATGTTCGTCGAGCTCGAGATGGCCGTTTCACCGACCTTGATGTCGAGCGACGTGACGACACCATCGATCGGCGAGTAGACGCGCGTCTTAGTGAGCCGGTCCTGCGCCTGGTCGAGCAACGCACGCACCTGCGTCAGCGTCTCGCGGCTCGAGCGCAGATCCACCTCGGCGACGTCGAGATTGTTCGTGGACGTCACGAAGCGGTCGTCGTCGATCAGCTTCTTGTCGTGCAGCGCCTTCATGCGGTCCCACTGCGTGCGCAGGTTCTGCACCTGAAGTTGCTGCCGCTGGATCGCGATCTCCTGCACGCGCGCGCTGGCCTGGTTCTGATCCACCGCCGCTTTGAGCCGTTGGTCGTCGATCTGCAACACGAGCTGGCCTTTGGTGACGCGCGCGCCTTCCGCAACGTAGATGGCGGTCACACGACCGATCTCCTCCGTCGTAAGCTTCACTTCCTGCTCGTGCACGAGCTTGCCCGAGGCGAGCACGGACGACTGGATGCTGCGGCGCATGACCTTCTCGGTCTGCACCTGCACGGCGGCGCCGCCGCTCAAGCGCGCCTGGATCAACGGCACGGCGATCACGAGCGCGACGATGCCGACGATCAGCAGCAACTTCCTGTTCATGCGCGCTCCGTCAACGCAACGCGAAAACCGCAATGATGCCCACGATCAACACGATCGGTGCGAGCACGACGGCGGCCGAGAGCGCCAACGAGCGCTTCGAGAACGCCTGATAACCCAAGATCGACAGCACGACGCTCCAAATGAGGGTGATGTCGAGGCCGAGCACGCCGCGCTGAACGCGCGTGACAGTCGCCATGTCGACACCGAGCAGATTGCCGAACGAGAACGGATTCAGCTCTTCCTGACGCATGAACCGCGCGTCTCCCGCTAGCACGTGCACGAGCGCGGCCACGAGCCCGAATACAATCGGAATGGCGCACCACGACGCGAGCGCGAACCACTGCTTGTACTTCACGCCGTCGCCGGTCACGAACGATACACCGCTGTAATACAGCGACGTCAGCGCGAACACGAGCGGGATGAAGATGGCCGCCCCTACGGCACCAATGCCTCCGTACACGGCCGGCGAAATCCGCAGCGCCGCCTTCACGGCCTGATCACGCTGCGCATCGGTGAGGTTCTGTGCTTGCTGCAACTGCTGGTCGATGAGCCACGCGAGATCGACGGAACTCGTGTACGCGACCGAGACGGCGCAATAGAACGCGATCACGATCATGAGCGGCAACCATGCCGTCGGCCGCTCCCTGATTGCGGCAAACGCCCGGGCGGGCGCCGTGATGATGTCCGTCAGAACCGCCGCCGAGGAGAGATTCGCCGTGCTCATGTCGTCCGCCCCCTCGCGACGCATTCGAAGGCTGGCGATAGTACCGCGAAAGGGACTATTAATCGCGGGGCACGCAACGTAAGCCTCACTCATTCGGATCTTTGGGTACGAGTCGACATTTCATTGTCGAAGGAGCGCTCTCGCCCAAGGTGGCTGCAAGCGGCTGCGTTTCCTCGCACTCCGGCTTGAGTTTCATGTACTCGGGGATCGACTCGGTAAGAATGCCGCTCGGCGGTTCGATGGTGCCCGACGCACATACTGGGATGCCGAAGAAGCCAAACCCGCCACCCGACACTTTGTTACACCAGAAGCTCAGGCGTTGACCGAAGACCGTGTGCGCCCTGCTCGGCGACAGGAAACTACCGCCGGAATGCCGTTGCGGATCGAAAATGCTCGGCTTCTTCGGCCCCGGCGCGCGCGGCGCCTCGCGCGGCGGCCCGTCGTCGACCGACGGCGCGCGAATGCTGCCGTCACGCGCGTGCTGCTGGACAACCTCGGCGGCGGCCGTGCGGCGGGCCACGTCGAGATCGAGTCTTGATGGGCCGACGGGCGGCACCGGCAACACTTCAGCCGGAACGACGGGCTGCGGCGGCTCGACTATCGGCGGCGACACCGCGCGCGGCCCTGTGCTGCGCGGCGGTGGAGCGGGCGCAACAACGGGCGCCGGTGACTCCACGACTTCCGGCAGGGGTTGCACCGCCGGCTCGCGCGGCGGATCGACCATCGTCACCCACTCGAACGCGGTTTCGATCGGCGCGGGGCCCGCCTCGTACATCTGACTGGCACCGTACAACACGGCGAGGTGAGCGAGAATCGAGACGACGACCGCCGGCCGCGACATCCGCCGGCCGCGCCCGGCGAACGCATCGGCGGGACCGCCGATGAACATGTCACGGGGAAGCGGCAGCGTGGTCATCGTCCATCAGAGTCGCGTGGCACACGGGAGTTCGCGCCGGCGTAACCTCAGGTGGTCATGCCAGCGGCGGCTCGCGGCGATGCCACTCCGTGGCCTGCTCGAATGCGTGCGCGAGCGCAAGCACACGCGCTTCGCCAAGCCGCGGCCCCGTGATCTGCAAACCGATCGGCAAGCCGGTGCTCGTGAAGCCGCACGGCACACTGATCGTCGGCAAACCGTAGGAGTTGAACGGCAGCGTGTTGCGAATCATGTTGAACTCGCTCGGCGCATTGGCGAGCGCCGCGTCGATACGCACCGGCGACCCCATCGTCGTGGGCGTCACGAGCACGTCTACACGCTCGAACAACGCCGCGATGCGTCTGCGCCCGAGCAGCATCCGGCGGCGCGACGCGATGTAGGCCGGCGCCTCGACCTTGCCGTCGCCCAAGATCCGCTCGAGCGTGACCGGCTTGTACAGCGCGCGCTTCGCGGGGTCGGCCACGAGTTCGGCGTGGTATTCGTAGATCTCGGCCGACAACACGGCGAACGTATCGAGCGGCGGCAGCACGACGTCGGTAACGGACGCCGTGAGACCACGCAATGTGCCGACCGCACGCTCCGTTGCAGCCGCGATCTCGGCGTCGAGCCCCGTGAAGAACGGTTCGCGCGCGGCGCCTATTTTGAGCTGCTTCACCGGCTGACCGATCGCGGCGTGCATATCCACGGCTTCGCTGCGGATGCTGACGGGATCGTCGGGATCGAAACCCGCGAGCGCAGTCATGATGATCGCCGCATCCGCGACGGTGCGGGCGAGCGGTCCCACGTGATCGTGCAGCTCGGACAGCGGCACGATGCCGCGAATGCTCGCGAGCCCGTGCGTCGCTTTCAATCCAACGACGCCGCACACCGCTGCTGGAAACCGAATGCTCGCCGCCGTATCGGTGCCGAGCGCACCGGCACATAGACGCGCCGCGACCGCCGCCGCTGACCCGCCCGACGATCCGCCCGGCGTGTGATCGAGGTTCCATGGGTTGTGCACGGGCCCGAAGTGCGTGACGGCGGTGGTTCCGCCGTATGCAAACTCGTGCATGTTCAACTTACCGAGGATCACCGCGCCGGCCGCGCGCAAACGCTTCACGCATTCGGCGTCTTCCGTCGGCACGCGCTCCGCGTACACGGCGCTCGCGGCCGTCGTGCGAATGCCGGCCGTGTCCATGTTGTCCTTCAGCGCCAGCGGAATGCCGTGCAGCGGCCCGCGACGCCTGCCCGCCGCGAGCTCGGCTTCGAGCTCCTTCGCCTGGGCGAGCGCCTGCTCGGCCAGCACCGTGATGTAAGCGTTGATGCGTTTATCGAAGCGTTCGATGCGGTCGAGATACGCGCGAGTGAGATCGACGGGCGAGAGGGTTTTCGCCGCAATTCGCGTGCTCGCCTCGTCGATCGTGAGCTTCGTCAGATCGTCGCGCTGCTGCGCGGACCCGCTGGCTCCGGCCAGAACCGCGCCGACCGCCGCCGCTTTCAAGACACTGCGACGCGTTACCGAGTCATCGGTCATCGCTGCCCCCGTTCGTTTTCGTTTCCGGCACTCGACGCTCGTTCGGGAGGATAGCCCGCCGGCATATTCGATACTATGGCGCTGGAACGCGAGCGTTTGCAGGAGAACGACATGGCCTATCTGTTGGTGGCGATCGGCGGCGCACTCGGGAGCGTGCTGCGCTATGTCTGCTCTGGAATGGCGCTGCGCTTGTTCGGCGCCGGGTTTCCGTACGGCACGTTGTTCGTCAACGTGGTGGGCTCGTACATTATCGGCATGGCGGGCGCATTCGTGATCGCGGAGGGACGGGCTTTTACCACATTGGATTTCCGCTTGTTCGTGGTTACGGGAATCCTCGGCGGCTTTACTACATTCTCCGCGTTCAGCCTCGATACCCTCACGCTCGCACGCGGCGGGAACCTGAGTGGCGCGGCGGTGAACGTCGTGCTGTCGCTCGCGCTTTGCCTCACCGCCGTATGGCTCGGTCATTTCACCGCGACGGCTTTCGCGCGCTGACGAATTTCGCGTTGCTGCTGCTGGCGGTTTGCCAGTAAACTTCGCGGCGGAGAGGTGGCAGAGTGGCCGAATGCGCTTGACTCGAAATCAAGTGTACGGGTGACCGTACCGTGGGTTCGAATCCCACCCTCTCCGCCACTTACCTCGTTGTCGTCCCAATGCGTCGCCCACTTCGCCGCAGCCTTGACGAGCCGCGTGCGTTCGCCCGCATCCTGCACGTGCACCGTGTTCGGATTGTGTTGGGCCTGCCATCGCGATCTTTTTCGGGCAAGCCTACGCCGCGCGTGCCCGCTTCGCCCGATCGAGATCATAGGTAGCCTGAAAGTTCATCCAGATCTTCGGCGAGGTTCCCAAGACTTCGGCAAGATCGAGCGCTGCTTCGGCCGTCACGCCACGCTTACCGCGAATCAGCTCGTTGAGACGCGCCTTCGTCCAGCCAATCTTCTCCGCAAACGCGGCCTGGCTCATCCCGAGCGGCTCGAGAAATTCCTCGAGCAGAATCTCGCCCGGGTGAAACGGGTTCTTCGGTTGCTTTGCCATGCTTCGTTGCTCCGTCAGTGATAGTCGACGATCTGCACGTCGAACGCGTTACCACCGCTCCATCGAAAAACCACTCGCCATCGATCGTTGATCCGTATCGAGTGAAACCCTTTCCGGTCGCCCTTCAAGCCTTCGAGCCGATTACCGGGCGGTGACTTGAGGTCCCTCAGGTCCGCCGCCTCATGCACATACTGTAGCTTTCGCCTCGCGGCTCGGCGGAGTTCCGGCGGAAACGCCTTCGTCGCCTTGCTGCTCTTGTCCCCGAATAGGTCATCAGCAAGGGCGTTTCCGAAGGTTTCTATCACGTGTCTATATTATCGGAACTCGATAATTGCAGCAAACGGTCCCCGCCCCCGCTCTGCGCAGCGCGCATAAAGGCGGTGGCGGCCGCATGCAAAGGATGGTCGGCCCTCGCCCTCGAAGCCGCCAGAGGAGAAACAGGCGACTTCGATGGGCGCATTCCGACACCGGGACGAGACGTGCAGGACGCTTGCATCCCGCCGCCCGTCTCCTCCATACTGAACCATATGGTTCATCATTCACAAGCCCTCTTCAACGCCTCCTTCGCCGCACTCGCGGACGCTACCCGGCGCGGCGTTCTTGAGCAGCTCGCGCGCGGCAACGCCTCGATCACCGACCTTGCCGACAAGTTCGACATGACCCTCACCGGCATGAAGAAACACGTCGGCGTGCTCGAACAGGCCGGGCTCGTCACGACCGAAAAGGTAGGCCGCGTACGCAACTGCAAGATCGGCCCCTGTCGGCTCGAAGAGGAAATTGAGTGGATCTCGCGATACCGCCGGGTCTGGGACGCTCGCTTCGAAGCGCTAGACGGCGTTCTCGAGCAGCTCAAGTCCCGTGACAAATCCGATGTCCGCAAGAAGAGAAAATGAGGCCCGCATGAATCGCACAACTGTTGAACGCAAGTCCGATCGCGAAGTCGTCGTCACCCGCACGTTCGACGTGCCCGCGCGCCTCGTGTTCGAGGCGTGGACGACACCCGAACTGTTCAAGCAATGGTGGGTGCCGCGGTCGTTGGGCATGACGCTGCGTTCGTGCGAGCTCGACGTGCGCACCGGCGGCAAATACCGCCTCGTGTTCGGCAACGACCCCGCGAACCCGATGGCCTTTTTCGGCGAGTACCTCGACGTGGTGCCGAACCAGCGCATCGTCTGGACGAATGAGGAAAGCGGCGCCGATGGTTCCGTCACCACCGTCACCTTCGAAGAGAAGAACGGCAAGACGACGCTCGTGATGAGCGAGCTCTACCCGACGAAGGAAGCGCTCGACGCCGCCGGCACCGGCGCGCAGGAAGCCATGAACGAGACGTTCGGGCAGCTCGACGAGGTGCTCGCCTCGCTCGCCGCTACTGCCGCACGATCGTGACGTTATCGACACCCGCCTCGATCCAGGCTGCCCGGGTTCGCTTCCGTGCTAACAGGGAATCGAAAAACGGAGACAGGTTCGCAGCTGACTCCCTGCACCGCCAGATCTCAACCACTTATTCCCTGACCGCCGTGAACGATACGGGCATCGCCCCGAGATGCAGCGTGCCCGCGAGCTTGCCGTCGGCGCCGAGCACGGCTTCATACTCCACATGGTTCGTGTTGCCGTTGAACACGACGTCATAGCTCCACTTCGCATTCGCGCCGGCCACGGTGCCGGTCACCTCGCTCGGGTCGAACTGCGCCGGCTTGCAGGCGCCGGCGAGCGCATCGCCCTTGTGTTGCAGCGTGCAGCGGATCTCGGATGGCTTGCCGCCAATCGTAGCGACGATTTTCCACTGGCCTCCGAAGTCTGCGGCAAGCGCGCCGCCGGTAAACGACAGCAGGACGCACGCGAACAGGATGCGATTCATGACTTCCCCCTATTCGGCCGTCGGACGCACGATCGAAACCCGGCGCGCGGTTCCTGACATTGGGTGTCAGGTTGCCACGGGTAGAGTATGCCGAGCCAGTTTGCAATTGGAGGGGGTATGGGGAGATCGAAGCGCGGCGACCGAGCCGCTAAGCCACGGCCGCTCGCCGGCCGTGTCGCACTCGTTGCGGGCGCCACGCGCGGCGCGGGTCGCGGCATTGCCCGCGCGCTCGGAGAGGCCGGCGCCACGGTCTACTGCACGGGCCGCAGCGTGCACGGCAAACCATCGCCATACCAACGGCCGGAAACGATCGAGGAAACCGCCGACCTCGTCGACGCCGCCGGCGGCAAAGGCGTAGCGCTGCGAGTAGATCACGCCGTCGAGACGGAAGTCCGGCGGTTGTTCAAACGCATCGAGAACAAGCATGGCCGGCTCGACGTCGCGGTGAACTGCATCGCCGGCGAAGACCCGCTCATGGGGCAGTGGGCGTCGTTCTGGGACGTCGACACGCGCAACGCCGACGCGATCCTTCGCCAAGCGTTCACATCACACGTGATCACCGCGAAGCACGCGGCGCAGCGAATGATCGCGGCGCGGCGCGGACTGATCGTCGAAGTCACGGAGAGCGACACACTTGGCGCCGGCGGCAATCCGTTCAGCCAAGCGGTGAAGATCGCGGTGAAGGGGTTCGCGCTGAACATGGCGACGGAGTTGAAACCCCACCGCGTCGCAGCGCTCGCCATTACGCCCGGGTTCCTGCGCTCCGAAACGATGCTCGAGCACTTTGGTGTCACGGAAGAGAATTGGCGCGACGGCGGCAAGCAAGACGCGAACTTCCTCGTGTCCGAGTCGCCGCTGTACGTGGGGCGCGCTGTTGCGGCACTCGCCGCAGATCGCAGCGTGCTGAAGCGAACGGGGCATCTGTGGAGCTCGTGGCAGCTCGCGCGCGATTACGGTTTCACGGACGCGGACGGCCGACGGCCGGACTGGGGCCGGCACGCGATTGTGTTTGGTAAGGACCCCGGCGGATTGCTCGACTACATCCGCACGGGCTGCGAGC
>JBDTOT010000021.1:0-74651 GCA_039933105.1 Gammaproteobacteria bacterium | reverse complement strand
TTGAACGTTCGCTTCACAACCGAAGGTGAAGCGAGTTTTCACAAGGTCTCGGTCGGCAGCGGCTGCTCGTAAAGCTACCACCAATGTCCCCTTTTCGGCGCTAACTGCCAATGTCGACGTGGGGCCGTTCCTCCAACTGCTACAGATACAGGTGCGAGCCATCCGGCCGGTGCAAGCTCTCGCCCTGATACAGCGACGCCGGCGCGCGTTCCGTGAACTCCGCGATCTGATTCACTCGGCTCGTATCGAGCACCACGCCCAAACCCGGCCTGTCGCTCGGGTACATCTTGCCGTTGCGCAACACGTAACCCTCCGGAAGATACGAGGGCAATTCGGGCCGCAACACTTCATTCACGACTACACCCGGAAACGGCAGCACCGAGTGAATCACGGCCGCGGTTCCGATCGGCGGCGTGAAATGCGGCACCATGCCGACTGAGTGCGCTTCGCACAACACCGCCAGCTTGCGGTAGGCCGTGATACCGCCGCAGTTTGGGATCGACGTGCGCAGGTAGTCGATCAGGCCCTGCTCCACCAGCGGCAAGTTGCCGTCGCGTAGATCGCCGAACTGCTCGCCCGCGGCAAGCGGCACGGACACGCGCCGCCGCAACGCCGCGAACATCGTGTAGTCGTCGATCGTGTGCAGCGGGTCCTCGACGAACAGCGGTGCGTACGGCGCGACGAGATCGCAGAGACGTGCGACATCAGAAAAATTGAACCGCGTGTGCGCGTCGACGATGAAGTCGCCGTCCTTGCCCAAGCCCTCGCGCAGCTCAGCGCTGATCGCAACGAACAAGTCGATCATGCGCCGCGCGTCAAAGGTCAGATTGTCCTCGGTCGGCACGGTGTGAAAGCGGATCGCGCGATAGCCCTCTTCGATTGTTTTGCGCGCCTGTTGCTTTGCCTGCCCGCGCTGCAGGCCGCCGAACGACCGATAGCATTCGACGCGATCCCGCGCGCGGCCGCCGAGCAGCTGATAGATGGGTTGACCGAGCACCTTGCCTTTGATGTCCCACAGCGCGCAGTCGAGCGCGCCCACCGCCATCAACCGTTCGCGGCCCGCGGGGTAAATCGACGTGCGATACATTCGCTGCCAGAGGTATTCCGTGCGGAACGGATCCTGGCCGATCAGCAGGCTCGACGCGTAGCGCAGCAGATCCGCCGTTCCGCCCTGGCCGAACCCGGTGACGCCGGCATCGGTGTCGACGGCCACGATCATCTCGCTCAAACCCAGCGGACCACTCATGTCCGTTTTGTCCGCCGGATTGAACACGCGAATCCGCGTGATCTTCAGATCCGATGCCGCGTGGGCCTCGGGAGCCCGCAACAACGGTAACGCGCCGGTCGCGCATAGCGCAGCGGCCTGCAAGAACGCGCGACGATCCATGGCTTCCCCTTCGCGATGGGCAACACGCCCGTGCAGACTCTACGGCCAGAGCTGCTCGGATGCGAGGCGCGCGCCCTCCGCGAGCGCCTTTAACTTCGCCCACTGGACCTGCGGATGGACGCGGGGGATATTCCAGCCCTGAGAGAAACCGCAGTCCGTGCTCGCGATCACGTTCTCGCGACCGAGGCGCTCGGCATACAGCTTGATGCGCCACGCGACGAGTTCGGGGTGCTCGATCACGTTGCTGACGTGCCCAACGATGCCCGGCAGCAGCACCTTACCCTCCGGCAACTCCACGTCGTCCCAGATCAGCACCTCGTGCATGTGCCGATCGTTCGCGCCTTCGAACGAATAGCCCTGCACTCGGACTTTGAGAATCGTGTCGAGGATGGTTGTCAACGGAACGTCCGTGGTGTGCGGCGCGTTCCAGCTGCCCCAGCAGATGTGCAGCCGCGCGCGTTCCGCTGGAATCCCTCGCAACGAATGATTAATCGCCTCGACCTGAAGCTCGAGCCAACGCAGGTACTCGCCGGTGTTGTCGGGATCGTAGAGATGCGTGAGCTCCGGCGAATCGATCTGGATGTCGAAGCCCGCGGCGACGATCGCCTTGTACTCCACGTTCATCCCTTCGGCGAGCGCGAACAGGTACTCCTCGTCGGTTTTGTAGTGCTCGTTGACGCGGGCGCCGAATGCACACAGCGGCGCAGACGCCACCGGCACGAACGCGCCTGCCACGGCGACACGAGAGACCGCAGCTTTCAGTCGTGCGAGCTCTTCGTTGAGCTCCGTCATGCCTATGTAGGTGATCGGTCCCGTGCACACAGGCAACTCCGTCGGTGGCCCCATGGGCGCATCGGGCTTGATCTCGGGCGGCAGCCACATCGTCGTCTCGACGGGAGTCCACTGGTTGTAGAAGTCGGCGAACTCCACGCGCTCGCGCACAACAGCCGCGTGCAGGTTGTACCCCGACAAACGTGCGTTCAGACCGAAGAACGTCTGTCCCTTGCGCATTTCGAGGCCACCCAGTCGGTTGCGCACGTAGCCCAAGAAAGAGTTCTTGCCGAATTCACCATCGCTCACGATGTCGATGCCGGCTTCTGCCTGCTCGCGCACCACGTGCGTGACGGCTCTGTCGAGTAACGTCGCTGCCGCGCGTTCGTCGTACGAAAGATGCCGGTCCTTTGCGATGTTGAGCTTCATGACATCGAGAGGCCGAATCAGGCTACCGACGTGACTCGTGAGAATTCGTTCGCTGCTGCGCAACAAGAACAGTTCCCCCCCCGAATGAACGATAGATCGCCAGAGGCACTATAGCGCCCGAGCGGATGGGGAACGTGGCAGCGCGACTGCTAGAAGTGCCGACGCCGGAACGATGCCAACGTTAGTGTCCTTGACGCCGTGGCCGCGTTTCGGCACGAGCATCGTGCGTGTGCCTGCTCGATCTAGAGCCCGGCCAGCACCTCGTCCGTGTGCTCTCCGAGTGCGGGTTCGCGCAGATCGGGTCGCGCGGGCTCACTGGCGAACCGAATCGCGGGCGCGAGGTGAGCGCGGCCGCTCTCGTCTCGTAGCAACAGACCGCGCGCCGCGACGTTCGGATCCTGAATGGCTTCGAGCAGCGTGTTGACGGGTGCGAAGCACACGTCGAGCGCCGCGAGCCAGTCGAGCGATTCCTGGCGCGGCCGCGCCCCGAAGAACTCCGCGAGCAACTCCACGACGGGCGCCTGGTGCGGCCCAGGGCCGCGCGTGCAAAGCGGCACGAGATCGGAGCGGCCGAGTGCGGCGAGAACGCGCTCGATGAACTTTGGCTCCTGGCCGGCGAGGACGAGCTGCTTGCCGTCCTGCGTGTCGTAGAGCCGGTAGAACGCTGCGCCACCGGTCGTGCGCTGCGCTTTCGGGTCGGGATGCCGGCCCTCCGCAAACACCGGCCCGATGATGTTCGGTGTTGCGGCCAGTAGTGAATCGAACATCGCGATCTCGACGTAGTCGCCGCGGCCGGTCTGCTGTCGCTTCAGCAGTGCCATGAGCACACCCGATAAACCCTGCAACCCGGCCGTGATGTCGGCCATTGGAATACCCGGCAACGCGGGCCGGCCGTCGTCGCCGAGCGTCATGCTGAGCACACCGGTCAGCGCCTCGACGGCGAGATCGTGCGCAGGATGATCGCGATACGGGCCGTGGTTACCGAATGCGTTGACGGAGCAGTAGACGATGCCGGGATTGCGGCGCGCGATGTCTTCGTAGCCAACGCCAAGCCGATCCACGACGCCCGGACGGAATGATTCGACGAACACGTCGGCCGTGGCCGCGAGCGCGAGCAAGCGGTCGCGATCGTGCGGCTGTTTCAGATTCAGCACAACGCTTTTCTTACCGCGATTCAGGTTGCGAAAGAACACGGTGCTCGGCCCGTCGGCCAGCCCGATCCTGCGCCCGGGGTCGCCATCGGGCGGCTCGATCTTGATGACCTCGGCCCCGTGATCGGCGAGCGCAAGCGTGAGGTACGGGCCCGGCAGGAATACCGAGAGATCGATGACCCGCAAGCCCTCGAGCTTCATCCGCGCTGCACCTTCGCCCCTTCCGCCCGCGCGCCGAGCAGTTCCTCGTTGTGGGCGCCGAGCGCCGGCGGCGCCGTCGCCTGCGCCCGCTCGCCATTCACCTTGATCGGGCTCGTAAGCACGCGCAGATCGCTTTTTTCGGGATGCGGCACGTTCTGAACCATGCCCGAGCGCGCGACGAATGGGCTATCGAGCGCCTGCCCGACATCGTAGATGGGGCCGACAGGCAGCACACCTGCAAGACGCGCGAGCCACTCGGCCGTCGTGCGCCGACGAAACCCCGAATCGAGCGCTGCCGTGAGCTCACGGCGATGGTGGTGACGTGAGTTGCCCGTGGAGAACCGCACATCGTCGGCGAGCGGCGTGAGATCGAGCGCTTTCAACAGCTCGAGCCAGAACTTGTCGCTCATGCACATGATGAAGATCCAGCCGTCGGCCGTCGGAAACGTCTGTACCGGCGCGACCGAGAAGTGGCTGCTGCGCTCTAGCCGCGTCGGCACGAGATCGGTGTTCAGCGCCCACGTGGCCGAGTAGTTCAACTGATGCAGCGCCACGTCGAACAGCGAGACGTCCACGTCGCAACCCTTACCGGTGCGCTGCGCGTTCACGAGGCACGCGAGCAGCCCCACCATTGCGGTAGTGCCGGTCATGAAGTCGATGATCGACGGCCCGAAGCGCGCCGGCGGGCCTTCCGGCTCGCCCGTGAGACTCATGAGGCCGGCTTCGGCCTGCATCAAGAAGTCGTAGCCCGGCCACGCGATGCGCTCATTGTCGCGGCCGTACGCGGAAATGTGTGCGCACACGACGGCCGGATTCACCTTACCGAGCTGCTCGTATTCGAGCCCGAGCTTCGCCGGTTGGTCGCCGCGCAAATTGTTGATAACGGCCACGGAAGATTTCACGAGCTCCGCGAGATCACGCCGGCCTTCGGCGGACTTCAAGTCGAGCACCACGCTCTTCTTGTTCGTGTTCCACGCCTGGAAATATTGGCTATCCCCCTCGCCGAGCAGATGTGGGCCGACGCTGCGCGCCGGATCGCCGCCCGTGCCGGGATTCTCGATCTTCACAACCTCCGCGCCGAGCGCGGCCAAGAGTTGCGAACCGTACGGCCCAGCGCCCCACACCTCGAGGCTCAGGATCCTTAGGCCCTGTAATGGCTTCATGCGAGTGGATTCCTCTTCAGCCCTGCTGCGCGATGATCACACGCGGGATCTCGCGGGTGCCTTCACCGCTGACGGTGAGCGACGCTTCGCCGGCTAGGCTAAACACCCGGATATACGTTGACAAGCGAATACCGACCCGCGCGCTAAAGGGCTGCGCCGAACTGGTAAGTGGCCGCTGTGGCCGACTATGCTGGGGCTGCGCCTTCTACTTCTCTCAACTGCATCACCGGAAGGAGGCTCCATGGACCTTCGATTCCAATGGCTGCTGGCTTCGGCCTCGATCCTGTCCTTCGTCTTGCCGTGTACAGCGAACGCGCAAACAACCACCGCCGATGCAACACACGACCGTGCCTGGTCCGCCCCACTGACCCCCGACGGTCAGCCCAACCTGCAGGGCGATTGGACGAACGATACCTACACACCGCTCGAACGACCCGCGGCTCTTGGCGACAAGGCGTTCTACACCGAGGAAGAAGCGGCGGCATTCATCAAATCGCGCATCGACCGCCTGAATGGACAAGCAGCCAACGACATCCACTACGACGATGCGATTTGGCAGGCGGAAAAATATGACAAGGTCGTGGATCGGCGAACGTCGCTGATCGTCGAGCCGAAGAACGGCAGGCTGCCGCCGCTGACCGAGCAGGGTGAGGCACGCCTCAAGCAGCAACGCGCCACGCAACGTGCCAATCCCGTGGCGGCCGGCGCGCCGAGCCGCTCACTCGCCGAGCGCTGCATCTCGTGGGGCAATGTCGGCCCACCGATGATGCCGCCTACCTACAACGCGAACATGCAGATTATCCAGGCGAAGGACGTGGTGATTCTCCTTCACGAGATGATGCACGACACGCGCTTCATCTATCTCGATGGACGCGCGCACCCGCCGGCCAGCGTGCAATGGCTCGCGGGGCACTCCGTCGGGCGCTGGGAAGGTCAGACGCTCGTCGTCGACACGACAAACTTCACGCCGACGACGAACTTCCGCGGCTCGCCGGCGAACACACGCCAGGACATTTTCGCCACTGAGCACATGCATGTGGTCGAACGCTTCACACCGACGGACGAGCACGCGATTCACTATGCGTTCACCGTCGAAGACCCCGCCACATGGACCACCGCCTGGTCAGGCGCGATGGACATGCGGCGCGTCGACGGCCCCATCTACGAGTACGCGTGCCACGAGGGCAACTACGGCCTCGCGAACATCCTGCGAGCCACGCAGCTAGCGCGGAAGTAGCTTACAGCGCGGCTGGTTCGATGCGCAGCAGCGCGCCGTCGTCCTCGTCGGTGATCACGTAAATCAGCCCGTCGGGCCCCTGGCGCACATCGCGGATCCGCTGGTGCAGATCCTCGAGCAGGCGTTCGCGCCGCAACTCCTCGAGCTTGTCGTTGAACACCACGCGCGCGAGTCCGCCCGTGCGCGGGATCTCGCCGATACGCGAACTGCCGATGAACAGGTTGCCGCGCCACGT
This sequence comes from Gammaproteobacteria bacterium, assembly GCA_039933105.1. Lineage (GTDB taxonomy): Bacteria > Pseudomonadota > Gammaproteobacteria > Steroidobacterales > Rariloculaceae > FEN-1219. Next base: position 68,077 of record JBDTOT010000021.1, on the reverse strand, counting down.
CGGGAACTTGTCGCCCGTGTAGACGGCGAGACCCGTCGGCGCGATCGATGGCAGCCACAGCACGATCGGCTGCTCGATGTTTTCGCCGAGCGGCGTGGGAGAAATTCGCGGGCCGTCATAGTTGCGCCCGAAGCTCCACTTCGGCCAGCCGTAATTGCGGCCGGGCAAGATCGCATTGATCTCATCGCCACCGTTCGGACCGTGCTCGGCGGCGAGCACCGCACCGTTCGGATGCACGACGAGACCGAGCTGGTCGCGATGGCCGTAGCTGAACACCTCAGCGCGAGCGCCAGGCTGAGCCTTGAACGGATTGTCGGCCGGCACGCTGCCGTCCTCACGCAACCGCAACACCTTGCCATAGACGTTGTTGAGCTCCTGCGCTTTGCCATCGAACGGCGCGCCAGTCGTGACGTACAGAAAGCCGTCGGCCGAAAAGGCGAGCCTCGAGCCGCTGGCGCCGCCCTGCCACTCGCCGGTGAAGATTTCCTTGACGTCTTTCAGCGCGCCGCCTTCGAGCTTGCCGCGCCCGATCGCAATCGCCGTTTGCCTGCGCGGGGGCTTCGCATCGGCCACTGGCTCGCCGAGCTTGTTGTACGTAAAGTACACGAGCGAGTTCGTCGCGAACTTCGGATGCAGCACGACGTCGTGCAAGCCGCCTACGCGCTGCGCGCTCGCTTCCGGCGCACCGGTAACGGGTTTAGCGTCGAGCATAGCGGCGCCGCCTTTGCCACTGGCCGCGTTGTGAACGAGCCTGAGCCCGCCGCCTCGCTCCGCTAGCAGCGCATCACCGTTTGGCAGAAACGCCACGCTGAACGGGTGCGGCACGCCGCGCAGGATCACCGACACGCGAATGCCGTGCTGCTCCGCCGTGTCGAACATGTACGGCTCGTCCGCGAGTTTCACGGCCGCAACGCCGAGGTCGGGTTGTTGCTGGGCCAGCACTGAGCCGGCTACCGCACCGCTCAACGCGATGGCTGTGAAACTGGCTGCTCTCGACATGGGACTCAGTGAACGCATCTTTGGCGACTCCCGCTGAAGTTGAAGACGAAGCGACGCGCGAAGCGCCTATGGCAGCGCGAACACGACGACCTGCCCCGAGCCCGAGTCGTTCGGCAGCTCGGGAGTCATACGGCGCGCAGCCATCGCGACGAGCGACGGCCCCGTGGTCACCGCCACGTATTGCTTGCCGTCGACGGCGAAGCTGACGGGATAGCCGCTGACGGGCGAACCGATATTCGTCTCCCACAGCACTTCGCCCGTCTTGTCGTCGAGCGCGCGGAAGTTGCCGGCGACGTCGCCGCCGAATACGAGCCCGCCGCCCGTGGTGACCAACGACATCACGCCCACGCGTTGCTCGTGCTTGAAGACCGTTTTGCCGGTCTCGGCCGAGATGCCCCACACGACGCCGATCTTCTCGGCCCCGGGCGCCGGGATGTACTCGCTCTTGAAACCGTACACGAGCGAGGGATCGCGCTCACCGGTTTGCACCGTCGCGTTCATGCACATGTTCTGCATCGGCATGTACATGCTGTTGGTGCGCGGGCTGTAAGCACCCGCCGGCCAGTTCTTACCGCCGTTCGTTCCCGGGCACACCATGATCGTCTGGTCCTTGCGCGTGAACACCCGCTCGGTATCGTCGGTGACTTTGCCCGTCGCACCATCGATGGTCTTCACGACGTTCTGGAACACCGTAGGCCGCGCCCACAGGAACTCGCCGGTCTGTCGATCGAGCGTATAAACGATGCCGGTCTTGCCCGGAATGCCGGTGATCACCTTGCGCTGCTCGCCGGGCTTCAACCGCGGATTGATCCACGTGACCTCGTTGCGATCCGGCGTCACGGCCGTGTCGACCAGTAGGCGCTCGAATGGATGGTCGAGATCCCAGTGATCGATCAGATGTTGGTAGTACCACACGATCTTGCCGTTCGCAGGATCCAGCGCGAGCGTCGAGTTGTGGTACAGGTGTTCTTTATCCACGCCGCCCAAGATGAATTTCGGCGCCGGAATCGTGACCGACGTGCCGATGTAGATTCGATCGAGCTCGGGGTCATAGCTCGGCACCATCCAGGTACCGACGTGCCAACGTTGCTCCATCGGCACGTTGCCCCAGGTCTCGTCGCCGGGTTCGCCCTTGCGCGGAATCGTGCGCGTGCGCCACAGCTCTTTACCGGTGGCCGCGTCATGGGCCGTGATGATGCAGGAGTCGTTCGTGGCCGCGGGCTGACACTGCCGCCCCGTGATGATCTTGCCGTTCGCAACGATCGGGCCGGCCGTCGCGCGCGCCGGCAGTTTCGGATCGAGTACTTTGGTTTCCCACACGAGTTTGCCGGTGCGCGCATCGACCGCGTACATCATGTTGTCGGCGCCCGCATCGATCAGCGTCGTGCCCCAGATCGCCATGTTGCGGTTCGTGCCGCCGTTTACACCTTCCGGGTACTGGCGTTTGTATTCCCACAACGCCGCGCCGGTTTTCGCATCGAAGGCCTGGATGTAGTCGCCCGGATTCGGCACGTACATGACCCCGTCGTGGACGATCGGCGTTCCTTCTTGAGTGCCCTTGCCGAGCTCGTGCGCCCACACCTGCTTCAGTTTGCCGACGTTGCGCTTGTCGATCTGATCGAGCGGACTGTAGCCCCAGCTGTTCCAGGTGCGCCGCCACATGAGCCAGTCGCCCGCGTCTGGATTGCGAAGCATGGCGTCCGTAACGGGCCGAAACGTGCGCGGCGCCGTTGTCGGCGCGGCTGTCTGTGCGACCGCCATGGCGGCGCCGGTCGCGGCGAACACCACGACCCCGAGCGTGCGAAGAAAACCCATAGCACTCCCCCCAAAGAAACTCGATGCGCTTAGTTGAACCACTCCCAGAACTTCCACCACGACTTCGCGGGCGCTGCGGCAGCAGGCGCGTTCGCCGAGCTCGGCGGCGGCGCGCCGGAGCCGCCCTGCGTGGCGCTCTGCTTCGCCGGATCGACGAATGACGTCAGCTCCTTGCAGGTATCGGGGGCGTACGGAAGGTCCGCCACGCCGATCGTGTCGCTACCCGTGAATTGGTCCGTGAAGTTCACCGGATCCTCAGCCGAATAGCTGCGCGTAATCGCCATCTTGTCGGGATCGAACGTGAACCGCTCGACGACGTGCAACTGCTCGGAGTTCATGATCGGCGGATTCAGCACGCCGGGTGCGAACCCAACCGTGTCGACGACCAGCACGTCGTTATCCCAGCGGCCGATCGAATGGCCGGCTCGCGTACGCTCCACGTTAGCCGGGTGCTCCTTCGTGTCCATATGAATCGTGCGCATGAAGCCGAGCTGGCCATATTGCAGCGTGATCGTGTCGGCGTTCTGCGTGATCCGGTTGACCGGGCCGTCGAAGGTCCAGTCAAACAGGATGCTCGTCGTCTCGCAGCGCATGCGCGGGTTTTCGGGACTGAAGTTGTGAAAAGCGTCCGCGGCCTTCTTGCCTGCTTCCGTGAATGCGACACGCGGGCCGAACGGCGGCGGGCGGTTGCCTCCGGGCGCGGCGCCTGCGGCGCCTGGTGGCCGACCGTTCTGCCCCGGCGGCGGAGCTCCCGGTGTGGGCCCATCGCCAGGCTTGAACTCGCCTGCCTTGCTGACCGGCACCAACGCGCCGGCGCGTCCCCGCGGGTCCGTCATGACCAGCTGCTCGGGCGCCCAGTCACCGTTTAGGTTCGGCTCACCTGAGGGTAGCCGGGGTGCGCGCGGGGCTCGAGCCTGCGCGCCCGGGGCTGCGGGCTTCGTCAGCTGCGCGTAGCGGTCGGCCGTAGTGCCATCCGCAAACACCACCGTGTTGACGTAGCAGGACTTGGTGTCGAAGCGATCGGGCGCACCTGTGATCTTGATGGGTTCGCCGGTCTTGAACATGTCCGCCGACCAACCGGAGCGGCGCAGCACCGTCGCCGCCCGCATCTCGCAGCGGTGCGGGGTCTTCGCGCCGGCGGCGTCCACCGCGTCGAAATAGACATACGCATGCGGATTGACGAAATCGATGCCAGTGATCGTCCCTTCCAGCGTGACCTCGCGCTGGGTATCGAAATTGCCGAAGCCATGATGGGCGATGGCCGCGTTGGCCAGCGACAAGCCGGCTACGGCCAGCGCCACGGCGCCGCGAATGGTCATCGTTTTTTTCCTCGAGGGTCTGGCCGAGTATTAACCCGCAGTTCGGACGCCACTTCAACCGCTGGTGACGGTGAGACTTACGGCAAACGATTGCGCGAGTGTCCTGCCATGCTTATCATAAGCATGCTTACTATTATGGGTATCCACCGTGGGCTTCAAATTCGACCCCGAGCGCAAGCTCGGCTTCTTGATCAACGATCTGGCCCGCCTTCTGCGCCGCAACTTCGATCGGCGCCTCCAATCGCTCGGTATGACGCAGGCCCAGTGGCGCGCGATTGCCCACCTGTCGCGTAACGAAGGCATGACTCAGGTCGTGCTAGCGGAGATCCTCGAAGTTCAAGCCATTACGCTGACGCGGCTAATCGACAGAATGGAAACCGCAGGCTGGGTCGAGCGGCGCAACCATCCGTCGGATCGACGGGCCGTGCAGCTGTTTCTAACGGGCAAGTGCCAGCCCATCCTCGCGGAAATGCAGAGCCGGGCGTCCGAAACCCTGGCAGAGGCTTCGGCCGGCATCGCCGCCAGCGCCGAGAAACAGGTGCTAGACGCCCTGCAGCGTATGAAAGCCAACCTCGTGGCCGCCGAAACGGCGGTCGCGGGCATCGAACCGAAGACAAGGATGAATAGAGATGTCGGAAGAGAATCGGCCCGGATCGGCCGCCCCCGCTAGCGCGCCGGGCGCACAGCCCGTCCCGCCCGCCCCCCCGGCCGCATCACCTGCGAGCACACTCCCGCACCCGCCACCCCGCAAGAACAGCCGGATCGTGCGCCGCATCTTGCTAACGCTAGGCCCGGTCGCCGTGCTTGTCGTCGGCGGCTATTTTTACTTCATGTCCGGGCGATTCATCGACACCGACAACGCCTACGTGAAGGCCGACTTGGCGATCGTCTCAGCGCAAGTAGCAGGGCCTATTACGAACGTGGCCGTGCACGAGAATCAACGCGTGAAACAAGGCGACGTCCTGTTCACGGTCGACGACCGGATGTTCCAGGTCACCGTGGCGCAGACGCGTGCACAATTGGTTGCGATGAATGATGTCGTCGAAAGCTTCCGTGCAGGCTACCGTCAGACCACGGCACAGCTAGCGCTCACGCGTACGACGGCCGCGTATCAACAGCGCGAATACGAGCGGCTGGTGGAGCTTGCAAAGCGTAAGCTCATCTCCGACGTAGCCGTGGACGATGCACGCCAGAAGCGTGACGTCGCAAACCAGGACATCCAGGTCACCGAGCGCGCCCTCGAGGCTGCCCGCGCGCGCCTCGGTGGCTCCGTGGACAAGCCGCTGACGGACCAGGCGGCCTACCAGGCGGCCAAATCCATGTATGACAAGGCGGCGATCGATCTCGAGCACACGATCGTGCGCGCGCCGTTCGATGGCATCGCGAGCAAAGTGCCAACCGTCGGCCAATACGCCGCGCCCGGCGCCCCGATCATGAGCGTCGTGTCCGACCACGACATGTGGATCGAAGCGAACTACAAAGAGACGGAGCTCACCCACGTCCTGCCCGGTCAACCCGTCGATGTCGAACTCGACACCTACCCTGGTCGAACCTGGCGCGGTAGTGTCCAGAGCATCAGCCAGGCCACGGGCGCGGAGTTCTCCGTCATCCCGGCACAAAACGCCACGGGTAACTGGGTCAAGGTGGCGCAGCGAATCCCGGTGCGAATCGCGGTGCAAGTGAACTCGAACGATCCGGAACTGCGCGTCGGCATGAGCGCAATCGTGACGATCGATACGGGCTATGAGCGGCCGGCGCCGGCCATCGTTCGCGCGCTACTGCCGAAACGCGCTGCTCCGCGACTCGTTCAGTCCGTTTCGAGCACGCGGGACTAGCATGAGCACCTCTGGCGGCGGCGTCGCACTGAATCGCGGCTGGATCACCGTATGCATCATGTTGGCGACGATCATGCAGGTCGTCGACACCACGATCGTCAACGTCGCGTTGCCGCACATGCAGGGCAGCATGTCGGCCACACAAGACCAGATCTCGTGGGTGCTCACCTCCTACATCGTCATAGCCGCCATCTGTACGCCTTTGACCGGCGTGCTGGCCGACAAGCTAGGGCGAAAACGGTTGCTGTTGATCTGTGTCGTCGCGTTCATCATCACATCCATGATGTGCGGCGCGGCTACATCGATCGAGCAGATCGTGCTATTCCGCGGTCTGCAGGGCGCGGCCGGCGCCGGGCTCGTCCCATTGTCGCAGGCCGTGATGCTCGACATTTATCCCCGCGAGAAACAGGGCTCTGCCATGGCGCTGTGGGGCATGGGCGTGATGGTGGGCCCCATTCTCGGCCCAACGCTCGGCGGCTGGCTCACCGAGTACTACAGCTGGCGCTGGGCGTTCTACATCAACCTACCCGTCGGCGCGCTGGCAGTGCTCGGCATTCTCGCGTTCCTGCCCGAGACACCCCTGCAGAGTCGCGGCAAGTTCGACTTCTTCGGCTTCGCTCTGCTCAGCATCACCATCGGTGCGCTGCAGCTCATGCTCGATCGCGGCAACTCACTCGACTGGTTCGGTTCCACCGAGATCGTGCTCGAGGCCACCGTCACCGGGCTCGCGGCCTACTTGTTCCTCGTGCATATGTTCACAACCGACAAACCATTCATCGAGCCGGGCCTGTTCGCTGATCGCAACTTTTCCGTCGGCCTGGTGATGATGTTCCTCGTCGGCGTCATGATGTTCTCCGGCATGGCGCTTCTGCCGCCGTTTCTGCAAGGGCTGCTAGGCTTCCCCGTGATTACGGCGGGGCTGATCATGGCTCCCCGCGGTTTCGGCACGATGGTCGCCATGATGGTCGTGGGGCGGCTGATCGGCCGCGTCGATTCGCGCGCCCTGATGTTCTTTGGGCTGCTGTTGATGGCCTGGTCGCTGTACGACATGGCGCAGTTCAACACCAACGTCGGCGTATACGAAGTCGTGTACACGGGCATGATTCAGGGCTTCGGCATGGGATTCATTTTCGTGCCCTTGAGCGCCGTCGCATTCGCGACGCTGGCGGCACGCTATCGTGCTGAAGGCACTGCCATGTTCAGCCTGATCCGCAACATCGGCATGAGCATTGGCATCTCGATCGTCATCACGCTTCTGGGCCGCGAGGCGCAGCGCAGCCATGCCGCCCTGAGCGAGGCCATCACGCCATTCCGAGCGGCATTGCATGGCCCGGATGTACCATCGTTTTGGAGCTCACTACACGGCACGGGCCTCGTCGCACTGAATGGCGAAGTGTCCCGGCAGGCGCTCACAGTGGCCTACGTGAACGACTTTCGATTCATGCTCTACATGAGCTTCGTAGCGGTGCCACTACTGTTCTTGATGCGCAAACCCCCTGCGGCGGCGCGTCAACGCTGACGTAGCGTCGTTGATCCAGCAGCGGCGCACCGCGCCTGTCTTTCGCCCCTACCCCCAAAAAAAACGGGGCCCGCAAAGCGGGCCCCGTTGTTCTTCCGAAACGGCTGACGGACTAGATCTGCATCCGACCCGTCGCGATACCAATCGTGTCGAGCTCGACGCCGAACTTGTCGGCCATGGCCAACAGCAGATTCGACGTCGGCTGATCCTTCTCGGCAACGATGTGCTCGCCACCGGCTTTGATACGACCGCCGGCCGTGCCCACCATCAGCGCCGGCACGTTGTGCCGGTCGTGCAGCAAGCCATTGCTCATGCCCGCGCCGAAGTACACGAGCGACGAATCGAGCAACGTGTGGTCGCCCTCGCGCGTGTTCTTGAGCTTCTCGACGAACTCGCCGAGCTTGACCATGTGGTACGCGCCGATCTTGGCGTACGCCTCCAAGCTCTCCGGCGTGTTCTTGTGGTGCGACGTCGAGTGGTGCGGCTCCTTGACGCCCAGGAAGGCGTAGCTGCGACCACTAGCCTCGTGACCAACCATCAAGCTGAAGACGCGCGTCAGGTCGCCCTGGAACGCGAGGTGCAACAGATCGTAGGTGACCGTCATATGCTCGTCGTAGTCCTCGGGGATACCGATCGGAGCACCCGTTGCGCTCGAGATGGCTTCCGACCGCGACTGCATCTTCTTCAGCTGTTCCTCGACGCGGCGCACGCTCGTCAGGTACTCGTCGAGAATCGCGTTGTCACTCGCACCGATTTTCTTTTGCAATCGCCCCGTCTCCTGCAACACGGAGTCGAGCATGCTCTCCTTGGTCTGCAGGCGGGCAATACGTTGATGCGAAGAGCCCGGCTCACCGAACATGCGCTCGAACGTGACCTGCGGATTCACGGACACCGGCAGCGGGCTCTTGTCGTCGCGCCACGCCATCGTGTTGAAGAACACGCACGGATAACCGTCACAGGCACCGGCCGACGTTCCCATGTCTTCCGTTCCGACCTCGAGCGAATGGAGCGGCGTATCGCCGGCAATCGCGTCAGCGATGTACTGATCGACCGACTTCTTCGAGCGGATCAGGTTGAACTCACCGTTGTGCGTCTCGGGACCGCTGCCGTTCAAAAACGCCGCGCTGGCACCCATGTGGATGCCGCCCATGTCCTTCTTGCCCTCGGGCGCCTTCATCTGGCTGACCGTGGTGAGGTACTGGCGGTACGGTTCCATCGGCTTCATCGTCCGATTGAACGCCCAACCCTTACCCGGTTTTTCCGGGTGCCACAGCCCCGGATAAATGCCGTTCGGCATATAGATCGCGCCGAACCGCAGCTTCTCCGCTGCTGCAGTGCGGGTCTGCGCCGTCGCCGCAGGTACCATCGCGTCCAGGAACGGTAACGCGATCGCCGTACCCATAGCGCCGCGCAGAAATGTCCGGCGGTCCAAGTGCTTCTTCGTAATAAACATCGTTACTCCCTCGTTTGAGCGACGGTTGCAGTCGCACCTGCCGCAGGGCTATTCGTTCGCATCTGGAACGGATAGCTGTCCACGATCCCCAACACAATAGACATCAAACTGTAATCGCGCTTGGCCGCATTGCGCACAATGCTGCGTACCACCGGCATATCGCCGGGCTCAAGACCACGACCGAGCGCGTATATCAACATGTTCTGCGTGACAGTATTCGCGAACAGCGAAGGTTTCGCTAGCAGCGCTTGACGCAGCTCCACCGGACCATCCACTGCCGTGCCGTCCGCCAGAATGCCTGCCGAGTCGATCTTCAGGCCTTCGCGGGTGGTCGTACGCCACGAGCCGTCGACATCGAAGTTCTCGAGTGCAAACCCGACCGGGTCTATGTTCTTGTGACACGCGGCACAGGTTGGATTCGCACGGTGTAACTCAAGCATCTCGCGAACCGTCGACGGCCGGCCCTTCGGCGCGCTCGCCTCGAGCGCCGGGACGTCCGCAGGCGGCTGCGGGGGCGGGTTGTTCCAGAACGTGCTGACGATGAACTTGCCGCGAATGATCGGCGACGTCCGCGAAGAAGCAGCGGTGATCGACAGGATACTGCCATGGCCGAAGAGACCACGGCGGTTCACATCGGCCACCGGGACTTGGCGGAACCGCGAGCCGTAAACACCGGGGATTCCGTAGTGACGCGCAAGACGCTCGTTCACGAAGGTGTAGTCGGCCGTCATGAGTTCGTTTACCGACTTCCCTTCGCGCAGCACATGCCCGAACAGCATCTCGGTCTCCGTGCGGAACGCGTTTCGGAGGTTACCGTCGAAGTCGGGGAACATCAGGAGATCAGGCCGCGCGCGCGAGTCCAGGTTGCGCAACTGGAGCCACTGACCCACAAAGTTCTCGACGAGGGCTTCGGACCGCGGGTCGGCCACCATGCGTCGGACCTGCGCTTCCAGCACGCTGGCTTCATGCAGGCGTCCCTTCTCCGCCAAATCGAGCAACTCGCTGTCCGGCGTGCTCGACCAGAGGAAGAACGACAACCGCGACGCGAGCTCAAGGTCGTCGATCCGATGGTTGGACCCGGCCGGCGCATCGCCGGAGTCGCTCTCCACGCGGAACAGGAACCAAGGGCTCACGAGTGTGCGGGCCAACGCGTCGTGAATTCCAGCATCGAAATCGCCACCGTTGGCGCGCGCGTCTTTATAGAAGGCCATCAACGGCGCGAGATCGTCCTGATCGACCGGGCGGCGATAGGCGTTCCTGGCCATGGTAGAGATGATCTTCTCCGCACAGGCCGGTTCCTCCGCAGCTGCCGCCGGCCGACAGGTGAAGATCTTCTGGCGACTCGGCGTTTCACTCACGCCGGTGACGTCATAAGGACCTTCGATGCTGCTGTCTTCGAGCCGCGGCATGCCGGAAGGATTGTGGATCTCGAGCGTCGCTCGCAGGCCGGGCTCCCACGCGTTCTGTTCGCGTGTGGTCTGCTCACGCCAGGTAAACGCCACGTCGTGCGGTCCGGCGGTGACGCGAATACGGGGCGACGTCATCTTGGCATCGATCGCAAAGGCCGCGACGTTGATGCCTTCGGCGACACTGAGCTCGTGATCTTCCTTGGTACCGATCTCGCTGGTGTAGACCGTCTGCCCATCGACAAGAACCAGGAACTCGTGCGGCCGATCATGGCCTTCGAGTCCGTGGTAGCCCTCTTCGACGCCTCGTACCAGGCGGCCGGACATGACGTACTCGCCATCGGCGGGGAAGTTGTGATGCACGACCAAGCCACCGCGGGTGCCGATCGGCAGCCCTTCCAGGTGATAGTTCTGCGTGGTGTCGAACGGCAGGCGATAGGAGCTCGAACCGACGACGGCGTCGCGGTTACCGATGGCCATATCGGCCACTTGCAAACCGACCGTCAGGTAGCGCTCGAGCAGCAGTGGCGAGGTTCGCAGCACGTCGGCAATGTTGTCGAAGCCGAAGTCACCGCCATCGCTTGGCAGGAGCTCACTCAGGTTGGCCTCGATACCGAACAAGTCCCGCACGCTGTTTGCATACTCCGCCCGGTTGAGGCGGTGAACGGTTGTCGTGCCGGCATAGGGCTTCGCCTCTGCGGCGGCATCGAGAGTGCCCTCGAGCGCGTTGATAAAAGCTGTACGCATTTCCGGTGGCGGCTGCGGCTTATCGTGGGGCGGCATCGCGCCAATGCTTAGCTTGTGGAGCACCTTCTCCCATGTGCCGGGATCCGCATGGACGTTATCCAGCGAACGCTTGTCGAATGACAACTCGGCGGTGAAGTCCGAATCGTTGTGGCAATCGGAGCAGTACTTATTGACCATCGCCCAACGGTCTTGAAGCGCACCTTCCGGCGGCTTATGGGCCAGGAACAGATACGCCGCCGCTCCCGCCACGACAACACCGACTCCGGCAACGTAACCCGAGGTCCTCACTGCTAACGCCCCCCCGCCAAGTTCGCCTGTGTCGGACCCTGCTTCAGCTCGCGCAACAAAGCGGCGACCTCTTTCGGCTGGGCATGCTCGTCGAAATCCGTCGCTCCACCGACTAGTACTCGCGGCGGGCGCGGCGCTTGCTCGGAAACCACTTGAAGCGCGGTCTTACCTGCCTTGTCTTTCGCATCGAGGTTGGCACCCCCGGCGACCAAGGCTCGCACCACTTCAAGCTTGCCGTCAAAGGCCGCTAGATGCAGCGCGGTATCACCTTCTGAAGACGTGGCATTGGGGTTCGCGCCAGCCTTCAAGAGCAGCGCCACCGCATCCGTGGGCTTGCGGTTCGAGATTTCGCGGAACGGCGGCTCAGCGCCCTCCCGAACGTCGCCAGGACCGCCGGCCATGCCGACGCCCTTGCCACCGTTCATCGCGACCATCAACGGCGTCTTGCCGGCGAGCTTCGGACCAAACGTGTCGCGGGGCCCACCCGCGACTGCTTTCGGCATCCACTCGAGGTTCGCGCCGTGCGCGGTGAGCAACTTCAGTGCTTCGACATCCGCGGCAACTGCAGCACGGAAGAACGGCGTGCCGTTCTCATGCGTATCGCAGCACATCGACGAAGAGTGCATTTGGCCCTCGAACTCGCGGTTGGGATCTGCGCCTTTATCGAGTAGCAGGCCCACCAGGTCGAGAGCGGTCAGCTTGTTGTCATGGTCGGCACGATTACGCGAACCGTCCTTGGCACGCCAGTCCGTCGTCGCGTCGCGCATCAACACCGTGTAGTACAACGAGCCATCATTCAGCGTCGCACCAAGATCGAGCAGCTTGGCAGCCAGATCAAACCGATCGTTGATGATGGCGAGCATCATCGGCGTCGCTTTATCGCCGTTGGCGATATTCAGATCGGCGCCGCCTTCGACGAGCCGACGCACGAGCGGCTCGTTGCCATCTCGCACCGCCCACATTACCGCGGTAAAACCGCCGGTCGGGAAGTCACTACGCGTGCTGCGCTTCGAAAGCTCTGATAGGCGCGCTTTCAGATTCGGATCGGCGTGCGCCTTCAGCAACACATCGACGACATCGACGTGGCCTTCGGCCGTTGCCCACATCAGCGCCGTTTCTTCCTGCAGCGACTCGCGCGCGTTGACGTCGGCGCCGTGATCGATCAGAAGCTTGACGACCGGGACGCTGCCGGCGCGTGCAGCCGCCATCAGCGGTGTCTCGCCTTCGCGCTCGGCCTTCTTGATGTCGGCGCCCGCTTTCAGCAGAACGTTCATCGTGGCCGCGTCGCCGTAGCGCGCGGCTTGCAGCAGCGGCGTGACGCCGAAGCCGTTGGCAGCGTTCACATCGGCGCCGGCCTTCAACAGCAACTGCACGAGATCGGGGGAGCCCTGGTAAGCGGCCCACAAGAGCGCCGAAGTGCCATCGGCCTCGGGAGTATTGACGTTGGCGCCACTAGCCAGTTGTTTCTTGACCGCGTCGATGTCACCTGTTCGCGCCGCAGCGGCAACTCCGGTGACTGCAGCGACGGCGCCTTGCGACACGGCGACTGCGACCAACGCCGCACCGACGGCGGCGATGACTTGATGCCGGCCCTGCTGGATGATTCTTGCGTGCATTCTCTCGACCCCCACGAACAGAAATGACTACGAACCTTTCTGAAACCCCCGTCCAACTACGCGTTCGTTCGCGCGTGGCCCGGTTAGTTTAGACGATGCTCCAAGATACCGCCGATAGACCCGCCATTACTAGCCCGCGAAACACAAATTTTTCTTAGCGTGACATGGTGTTACGGCTAATACTCTGGCCACCGCTAGGACCCATGGTTACCGCGAACACAGCGCCGATTTCAAACTCCGCTCCCGAATCCAAATAGGGGCGCACAGAGTCCGCCGAGGCAACATAACGAGCGGCCGTAAGCGTCGTTTCAGTACGACACCCGTGTGAGGCCGCTGAGAAATTGCCGGGCGATTCAGGGTTTTGACAGGCCTTGGCGGGCTTTGGCTCCCATCTCTTCGATGGTTGCCATGCCCGGCGAGGCGCCGGGGCCCGCGCCAGCCATCATCCGCTGCATCTCCTCGCGCGAGTTGACCCGCGGGAACGGCGATGCCGGAACCGCGACACCCAAGAACTGACACAGACGCGGCCAACCCTCGCCTGTCTCGTACACCAGGAGGCGTTCGGGGGGAACCGAGCCCCGAACCGCGGCGGTATGCCGCTCGAACGCGGCCGTCATGAACCCGCGGTCGTCGATCCTGTCCCCGAAATCGGCATACACGGCCTTGCGGAAAAAGGCTTCCATCGGCGACCCGGCGATACGAGCCCGCATCGGCGGCGAGAAAATCGTCGCCTGGGTGGAGTCGAACCAGTCGTTGGGGTCCCGAACCGTCAACAACACTTTGGCCTCAGGATACGCCGCCATGAGCTCGCGCCAATAGGTGCATGCCGGGTAGTCCACGGTGGCGGTGAACCCCGCAAAAATAGTCTCCCAATCGGGAGTCCCTTCGGTGACTTTCAGCCACGAGGGCATTCGCGAGGGGTCCGCGATCAACTCCGCCATGTGATAGCAGCGCCCTAGCCCGAGCTGCTCGAGCGCGAGTTTCATCGACATCGTTCCGGTCCGTCCGAGGCCGGCGCCGATGATTCGAAGTGCCATGGTCAGTCTCCCCAAATGCGTTGCGCCGCTGAAGCGTGCATGCCGCTGTGCACCTTTGCAACGGCGTGACTATGATGCGACGCACTTACGTCAAGGGGGAGACCGATGGCCACGTTCGTTCTCGTACACGGAGCTTGGCACGGCGGCTGGTGTTGGCAGCGTGTGCGACGCTCCCTGCAGCGCGCCGGCCACGACGTGTTCACGCCCACCCTTACGGGCATTGCCGACCGCTCGCATCTCTGCTCCGCGCAGGTAACGCTCGAGACGCATGTGACCGACATCGTGAACTTGATTCACTGGGAGAACCTCACCGACGTCGTGTTATGCGGTCACTCGTACGGCGGCTGCGTGATCACCGGCGTGGCCGACCGAGTCGCGGAACGCCTGCGCGCGGTCGTGTACCTCGACGCTTTCGTTCTCGACGACGGCCAGGGGCTGCATGACGCAGTGCCGTCCGCACTTCGTGACGCGCAGGTTCAAGCGGCGAAAGAACACGGCGACGGCTGGCGCGTCCCACCGATTTCAGCGGAGTTCTTCCAGGTGAATGTCGCAGACCGCGCGTGGGTCGACGCGCAATGCACACCGCAACCGCTCGCGACCTTTCAAGGCAGGCTCGCGGTGCGCAATGTTCTACCGCCAGCGAAAGTCACGCACATACTCGCAACGGGTTACGAACACTCGCCGTTTCCGCCGTTCCACGAGCTCGCCAAACGCCGTGGGTGGAAGACCCTCACGATCAACTGCGGCCACGACGTGATGCTCGATCGGCCGGCCGACCTGGTTGCGATTCTCGAGAACGCGGCGCGCTGAGGGAACCACGTTCGCGCGAACGTTGCACGACCTGAGAGGCGCGGTCCATGAGCGACCTGTCTCGCCATTGTTCGGCGAGCTCCTCGAGCGCGGCGTCATCGGGTCCGCACCAGCGTAGTTCCCCCAGCGATTCCGGCAGGGGCACGTCGGTTCGCAAGGTGGCGAGCACGCGGAACAGCAGCGCGTCGTCGCGGTGCGCAGCGAAATTCGCCGCGAGCGCGTCGGCGCCGCGGACTCGCACGCGCCAGTCGTCGGCAGCGGCGGGAATAGCTTCGAGGTGCGTGTACTCGGCCAACACGGCCGCGGCGGACTTCGCACCCCAACGCGGAATTCCGGGGTAGCCGTCGGCGCTATCCCCCACGAGTGCGAGCCAGTCCGGAATGGACTCGGGCGCCACGCCGAACTTCGCGTGCACGCCCTGCTCGTCGAGCATCGTCCGACGCATTCGATCGAGACACACCACACGCCCCCCGCGCACGCACTGGGCAAGGTCCTTGTCAGGCGAGCAGATCACGACGCGTTCTACCTCGCGTTCGCCGGCGAAGCGCGCCGCGGCCGTTGCGAGCGCGTCGTCACACTCGAACTCGATCATGGGCCACACGACGAGGCCAAGCGCGCGACACGCGTCTTCCGCCAACCCGAATTGCGCGAACAGCAGCGGGTCGAGACCATCGCCGGTCTTGTAGCCCTTGTAGAGAGTGTTACGAAAGGACTCGATGACGTGATCGAAGGCGACGGCGACGTGCGTGATGTCGCGCTCCGCGAGCAACGCCAGCAGCGAACGCACGAGGCCACGCGCGGCGCCCACCTCGTGCCCGTCCGCGCTCGCGCGCGACGGATTGCCGTAGTACGCACGGAACAGCTCGAACGTGCCGTCGACGACATGCACCTGCATCGGTGTTCGTTTCGCAAGGGTAAGAACGCGATGCTAGTCTAGGTCAGCTCAATCGGGGGAGGTTCAATGAAGCGCTTGGTCGGTATCGCTACAGTCTTGCTCGCGTCGATCGCAGTCGCGCAAGAACAACCGCATCCGCCGAAGCCCACTCCCGCGTTTCCGGGCCAGACGGACGCGCCAGCGCCGAAGGACAAGTCGCGTTTCCGCGTGACGGTGATTACCGATCAACTCGCAGGTCCATGGGCGATCGCCTTTCTGCCGGACGGCAACTTCCTGATCTCCGAGTTTGCGGGTCGGCTGCGTACCGTGTCGCCGACAGGCACGGTGTCCGAACCAATCGCCGGCCTGCCACCCGTAAAAGTCGTCGCGGCGCAGGGTTTCCATGACGTTGGGCTCGATCCGGATTTCGCGACGAATCGCTACGTGTATTTCAGCTACTTCGCGCCGCCAAAGGGCGAAGCGGCGAAGCGCTGGCCGCTCGAACACTTCTATAACGAGGTGTGGGAGAAGTCGCTGGCCGAACGCCGCGTACTCGACTTGGGTTTCGAGCGCGTCGCACGCGCGAAGCTGTCGGCCGACAATCGCCGGCTCGAGGACCTCGACGTGCTGATCGACGGTCGCGCGGAGCGTCGTCTCGTCTTCGCGCGTGACAAGACGTTATTCGTCACGGGCGCCGATGCGTTCCGGTTCTACGACAACGACCTCGATGGTGTCGAGCACGACTTCACAGCGGATCCCGACATTCGTCGGAACTTCAGCGGCCGCGTGATCCGCATCAATCGCGACGGCACGATCCCGAAGGACAACCCGTGGCTCGGTCGTGCGACGGTGCCGCGCGAGCTGTACGCGCACGGTTTCCGCGACCCCGAAGGCGCTGCCATCAATCCGGCCACCGGCGAATTGTGGACCGTCGAGCATGGTCCGCAAGGCGGCGACGAGCTCAACATCATCAAGCCCGGCCACGACTACGGCTGGCCCGACGTCTCTTACGGCACACAGTACGACGTGCGACGTACCGACGGACGCAAGAACGTTCCGGTCGGCAACGGAATGCATTCGATGCCGGGCGTCGACGAGCCCGCCTACTTCTGGGTGCCGTCGATAGCGCCCTCCGGCATGGCGTTCTACACTGGGGATCTTTTCCCGAAGTGGAAGGGCAACCTGTTCGTCGGCGCGCTCGCGGGCCAGCACCTCGTGCGCCTGGTGCTAAACGGCGATCGCATCGTGGCGGAGGAAGCGCTGCTGACGGATCGGAAGATGCGCATCCGCGACGTGCGCCAGGGCCCCGACGGCGCGTTGTACGTGCTCGCCGGCGACCAACTACTCCGCCTCACTCCGCGCTAACACGCTCCGCAAGACGCATCGAGGAGACCCCATGCTGAATCTCACGATCAACGGCAAGACCCACGCGATCGGCGACGACGTCGATCCGAAAACACCGTTGCTTTGGGTATTGCGCGACACGTTGAACATGACGGGCACCAAATACGGGTGTGGCGTCGGCCAATGCAGCGCCTGCACCGTGCATTTGAACGGCATACCCATTCAGTCATGCCAGGTCCCCGCAGAGACCGCCGCGGGGCAGCAGATCACGACGATCGAAGGTCTTGCCGCGCCGGGCGCCACCCTCACGGCAGTGCAGCAAGCCTGGATCGAGGAAGACGTTCCGCAGTGTGGCTACTGTCAGGCAGGGCAAATAATGCGCGCCACCGCCCTGCTCGCTCGGTTCCCTAAACCCACCGACGCGCAAATCGACACGGAGATGGCGGCGAACCTCTGCCGTTGCGGCACGTATGTCCGCATCCGCAAGGCCATTCACACCGCCGCAGCCAAGGTCGCGAAAACCGGAGGCGCATCATGAGTGTCTATCTACCCGAATCAATGCAGAAGTTGTATGCGAAGCGCCGTACGGAAGCGCAGGAGCTCTCGCGCCGCAGCTTCATCAAGCTCACCAGCGTCGCGGGCGGCGGCTTCGTGCTTGCGTTGTCGCTCGGCCCAGCCGCCGAGAAGGCGTTCGCCCAAACGAAGACGGCGGCGGACTCGTCACTGAACCCGTACGTGCACATCCGAGCCGACGGCAAGATCGTGCTGTTCGCGAAAAACCCCGAGGTCGGTCAAGGCGTGAAAACGTCGCTGCCGTTGATCGTGGCCGAGGAGCTCGATGCCGATTGGAGCAAGGTCGAGGTGCAGCAGTCTGTGATCAGCGCGGAGTTGTACGGCCTGCAGCTCGCGGGCGGCTCGACGTCGATTCCCATGAACTTCGACACGCTGCGCCGCGCAGGCGCAACGGCCCGCGCGATGCTCGTCACCGCCGCCGCTCAAAAGTTGAACGTGCCGGCCACCGAGTTGCGCACGGACAAAGGGATCGTGCACCACGACAAGAGTGGTCGCACTGCTACGTACGGCGAGCTCGCGCCCATCGCCGCGACCCTGCCGGTACCCACTGCCGAAAGCGTGAAGCTGAAACCCAAGAGCGCGTACCGCCTGCTTGGCAAACGCGTGACGGGTGTCGACAACGAGAAAATCGTGCGCGGCGAGTCGTTGTTCAGCATCGATCAACGAATGCCCGGCATGCTGTTTGCGACGTTTACAAAAGCACCCGCCATTGGCGGCAAGGCCGTATCAGCCAACCTCGACCACATCCGCACGTTGCCCGGCGTGAAGAACGCATTCATCGTCGACGAGGTCGGCAACCCGACTCTGTTCGATCTCTCGGGTGCGCCGGCTGCGCTGTCCGGTGTCGCGATAGTGGCCAACACAACCTGGTCCGCGATGCAGGCGAAAAAGGCGCTACAGGTTCAGTGGGACGAGAGCGCGGCATCTCGCGACAGCTGGACAGCGGCCGTTACCGAAGCCAAACGACTCGCCACACAGGCTCCGCAGCAAGTTCTCGGCCAAGCTGGCAACGTCGACGCTGCGTTCAGCGAGAGCAAGCCGGTCGAAGCGTTCTACGCCTATCACTACGTGTCGCACGCGGATCTCGAACCGCAGAACTGCACCGCGTGGTTCAAGGGCGATAGCGTCGAGGTCTGGGCGCCCACGCAGACACCGCAAGCGGCGGTCGACGCGATCGCGGCTCTGCTCGGACTACCGAAAGACAAAGTGCTGCTGCACCAGCTGCGCGGCGGCGGCGGCTTCGGCCGTCGACTCGCAAACGATAGCGTCTGCGAAGCGGTGCTCGTCTCGAAGCAAGCCGGCGGAATCCCGGTGAAAGTGCAGTGGATGCGTGAAGACGACATGGCATTCGACTACTACCGTGCCGGCGGATTTCATTCGCTGAAGGCGGTGGTCGACAAGTCCGGCAGCCTCGCAGCGTGGCAGAACCACTTCATCACGTTCACGATGGACGGCAAAACGCCCGTCTCGTCCGGCAACATAGACAAAGCCGAATTCCCCGCGAGCGTCCTCGCGAACCAACGCATGGCGCAATCGCTGATTCCGTCGAAGATGCCCACCGGCCCGTGGCGCGCGCCAGGCAGTAACGTGATCGCGTTCTGCGTCCAGAGCTTCTTGAATGAATGCTCCGTCGCGGCGAAGCGAGACTACGCCGACTTCCTAGTGGATCTCATGGGCGCGTCGAGGACATTGCCGCCCGATCCGTTCGGTGGCGTGTTTCACACGGGCCGAGCAGTCGCCGTCATCAAGACGGTGGCGCAACGATCCGGCTGGGGGCAAAAGTCGCCGCCCGGTCGCGCGCTCGGGCTCGCGTTCCACTTCAGCCACCAAGGGCACTTCGCCGAGGTTGCCGACGTGAGCGTCGACGCAACCAAGAAGGTCACGGTACACAAGGTGTGGGTCGTGGCCGACATCGGCCCGATCGTGAACCTGAGCAGCGCCGAGAATCAGTGCCAGGGCTCAGTGGTCGACGCGATCTCCACTGCGATGGGACTGAAGATCACGTTCGAGAACGGCCGCGTGGAGCAAACAAACTTCCACCAGTATCCGATCGTCCGCATCGACAAAACGCCGGAGATCGATGTGCACTTTCTCGACACGGACTACGCGCCAACGGGTTGTGGCGAACCGGCGTTTCCTCCGGTGGCGCCGGCCATCGCGAACGCGATCTTCGCGGCCACGGGCCAGCGACCGCGGACGCTACCCTTCAACGTCGAGGGCTACAGCATCTAGTCGCCGCGAGCGCGGCGAGCGGCGCGATTATTTCGCGGGAGCCTCGCCGCCCTGCGAGCCGGCGAACAGCTTTTTGCCGTCCACGGCGACGGTGCGTGCGTTCACCAGGTGGGTGCCGTCGCGCGCGAGGCTGCCTTCGATCGTGACGGTGTCCTCGGGCTTCAGCGAGTCCCGCTTCCATCCCTGACGGATCAGCGAGTTCGGCCCGCCCATTTCGAAGGCCCAGTTCACGACGCTACCTTTGTCATCCGCAACGTCGACGTAGATGAAGATGTGCGGATTGGTCCACTCGACCTTCGTGACTTTGCCCGTCAGCGTAACTGGCTTGTTGATGTCGTACTGCGCCGGAAACGAATGGTGCGCAACTGCGGGCAGCGCCGTCGCGACACCGACGCTCAGACACAGCAACAGGCTCATCCTTGGTTTCATGACTGGTCTCTCCGCAATCGATCGATGAATATCCTGGTGTCCGTTCGGCTCACTTGGCAGAGGACTTATCTTTAGCTTCCAGGCCCATGCGTTTCACGAATTGCTCGTTCTCGAGGCAGACCTCGTCGATCAGCTCCGCGTCAACCACGATGCGCTGCTTGAGCGTCACCGTCCACGGCTTGGTGTAGGCCTTCGGGTCATCGACGGTGACCTTGATCTCGAGGTGCCCGAAGTCCACGCGGCGCATTTCCTCGCGAATCTTTGCAGCCTCCGTGATCACGCTTCCGTTCCAGTCGATCCACGAGTCGTCCCGCGTCCCGATGGTGTCGATGATCAGGGTGTCGCCGAACCATTTCGCACTCGAATACCCTTGCCAAGCCGGCGTCGGTGAGTCGGGCAGCGCGCGCGCGTCCGTGAACACCTGACGGTAGCCGGCATTCATCTCGTCCAGCACCACCAAGATGCCCGGCGTGTGTACGAACTTCAGCATATGCGGCAAGCCATACGCGCGCAAAAAGAAGTCCGGCAGACAACGAATGTGCGGATCGTCGAGTGCGAGGTTCGCGGTGCGTTCTTTGACGATCGGTATCAGCCAAGGCTGATAGGGCAAGCCATCCTTCATGTCGGCGCCCATGTTCGCCATGTAGCGCGACGAGCCGATGTCGTTGCCGTTGCCGGCTTTGTCGCCGCCCTCCTTCGGTTTGGCGGGGTTGCCCGCCGTCCAAATTCCGGAAAAGTCCGGCTTACCGTCAGGCAGGCGCGGCACGGGCCCCGCCATATCGACGGAGCCGTCGGCTTTGCGCGGCACACCGGCCGTCGGGTAGCCAACCCACTGTGCGGCGGCAGGTAAAGCCGCGGTGGAACAGAGAATCGCGAGGGCAACGCTGACTAACGCCACCGTTGCGCGTCGATGAGAATTGAGACACGGCATAGGACCCCCAGTTACCACCGACGAAGTGTCGCATCGGCTGGAATTCGACCTGCAAGCTACACGGAACGTTTCACCAGTTCCACCGTTTATCGGGCGACCTAGTAGCCGTCACACCCGGTCGGCTCGACTGTGCAAAAGGCCGCCGCGTCCTCTACGATACGCGTCCGTCGCGAGCCAAGGCTGCATGCAAACCATCATCTCGATCAACGGCCTGACAAAGACCTACGCATCGGGTTTTCAAGCGCTGCGCAGCACGAACCTCGAAATTCGGCGCGGCGAGATCTTCGGTTTGCTCGGACCCAACGGCGCCGGCAAGACCACGTTGATCAATATCGTGTGCGGCATCGTGAACGCCACGAGCGGCGCCGTGAGCGTCGGCGGCCACGACATCCGCAAAGACGCGCGCGCCGCGCGCAACCTGATCGGACTGGTGCCTCAGGAGCTGACTACCGACGCGTTCGAGACGGTGTGGGACACCACGATGTTCAGCCGCGGGTTGTTCGGCAAGCCGAAGAGCGCCGCCTATTGTGAGCAGGTGCTGAAATCGCTGTCGCTATGGGATAAGAAGGACAGCAAAATCATGACTCTATCTGGCGGAATGAAACGCCGGGTCATGATCGCGAAGGCGCTCTCGCACGAGCCGCAAGTGCTGTTTTTGGACGAGCCGACGGCGGGCGTCGACGTCGAGCTACGCCAGGATATGTGGAACGTCGTGCGCACGCTGTGCAGCTCGGGTGTGACGATCATTCTGACCACGCACTACATCGACGAAGCGGAAGAGATGGCCGATCGGATCGGCGTCATCAACAAGGGCGAGATCATTCTCGTCGAAGAGAAGGCAGAGCTCATGCGGAAGCTCGGCAAGAAACAAATGACGCTGCAACTGCTCGCCCCGCTCGCCTCGCTGCCCGCCGAGCTCGCGCAATTCAACCTCGAGCTGCACAGCGGCGGCTCGGAGCTCGTCTATACGTACGACACACAGAGCGAGCGCACGGGCATTACGACGCTTCTCGGCGCCCTCGCGAATGCGAACATCCGGTTCCGCGATCTCAGCACGAATCAGACCTCACTCGAAGACATCTTCGTGAACCTCGTGAAACGCTCCGCATGAACTGGTACGCCGTCCGCGCAATCTATTTTTTCGAAATGGCCCGCATGTGGCGGACGATCGTGCAGAGCATCGTGGCGCCCGTGCTATCGACGTCGTTGTACTTCGTCGTGTTCGGCTCCGCGATCGGATCGCGCATTACTGTCGTTGACGGCACGAGCTATGGCGCGTTCATCGTGCCGGGCCTCCTGATGCTCTCGCTCCTGACAGAGAGCGTCGGCAACTCGTCGTTCGGTATCTACTTCCCGCGCTTCACGGGCACGATCTACGAAGTGCTGTCGGCGCCGATATCGGCGGCGGAGATCGTGCTCGGCTACGTCGGAGCGGCCGCCACGAAGTCCGTGATCTTGGGAGCAATCATTCTCGCCACGGCTTCGCTGTTCGTGCCGTTGACGATCGCACACCCCTTCTGGATGGTGGCGTGCCTCGTCGTGACGGCCATCACTTTCAGCCTGTTCGGCTTCATGATTGGCCTGTGGGCCGACAGTTTCGAGAAGCTGCAAGTGGTCCCGTTGATCGTGATTACGCCACTCACGTTTCTTGGCGGCAGCTTCTATTCGATCAGCATGCTGCCGCCCGTCTGGCAGACCATCACGCTGTTCAATCCCGTCGTCTATCTCGTCAGCGGTTTCCGCTGGAGCTTCTACGAGATTGCCGATGTGCATGTCGGCATCAGCTTCGGGATGATGGCGGCGTTTCTGCTGATTTGCCTCACGGCCACCTGGTGGATGTTGACCACCGGATACCGCCTGAAGAAATAGCGAGCCGCCGATGATTCGTACGCCATCGAAGCTCGAGCGCCACGTAACTGCGATGCTCGTCGCCATGGCTGCGCTCTATTCGTACGTGGCGGGCGCCCAGGAAATCGCGTTGACCTATACGGCCGCGCAAGCGCAGCGCGGCAAAGCGGCATACGAGCCCGACTGCCTACCCTGCCACGGCGCAAACTTGAACGATGGCCCGCTCGGCCCGCCGCTGAAGGGTGCCGAATTCATCGCTAAGTACGGCGGCAAGACGGCCGACGGACTATTCAAGGTCATGCGCACTCGCATGCCGGTGACGGCGCCGGGCTCGCTCGAGCCCGATGCCTACGCCGCGATCATGGCGTACTTGCTGCAGCAGAACGACATCGTGCCCGGCGAGCGCGAGCTGAGCGCCAACGTGAACGAGCTCGCACGGATGTGGGTTCCGGCCGGTGGGTTCAGCTTCATGGCGTTCTCGCCCTATCTCGCGCAACCACCCGTCGACAAGCCAAGTGCGCTCGCGCACTACACCCCGGTGACGGATGAGCAGTTACGCAATCCACCTGCAACCGAGTGGCTCGCATGGCGCCGCACGTACGACACGCACGGGTTCAGCCCGCTGAAGCAGATCGACAAGCGCAACGTCTCGCAGCTGCGCGTCGCATGGACGTGGTCACTGCCGCCCGGCTCCAACGAGTCCGTGCCTCTGATGCACGACGGCGTCCTATTCGCGTTCGGCTTCGGCGATCAGCTACAGGCGCTCGACGCACGCACGGGCGATCTGCTGTGGCACTACACGTATTCGCTCGAGTCCGGCGCACGGCCGAACCACAAACGCGGCATCGCGCTGTATGAGAACAACGTCTACATCGGCACCTCCGACGCGCATCTGATTGCGCTCGACGCGCGGACTGGCAAGCTCGTGTGGGACACGAAGATCGCGGACTTCACACGTCGCGAGAGCATCTCGGCCGGCCCGCTCGTCGCTGGCGGCAAGGTCATGATCGGCACGACAGGCACGGGCGTCGGCGCCGCGCTCGGCGGCCCGCAGATCGTCGGCGTGAACGCGGAAACGGGCGCGGTCGAGTGGCGCGTGCACACGATCGCGCAGCCTGGCACTCCGGGCGGCGACAGCTGGAACGGCGTGCCCGTCGAGCGACGCAGCGGCGCGTCGGTATGGAACACCGGGGCGTACGACCCGGACCTTGGCCTTGCGTACTTCGGCACCGGCAATACGTACGACACCGGGCCCTTGCTCGACGCACGGCCCGGCGTCAGCAACGCGGCGCTGTACACGGATTCGACGCTCGCGATCGACGCGAAAACGGGCCGCCTCGCATGGGCGTTCCAGCATCTGCCGAACGACCAATGGGATCTCGACTGGTCGTTCGAGACGCAGCTCGTGAAACTCCCGTCGCTCGGCGGACGCCGCACGGTCACACTGTCGTCCGGCAAGATCGGCATCTACGAGGCGATCGACGCCGCAACGGGCCAGTTCGTGTTCGCGCACGACTTGGGTCTGCAGAACATCGTCACTGCAATCAACCCGGAAACCGGCGCCAAGACGATCAACCCGGACGTCATGCCGGGCGACGGCAAGCTCAAACTCGTGTGCCCGCATGGCGCCGGCGCGAAAAATTTCCAGCCCGCCTCTTACGATGCTGCATCGCAAATCCTGATCGTGCCGCTCAACGAAGCGTGCATGGACATGTTTCCGGTGCCAGGCGGCGGTGGCGGTGGCGGACTGTCTTCGGGCATGAACTGGGGCATCCGGCCGATTCCGGGCAGCGATGGCAAATACGGCCGGCTGCAAGCAATCGATCTCGGCAAGCGCCAGGTCGTGTGGCAAACGCGGCAACGCGCGCCACAGAGCTCGGGCGTGCTTGCAACCGCCGGCGGAATCGTGTTCGCGGGCTCGCTTGATCGATATCTGCGCGCCTACGACACCAGCAATGGCAAACAGCTCTGGGAACAACGTTTGAACGATGTGTCGAGCTCGAGCCCGATGACGTACAGCTTGGACGGACAGCAGTACGTGGCGATCGTCACGGGCGAAGGCGGTTTCCACGCCGCAAGCTACGCCGCGCTCGTGCCCGAGCTACAGAACCCGCCCGACAAGGGCGCCGCGATCTGGGTGTTCGTGCTGCCGAAGAATTGAGCGTAACTCGCGTTGGGCGGTACGATAGCCACCACTCTTCTGCAGGTGCACCGTACTCATGCGCAACTCCGTCGCTGGTCTCGTCGCCGCAACCGCCGTTGTTCTCGCTGCTGCACCGCACGCCGTTCTCGCGCAGCCGGCGCGCGGCGCTCATCCCGACTTCAGCGGTTTGTACTTCCCCGGCGGCGGTCGCAGCCAGACGCCGCAGCAGTTGCCCTACACGCCGGCGGCCAAGAAGCTCGCGATGGAGTACGAGAGTCACTTCACGCTGGACGACGACCCTGGTCGTTTTTGTATCTGGCCCGGCATGCCGCGCGCGGTGTGGGGCGCGCCGTTCACGGTAGAGATCCAACAGCGGCCGCAAGACGTGTCGATCTACTGGGAAGGCTATGGCATGTACCGCAAGATCTACATGGCCGACCACAATCCGCCGAAGCCGGTGCTGCCTTCCGCCATGGGCCTGTCGGTCGCGCATTGGGATGGCGACACATTGGTCGTGGAAACCACGAACCTGAAACCCTATCCGTACATGACGAGGATGGCGACGTCTTCCGACGCCCAGGTCGTCGAGCGCTTGCACCTCGAGGAACGCGACGTCAAAGGCGAGAAGCAGAAATTCCTCGTCAACCAGATCGTGCTAACCGATCCGAAGGTTTATACGGAGCCGATCAAGATCACGGCGACGTTGCAGTCGCGGCCCGACTTGAACCTGCTCGAGTACACGTGCACGGACACGCTGTGGGAAGACTACTTGAGCCAGCGCGGCCTCACGCTGCCCGATCTCGACGCACTGCCGAGCACAGGACGCTGAACGCATGAGCAAACGCTTCGCACTGATCGCGGCAGTGTGCGCGCTGACGGCGCTGACGGCTGCCGCACACCACTCGTTCGCCATCTACGACATGACGCAGAACATCGAGTTCGAGGGCCTCGTGGGCGTAGTGAAGCTACGCAATCCACACATGGCCATGACGCTCGTAGAGACGAAAGCGGACGGGTCGAAGGCGACGATCAACTTCGTCGAAGGCGCGCCCGCCAACATGATCGTCCACCTCGGATTGAATCCGGACGACATCGCGCCCGGCAAGAAAATCAAAGCGATTGGCGCACCGCGCCGCGACAATCCGGCCGAGTTCTTCTTGAAGGCCGTCATTCTGCCCGACGGACAGAAATTCTCCGTCATCAACTAGCCCCGCGCTTCGCGAGCGCGCGCTTTTCGGTCCGCGACAAACGTTTGATCGCGTGCTCGCGGCGCTGCGCGGCGCTGCGATTCTCGGCCGTCTCCTGGTAAATCAGCTTCACGGGCAGGCGCGCTCGCGTGTACTTCGCGCCGCGCCCCTCGTTGTGAGCCGCAAGCCGTGCGCTCAAGTCGCGAGCCACGCCCGTGTACAGAGTGCGATCGGCACAGCGAACGATGTAGACGTACCACATTCCGGAAGTCAGAAACGACACCGGCCACGCAGAGGTGGCCGGTATCGGTAGTATCGCAAGCTAGCGGCGCCGAGTGTGGTCAGAGACCGAGCACGTTCAACAGCGTGTCGTTGTACATGATGTAGCGGCCGAACAGGATGACCGAGAACCAGAGCAGCAGCGACAACCCCGCGACGAACTTTGCGCTCATGGGCGCGTCGCCCTCGGCCGGCGTGGCGTCGGCGGCGCGTGCAATGCCGAAGACGTAGAACGCGATGACGTTCAATCCTGCGATCAGGATCAACGCCATTTTGATCTGGAACGCGAGGTTGTGCAGGTACTCCTGCGGCCCGCCCACCGGGTTGCCACCTACGAAAATAAGCCCCGTCGTCAGATTCAGCGCCAAGCCAATGACGCCGAGCGGCACGTAACGCTCCAGCGACTTGATGGGAATGCCCTTGGCGACGCCGAGAATGCGAAGGTCAACGAGACCGACGCTGCCTATCAGCATGAACATGCCGAAGAAATGGATGATCTCGCACACCGGCCACACCCAGTCGTGCGTAGCCACGTAGTTGTCGACGCCGGTGCTCAGCAGAATCCGTATGAACGTCTGTTCCATCTCTCAGCTTCCCATCAGAAACCGAACCAGGCTTGCACGAACGCGGGGTATTCCGTGAGGCGACCGGCGCAAATCGCGAGCGACCAGAAGAGCAGCGACAGCAACGCGAATTTCTTGGCGCTCGCTGGCACGCCGGTGTTGTTGATGACGGCAGGATCGTTGAACACGTTGGCCTTAGTGAACTCGAGGTTGACCATCGCGAGCGCGATCATCGAGAGCTTCACGAAGAACATCCAATTGTGCAGATCATTTTGGGCGTTCGCCGCGAGCAACGACAGGCCGGAGAACGCATTGATCGTGAAGCCGAGATACATCCACGGAAGCAGCTTGCGCAGCGAGTTGATCTTGATCTCCGGCGTAAAGCCGAGCAGGCGCAATGCCACGATCGAATTGATGCCCACGACGATGGCGAGACCCATGGCGTGCAGCGAAAGAATCCACGTGTACGCCCAGAACGAGGGTGACTCACGCACCCACGTAGCGTAGGCGCTATTCTGAATAGCTTCGATCATCGGAATTTCCTATCAGCGGCCGTGAACGACCGCGCTGCCGAGATTGCTCGCGGCTGCAGAGGACTTCTCGGTGGGCTCGGCTTCGGGCGCGTCCGGGCTCAGCTTCAGGAACGTCAATACGCCGGCTCCGAGGAGCGAGCCGAGTGCCATGACGATCGAAATCGCGGGGACGCCGTAGCCGCCCTGGAACAAGAAACCGGCAACTGCGGGCGCTAGTACGGAGCCGCCACGGCCAACGCCGATCGCGAACCCGGTTCCCGTAGCCCGCACATGCGTCGGATACGCGTGGGCGAAGATCGCGTACAAGCCCACGATGCCGGCGTTCGTGAAGAACCCCGCGAAGAAGCATACGAGCTCGAGACTGCCGAGATCGGCAGGCGGCTGGGCGACCTGGCCGAAGATCATGACCAGCACGGTCGATAACGCGAGCACGGCCATCGTCAGGCCTTTGACGCCATAGCGAATCGTCAGGAAGCCGAGCACGGCACCGCCGGTCGCGCCACCAGCCATGTACCACGTCAGTACGTTGCCGGCAGTCGACGCCTGGAAGCCGAGCTGCACGACGATGACGGGGACCCACTTCAGGATGTAGTAGAACGTCGTGATGTGCAGGAAGTACGCGGCCGCGCAAACGATCGTGGTCGCAATGAGCCCGGGCCGGAAAATATCCGTGACCGAGCGTTTGCGGGTTTCTTCCGATACCGCTGGCAGAGCCGCCACGGTCGGCTGCCCGATCAGCTTCATCGCACGGTTGATCTTCTCGAGCGCGCCGGCTGGCTGCTTACGCGCAAGCCAATGCACGGACTCGGGAATCAGGAAAAAGACGACGGGCAGGAACACTACAGTCGTCGTGCAGCCGAAATAGAATACGGCGCGCCAGTCGTGGGAGCGAAGCAGCCACGAGGCGACGACGCCACCGACGGCGCCGACGGCGGGATACCCGATCGACATCAGCGAGACGCTGAGGTGCTTGTTCTTCGCGTTCGAGAACTCGGCCGCGACGGCGTTGACGGCGGCCAGCATGCCGCCGATGCCAAGTCCGGTGACGACACGCCAGGCCGACAGCATGGCGAGGCCGTTGGCCATGGTTTTGTCGATGGTCGTGACCATGATCATGCCGACCGCCATCAAGACGAGGCAGCCCAGCATCAATGGGCGCCGACCGATCTTGTCGGCGACACCTCCGAGGAAGATCGAGCCGAACGCCATGCCCACCAACTCGGCCACGAGCACGAGCCCGAGGACGCCGCGATCGATGCCCCACTCCTGCATGATGCCGGGCGAGGCGTAACTGATGGACAGCACGTCGAAGCCGTCGAGACCGTTCAAACCGATGGTGATCGCGATGATGATGATCTGCATCCAGGTCATCGGCGACTTCGAAATGATGTCACGCGGATCGCTATACACGAGTGCCTCCCCAGGCCGGCTGTCTTCTGCAGCCTACTCAGACGAGCGTAGCATTTTCCACAGTCCTGGCCTAATTGAGAAGAATAACGACCCTCCTGCGTTTCGAGCTTTGCTGGCGCGTCCGAATACGGTATTTTCTCGCCTTCGCCTCGCAGGGTACGGAACATAATAGTGAACCGGCTTACCGCCACGTTCGTCGCCGCAGGTCTTGCGACACTAGCTACGCAAGCGAGCGCGCAGTGGCCCGAATACCCCACACAAAATGTGCCGAAGAATGCCGATGGCACGCCCAACCTAAAAGCGCGGACGCCGCGCACCGCAGACGGCCATCCGGATCTCACCGGAAGCTGGGAGATTTACTTCAACTCGATCGCGGCGGCGCCGCCGCCTGGCCAAGCGAGCCCTTCGCGATCGCTTCAGGACACGTCCGGTGGCGGCGCCGACAATCAGCTCGGGCTCACGCCGAGCAAACCGCCGGATGATCCGAAGGCGCCGCCGCGCGCAACGTTCTTCGATATCGGC
The DNA here is from genome assembly GCA_039933105.1 of Gammaproteobacteria bacterium. Classification (GTDB taxonomy): domain Bacteria; phylum Pseudomonadota; class Gammaproteobacteria; order Steroidobacterales; family Rariloculaceae; genus FEN-1219. The sequence goes on along the minus strand of JBDTOT010000021.1, from coordinate 38,365 downwards.
GCGAACATTCCCGGCGGGGCGCCTTATCAACCCTGGGCGGCCGAGCTTCGCAAGCAGCGCATGGCCGACAATCAAAAGGACAACCCCGACGCGCATTGCCTACCCATGGGCTTCATGCAACTCCACGGCCATCCGCAGCCGCGCAAGATCGTGCAGACGCCGAAGCTGATCGTGATCATGTACGAAGGCAATCAGGGATTGCGCCAGATCTTTACGGACGGCCGCCCGCTACCGAAGGTCAACGAGGATCTGCAGCCCTGGTGGTACGGCTACTCCGTCGGCCACTGGGAAGGCGATACGCTGGTCGTGGAATCCGTGGGGTTCCGCGAAGACGGATGGCTCGATGTGTTCGGCAGCCCGCTGACGGAGAAGGGTAAGCTGACCGAACGCTGGCGTCGCCCGGACTACGGCCACATGGAAATCGACGTCACGGTGGACGACCCGAAGGCGTATACGAAGCCCTTCACGGTCCGAGTCAGTCATCAGATCATGCTGGACCAAGAGCTGATCGAATTCATCTGCAACGAGAACGAGAAATCGTCGCAGCATTTCGATAAGTGAGGAGTAAGTCATGAAAGCGCGTTGGGTATTCGCAGTGGCCGCCTTCGGCTCAGTCCTCGCCCAAGGGCCCGTTGCCGCTCACCATTCGTTCGCGGCCGAGTTCGATCGCAATCTGCCGGTTACCGTGACGGGCACCGTCACCAAGGTCGAGTGGGCCAATCCGCACGCACGGTTCTATATCGACGCGAAGGACGATTCCGGCGCAACGGTCAACTGGGATTTCGAGCTCGCGAGCCCGAACGGCCTCATGCGCCGCGGTTGGACTCGCAACTCGATGAAGCTCGGTGACACTGTGACCGTGACCGGCCACCGCGCGAAGAACAACGAGCACGTGGGCAATGCAAGCGCGGTCGTCCTTGCAGATGGCAAGAAGCTGTTCGCCGGTTCCTCCGGCGATAACGAGACTCCCGAGGCTGCGAAGCCCGCGCAGTAGTGAGCATCGAAGGGGGAATCAGAGCGCGGCACATCGGCCTCGCCTGGCTGGCGATCGGCGCGCTGGCTCTCTGGACGTTGCCGGTGAGTGCGCAGTGGCCGGAGTTCGCCGCACGTGGTGAGCCGCGTACGCGCGACCACAAGGTCAATCTCGAGGCGCCGACGCCGCGCGCCGCGGACGGTCATCCGGACTTATCGGGCGTATGGGAACGCACCGGGCCTGGCGGCCTTACCCCGGACTTCGCGGCGCTGCAGTCGAAAGACGGCGGGCCGCCGCAGGCCACCTTCTGGAGCCTGGGCGCCGGCCTTGCGGGTGGCCTGCCCTACCAGCCGCTGGCGGCTCAACTGCGCGCCGAGCGCATGGCCAACAACCAGAAGAACAATCCCGATGCGCACTGCCTGCCGATGGGCCTGACGCAGCTGCACCTGCATCCGCAACCGCGCAAGGTAGTGCAGACGCCGAAGTTGATCGTGATCATGTACGAAGGCAACCAGGGCCTTCGGCAAATCTTCCTCGACGGCCGACCCCTGCCCACGCCTGGCGACGACCTGCAGCCCTGGTGGTACGGGTATTCGGTGGGGCACTGGGAGGGCGACACGCTGGTGGTCGAGACCGTGGGGTTTCGCGACGACGTGTGGCTCGATGTTCAGGGCAGCCCGCTGAGCGGCCGAGGCAAGCTCACGGAACGCTTCAAACGACTGAACTACGGAGCGTTACAGATCGATATAACTATCGAAGATCCAACAGCTTACGCACACCCTTTCACTGTTCGAGTGAACCAAAAGCTGTACCCCGACGCCGAGCTGATCGAGTTCATCTGCAACGAGAACGAAAAATCCGTACGCAACTTCGACCGGTAAACACCCTAGGGTGCACTCGGCGCATGCGCTCGCGCGTGGTATAAAGCTTACGTTCAGCTTAACTGTCATAGGCTTCGCCCTATCGGGATGGCCGCTACCACGGTCATGGGGGTGAGAAGTGCAACGCCAACAAGTTCGTAGGTATCTTGGCCTCCTCGCACTGGTGGGGTTCGGCCTCGCGGCCTGTAGCCGTGAAGAGCCGGCGCCTGCCACCGCGGGCGATTACCAGCCCGCTTCCCTGCTCCAGGCCGTGTTGCTCGGCAACCGTTCCGCCGTCGACGAGTTCATTGCGCTTGGCGCGGACGTGAACGCCGCCGAAGACGACGGCACGACGCCATTGATGCGGGCGGTCCACGGCCATTTCACGGACATCGCGAAGCGCCTGATCGCGTCCGGCGCTGACGTCACGCTCCGCAACCGCTACGGCGTTACCGCCTTGTACCTTGCCGCACGCGGCGGCGATGCCGCGATGACGCGCGAGTTATTGGTCGCCGGCCTCGACGCGGACACGGCGTTGCCTGGCGGCGAAACCGCCCTCATGACCGCCGCACGCAGCGGCCACACGGACGTCGTGGGCGTACTTCTGACCGGCAACAACGGCGTAGAGTCCCTGGCCGATCTCGCAGGAAGATCAGCGGCGAGCGAACGTTCGGGCTATGCCGCAGAGAGTGCCGGGTACGGCGACACCGAGCGACGGGTGCCGCGACGCAACCGCGCCGACGTGAATGCACGCGAGCGGCGCTACGGCGATACCGCCTTGATGTGGGCCGCGGTCGCGGGCTATGTCGATGTCGTGAGATTGCTGATCGAAGCCGGCGCGGACGTGCGCGCCGTCGACGACGAGGGTATGACTGCGCTGCAACTCGCACGCGCTAATGGTCACACCGAGGTTGCTTCTGCCCTGCTCGCGGCCGGCGCGAACCCGAACGGCTGAATGCGGCCAGCGCCGCGCCTTCCGCGCTAGAACTTCACCTTTACGCCCACTCGCAGCGTGCGCGATTCCTGCGCGCGGCTCACGCGGCAGTCCGTGACGTTGCAGTCGATGTCGGCAGAGCTCGTGCCGACCGGATCGAGGCCGGGCACGTACGCCTGGTACCAATACACGATGTCCTTACCCTTCGAATTGGGCACGTTCAGCAAGTCCGCGTACCACATCATGTGACCGACCGTGTAAGCGCCACGCACGCTCATCGTGGTATCCGCCTCGGCACGGTGCAGATTGTCGGGCGTGAGCGCATACGGACCAAGATAACGAATGCGCAAACTTGCTTCCCAGCGATTCTTGACCGCTTGAATGCCGATTTCCCCCGCACTCTCGACTGAACCTTCGATATACAGGCCGTCCGGGTTGTCCACGTAGCGTGCCGTGCTGCCGGTATACACGGCATCGATACCGAGCCAGCTTATGGGGCGCCAGAACAGCGTGGTCTCGTAACCGTGGCGGCGCGAGGCGCCCTTCGGCTCCACGGCATTCGAGTCCCCGACGAAGATTAATTCGCTCTCGAGGTCGAGCCACCAGTAAGCCGCCGTGATTTTCAGAGAGCCGACCTCGAACCGCGCGCCAGCCTCGTAGCCGGTGCCCGGCGATAGCCCGGGTACCGTATCGATGGTGTTGACCACGCCTCGCCCGTCGTTCGAATGAAAGCCGCGGCCCCAATTGCCGTAGAGCTCGACCTGTTTGCTCGCCGCCCAGGCGATACCCACTTTCGGCGCCGTGATCGACGAGGTCTTATCGCCGGAAAAACTGCCCGGCGTCTTGGCGGCCACATCGAAACTGTAAACCTCGCTTCGCAATCCACCCATGAGTCGCAGTTTGGCGGTAGGCGACCACGTTGCCTCGCTAAACGCGCCGAGCGACGGTTCGCGAATCGAATTATCCGAAATGTTCTCGACGAAACTCCCGTGATCGAAGTGATCCACCCCTACGTTGCCGATGTCGTCATAACGAAACTCGCCGCCGACGTCCACCTGAAGCTTGTCACTCTCGATGACGGTTCGCTCGTAGCGTCCGCCGAGCGTCGTCCGCCGATCGAATTGATGCAGCTGAAAGTCGTAGGTAGGGTTAGACGTCATGGACCAGTCGTAGTACTGCATGTACGCCGAAGCACGCCACTTCGAACCGTCGAGCTGCACCGTACTGATCCAGCGCGACGTGCTCCCGAGAGCGGTCGGGTCCAACGCGCAGAACTCGTCGGCGCACGCGGCCGTACCGAATGCGCGCTCGGGGATCTGCTCCGTGGGGTGCCATGTGGCGTCGTAACCCCAAAGCGTGACGGCCAACTTGCCGGACTGTGTCGGCCGTACATACTTGCCAAACAGAGCGGTGTGCTGGAGGCCTTCTGGTTCCTGCCACGGCCCGTCGTAGGTCTTGTGTTCGATCAAACCGGTCAGCGACGCGTCGTTGCCCAGATCCTTGGTTCCCCCGCCAGCGAGCCGGGCGTAGCCGAATTGCCCGGCCTCTACACCGACGAACGGCGCATCGAGTCGATCGATCGTCGAGATGAATGCGGCTCCCGCTTGCGAGAAGTCGCCGAGGTCTGCGCGGTACGGGCCCTTACGATAGTCGATTCTCTCGACAACTTCGGGAATCATGCCGTTCACGTCGAGATACCCTTGGCCGTGGCCGTGCGAGCGCAGATTCCACGGCATGCCGTCGACGATGGACGTGAAATCGGTTCCGTGGTCGAGGTTGAAGCCGCGCAGGAAATACTGGTTGGCTTTGCCGCTGCCCGAATGTTGCACGGCAACCATGCCCGGCACCGCCTCGAGTAGCTCGGCTACGCGCAGCATCGGCCGCACTGCCAAGTCTGCCCCGCTCACAGTGCCCTCGCTAGCCGCATCCGCCTTGCCGAGCAGCTCGAGGCTGCGGCCAAACACTACGATTTCTTCGGGCTTCACCCCCGACGATTTCTGCTGCGCCTTATCTGACGAGGTCGAGCTGTCTTGCGCCTGCTGCGCCACCGCCGCATTCATGCCGGCAAGCATCAAAATGCTCGATATCAAAGCTGCCCGCGGCGAGATTCGTGGCGGTCGATTCATACCAAATACCTTCCGTGGAAGGCGCCCTCACGGCCGCCGTATCTCCCGCAACCACACCCGAATCCTCGCTGCGACTGCGCACACTGTCGCGCTAATAACAGTTCGTTAACAGCTAACGCACATCAGAACGGCTGAACCCGGCACCGCTGCGCGTTCCTACTTCGCCTGCAGAGTGAAGCGCGAGCTGCCAATCTGCGTGCCGCCGCGCAACACTGTAACGGCTACGTTCCACGACCCATTCATCTCGAGTTGCCCGGTCCCGAGGTAACGACCGTCGCCCTGCGGCGCCAGCGAGACGGCGTTGTGCATCTCGGGCATGTTCATCGAAGGCATCGCGGGCATACGGAACGTCACGGCAACCGTCGCGTCCGTCACGGGGTTTCCATCGGCCTGTTTGACGACCACTTCGACTTTGTTGTCTCCCTGTGTCGCCGCATCCAGCGTTCGAAAAGAAATCGCTAACGCTTCTGTGGCCGCGCCGGCGGTCGGTTGCGGAGTCTGCGCAGGCGGTGGATCACCGCTGCAAGCCGTTGCGAACAGCAGCGTGGCTGCGATGCCCGCGACTCCGGTGGCGACAGAACGATAGCGAATGTTCATGGCGATCCCTCAGCGCTGGTGTTGATGACGTTTAAGGGGCGCTGGCGGTGCTGGCCTCTCCGGCAGCGCTTTGGCCAGGTACGAAGCGAGCAATGCCATTTGTTCCGCAGGAATCATGGCGCCCGCGCGATTCATGCGGCGCAAACGCGACTTCCAGCCTGCCTCGCTGCCTCCGGAACGCTCGATCCACTCGAGCCCGTGACACTTGTCGCAGAGGACCAGCACCAGCCCTTTCGCGGGCTCGTCAGGTAGCGTCGAACCAGGGTCCGGACCTCCGTCCGCCGCCGTTTCGGGAGCGACGTCTTGGCCTAAGGCCAGCGCCGAAGTCACTAGCCACGCACCGACCGCCATCAGCGCGGCCCTCACGCGCGCCTCCTCTGCCACGCTCCACGAAGATCTTCGCCGATCGCGAACAAGCAGGGGATCAGGAATAGTACGTAAATCGTGGACGTCAGCATGCCGCCGATCGTGGGCGTGGCGATGGGTTTCATGATCTCCATTCCGAGGCCGGTAGAGAACATGATCGGCGCGAGCGACAACACGGTAACCGCGACTGTCATGAGCTTCGGCCGCAGCCGCAGCACGGAGCCGTCTAGCACAGCTTCCATGTAGGTCTCGTTCGCACGCCGCAGCGCGAGCGCGCGCCTGATGAAAATGATCATGATGATGCCGGTCTGGATCGCGACTGCGAACAGCGCGATGTAGCCGATGATCACTGCCGTGGTCATTGGATAGCCGAGCCACCACTGCAGAAATACGCCTCCGACCAGCGCAAACGGCACGGAGCACATAATCAGCAGACTGTCTGCGACGGAGCGAAACGCCAAAACAAGCAGCGCGAAGATGATCAACAGCGTCGCCGGGATCACGAGCTGCAGGCGTTCCCGTGCGCGCACGGAGTTCTGGTAGTCGCCGGTCCATTCAACCGCGTAACCGGACGGAAGGTCGAGATTCTGCTTTAGATAGCTTTGGGCGCCGGCCACGTAGTCCGTGGCCGTCACATCGCGCTTCAAGTAAACATAAACGTAGCCGGCAAGCGCGCCGTTGTCGTTGCGAATCATGTCTGGCAGGTTGCGAACCGCCACGTCCGCGACCTCCGTAAGTCTCACGGTCTTGCCACCGTTCGCGACCAACGGCGTATTGCGCACTTTCTCAAGCGTGTCGAGATACTCCGGCGAGTACTGCACGCTCAACGGAATCATCGCGCCGTTTTCGCCCTTGATCGTGAGTGCGTTGTCGCCGCCGATCGCATAGCGCACCACCGGTATGGCGTCGGCGGCGGCAATACCCGCCGCTGCAAGTCGAGCTGGATCGAATTCGACGTCGATGAAGTAGCCGGACGAAATGCGCTCCGCGATCACCGATTGCGTGCCTGGATAGCTGCGCAGCAAGGTCTCGATCTTCTGTCCGATACTCTCGATCGTCGCGACGTCGCTGCCCTTGACCTTGATGCCCGCGGGCGTCTGGATGCCTGTGTCCTGCATGATCGTTCGCGCGTTGATCGGCTGCACCCACGAGTTGGCGTAGCCGACGATCTGCATGGCCTGGTCCAGCTCGGCGACGAGCTGGTCTTTGGTAAGACCCGGTCGCCATTCCTTCTTGTCCTTCAACAGGATCGTGCTTTCTATCATCGAGACCGGAGCGGCGTCGGTCGCCGTATCTGCCCGTCCCAGCTTGCCGAACACACTGGCCACTTCCGGGAACGCGGCGAGCTTGCGATCCATCTGCTGCAGTACCCAGCCAGCCTCTTTGATCGGCACGCCGGGCAGCGTGGTCGGCATGTAGAGGATAGAACCCTCTTCCATCTGCGGCATGAAGTCGCGACGAAACCCCTGCAACAGCACCACCGCGGCGATCAGGGACACGATGTTGAGCAGCAGGAACGCGTACCTGTAGCGCACGACCCACTGTGTCACGCGACGATATAAGCCGATAAACGCCGTCTCCAGATGACCATGCGCCTTCGCGGCACCCGGCTTGAACACCCACAGCATGATCAGGGGCAACACGAACAGGGTCAGCAGCGTCGAGAACGCCATCGCAAAGGTTTTGCTGAACGCCAGCGGATTGAACATCCGCGCTTCCTTGTCGCCGAGGAAAAACACCGGCAAGAAAGACGCCAGGATAATAAGCAGTGAGAACAGCAGAGGTCTTGCGACGCCGGCGATGGAACCCAGGATGATGCGCCTACGTTGCTCGCGGGTCGCGTCGGGGTGAGAGGCCAGCTCCGCGGTGCAGTTCTCTACGATCACGATCGTGGCGTCCACCATTTCGCCGATCGCGATGAAGAGCCCCGCCAGCGAAAACAGGTTGATGGTCTGGCTGAGCCCTGCCATCGGAATCGCGGTAAACAGCACACCAAGCAGCAGGATCGTGACAGGTGCGATGGCCGTGCGGAGGTTACGTAGGAACAGCACGGTAACGACGATGACGACACCAAGCTCGTACAGCAGTGTGACCAGGAAGTGCTCGAGCGTTGCCCAGATCAACTGCGAACGATCGTAAGTCGGGACGATCTCCACGCCGTTCGGCAGGGCAGCGCTGATCTCCGCGATACGCGTCTTCAGCGCACGCGTGATCTCGAGCGCGTTCTGCGTCTGCTCCATGATCACGATGCCGCCAACGACCTCGCCTTCGCCGTTCAGATCGGCGATGCCGCGCCGCTGGTCATAACCGACCTGAATGTAGCCGACGTCTTTGACCTGAATCGTTCTACCGTCCGGCGCATGGCCGACCACGAGGGCCTCGAGCTGATCGATGTTGTCGTGGTTAACGACGCCGCGGATCTGGTAGTCGCGGTTCGTGACCTCGATCGTGCGCCCGCCCGCCTCGTCCAGAGCGGAACGCAGCGCGTCGACGAGCTGGCGCAAAGACAATCCAGCATCGGCCAACAGCGGCGGGAACACTTTCAGCTGATACTGTTTCTCCAAGCCGCCGACCGACGCTACCTCGGCGATGCCGGGCAACGTCTGCAAAGCCGGCTTGATCTGATTGTCATTCAGCAATCTCAGCTCACGAGGATCGCGCAGCTTCTCGTTATCGATCAGCGCGTACTCGTAGATCCACCCGATCCCGCTCGCGTTGGGACCGATACTGATGGTCGCGTCGGCGGGCAGCTGTTGGCGAATGGCATTCAACCGATCCGTTACGAGCTGACGCACAGCCGCGCGTTGTGCGGTGCTGCGCAGGATCACGTAAATGAACGAGTACCCCATGTGCGAGGTCGCTCGAATCGAGCGAATCTCCGGTGAGCCGATCAACGCCTTGATCACGGGCTCGGTCACGTCGGCCTCGAGCAGCTGCGGGCTGCGCGGCCACTTCGCGTAGACGATGATCTGCGGATCCGAGATATCCGGAATGGCATCGAGCGGCGCAGTGCGAATGGAGTAGACGCTTGCGACCACGGCCATGATCAGCAGCACGCCGATCAGCAGCCTCGCACCGACGATCCTGTCGATCAGGGCGGCGATCATTGCGCCTCCGACGCGCCCTTCAGCTTGTTGTCCGCATCTACGAAGAAACTGCCGATGGAAACCACCTGGTCGCCTTCCGCAAGGCCGTCGAGAATCTGTGTGAAGAGCTCGCCTTCAAGGCCGGTGTGGATAGTGCGCGCTAAGTACTCGCCGCTCGGCTGCTTCACGTACACGACGCGGGTTCCCGCGTCCACGATGATCGATTCGTTGGGCACGGAGAGAAACGGGCCTTGCTCCGTGACGACTTCCATCAGATAGCGCGCGCCCGTATTGCGTCCCGGCGCGGCGAGCGTTGCTTCCACGCGCGCGCCGTCCGCCGCGGGTGTCACTCGCGTGATGCGCGCCTGCTGCATCTGCGTTCGCGACGAAACGGTATAGCAACGCGCCCGCTGGCCGACTTGCACACGCTCCGCCTCCGGCGAGCGCAGAAACGTGGTCAGGACCCGGTTCGTCGGATCGAGGGAGCCGGCCGTCCTCACCCAGATCTGAATCGGCCGGACCGCGGCCTCCGTCAACGTCAGCGTGAGCTCGGAGGCCTGTGCTTCGGTGACCGTGGTGCTACCGCGATGAACCAGGCGCGTCAGGGCACGAACATCGGACGGCGCATGCGTCTCGTCCGCAGCCTGTGCCACCGTAGTCGCCGCTGGATACCACGCGCCGATCGCACTAAACGCCGCGATCAGGCTCCAGCACGCTGCAGGGCGCCGGCGTGCGCCGGAGACGGGTGGGGACAGACACGAACGAGGCGAGGCACACATCCTGGCATTATCGGCAATTCCGTGGGCCGCAAGCCACTTCGGATAGCCGAACTACGAGCCCGCCCCGCCCCAGGAACGGGGCGGACCCGCGAATGGCGAATCGATTCGGGGCGCCTTCAATGACAGTAGTTGTCCTTGCTGTCCATGATGTGGGTGCCCCAAGGGAACTGCCCGACGTTGGCGACGCGCTCCACCGCCTCGGTCTTGCCATCGATGATGTATACGGAATTGTCCGTCGCGCTGCCGAGATACAGCTTTTCCTCTGCCACATCGGTCGTCGCTGTCTGCAGGAACAGGTTCTGGCCGATCTTGATGCGGCCCGCCGGTTTTAGCGTGTTCATGTCGAATACGTAGAGGAACGCGCTCGTCGAGGCGATGACGAATGCCTTGCCCGCCGCGAAATTGATTCCCGTCAGATCCGGCCCAGCCGGATAGGTGGCGGCGACCACGTTCTTCGCGGTGTCGATGATCGATATCGTGCCGTCACCGTTGTTAGCCGTAATGGCGTACTTGCCGTCGTGCGACATGTACGCGCGCCATGGATCCGGCCCGACGCGGATGACCTTGATGACTTTGTCCTCGCGCGTGTCAATGACGCCCACCACTCCGAGGTCGCCGTCGGCGGCATACAGGAACCGGCCGTCAGGCGTTGGCGTGGCGTTAAAGATGCCTTTGATCTCGGTCAAGTACTTGCTCGGCTCGAGTTTCGTGATGCCGGGGACCGCATCGATCTGGATCTTCTTGATGAGCTCGTGACGCGTGACGTCGACCACGCCCACCCAGTGAGCCCCGTAGTTGCCGATGTACGCCTTCGCACCATCTGGCGTGAACGTGATGTTCAGCGGCTCATGCAACCCTTCGATGGTCTTGATCGCCTTCAGCGACTGCATGTCGATCACGGTAATCGAGTCGCCCTCCGGATTACCCTGGTAGTACCAACGGCCGTCCGGCGAGAACGCAAGGTGCTCCGGTGCGAAACCCACCGGGATCTTTGCTACGAGCTCGAGCGTGCGGCTGTCGATGATGTACGCAGTGTTCGAGCGCTGCCCGCCCGTGACCACATAACGACCGTCCGGCGACATCATCACCATGTGCGGATTGACGTTGTTGCCGAGGTACGTCCTGCCGAGGATTTTCCTCGTCTTGATGTCCATGAACGCGATGTCGTTGGAGTCGCGGTCGACAATCATCACGACGGACGTCGGATCAGCGACGATGACCGGCTTGCCCGATGCCGGCGGCGGCATGTTCGCCATGTTGTGTGGGGCAGGTGCGGCTTGGGCGTACGAGGCGGTTGGCGCAATCAGCGCCACCATGAATGTCGCAATGTACGCGCCCAGAAACAAGCGATTGATGTTACGCATAGTGGTCTCCGGATTGCGTATTAAAAGACGACCTGCATCCGCATACCGGGCAAGAGATAACCGGCGCCGGTGGCGGACTCGAGCACGTACTGCAACATGAATGACGCGCGCAGATGCCCTGTGAGATAAAGATTGTAGAACCCTTCGGCCAACTTTTCGCTTGGACCCAGTTCGAAGTCCGTGTGCGAGATGCCGATGCCCCAGAAATCGTTCGGATGAATCGTGTGGGGCGCACCGAACGCGACGCCGGCGCTATAAAACTTCTCCTTGCCTGGGATGTCGGCGACTTCGCCGTCACCGTACCGGCCGAACAACGTGACCGACGAGGAAATCTTTTGATCCACGCTTAACCCATAGGCGCTGCGCTTCGAGCCGCTGCTATTGTCGGACCGTCCCCAGAGTCGATAGTGCCCTTCACCCAAGCTGCCCACATGAGCGACGTATTCGACTTCGCCCAGCGTGAACGCGGAATCGTGCAACGACGATCCCGTGTCCGAATTGCTCTGCTGATAGCCGAGCTTGAAATTGAAGCTCTTCTTCGGGTCGTACTCGGCGACGATGCCGAAGCCGTTGCTGGAAAGCCCGAGCACCGGATTATTGACGAGCGCGTCACTGATGAACTGCGTCGTCTCGTCGTTCGCCGCCGCGTTACGATCGAAGTGGGTGGTGAGGTCGAGACGGCCGACGCTGATGCCGACCCTCTGATGTGCGACCTCGGTCCGTAGCCAGGCCTCGCGCACGCTCAGTTGGTTGTTGCTCAGGCGCGCCGTCTGGCCGTTTAGGAGATTCAGCGCATCGATTTCGGATTCGGGCGGCGAGCCGCCGATACCGACGAGGTCTGCGAAGAACTCGGTGTTCAGGGCCGCCGACTTGCCCGAGAACGTGATGTCCGCGGCCGACAAACCGTAGGCGTGTCCGTCCGCGATAGTGTCTGCGCCGCGCGTCTGCTTCGCCAATTGCAGCGTGGTCACGTTGTTCACACCAACGCTGATGCCGTTCGCGCTCTCTTCAGCGAGTTTGTCGTTGATCTCGTCCTCGATGGTCTGGCGACGATGTGCGAGCTCGCGCTCGTACGTCATTGTCTTCTTCGCGCCCGGGACATCGTGATCGTACTGATTGCCGTCTTTGTCGACCCACACCGGCACTTCCTTGACCAGCACCTTCGGCGCGGACAGGACCGCCGTCTGCTCGAGGTCGCTCAGGCGTTTCTCGAGCATCTCTATGCGGTCGATCAGCGCCTGACGGTCGGTATCTGCGCTATTCGCAGCAGGGGGACGCTGCGCCGCCTGGCCGAACACCACTCCAGGCGCCATGGAGGCCGCAAGCGCGACGGTCAGACCAATGAAGGAACTTCGCAGACGCAACGGATTCGAACTGCACGAACTTGGCATGGGCTTTCCTCGCTATGACAGCTTAAGCGCCCGCACCGGCACCTGATGCCTTCGGGACACTGAGCTGCGCACGGTAGCCATTGAAGCGCCATACGTCACGCTAACAACGGTTTCGTTAACAGCTAACCCATGCGATTAACGCGCTGTTCTACGAGCCGCACGCGCACGCTCGGGTATAGTAGGCATCCCTTCGAATCGCCTGACCCACCGAATGACCGCCAAGATTCATCGCGGCAGCTGCTTCTGCGGCGCCGTCTCGATCACAGCCACAGGCGACCCCGTTGCCATGGGCTATTGCCACTGCGAGTCGTGCCGACAATGGTCGGCCGCTCCACTTACCGCCTATTCCTTATGGCGCCCGGACACTGTGAAGATCACGGCTGGCGGCGAGCATCTCGCAACCTTCAATAAGACCCCACAAAGCTCGCGCAAGTGGTGCAAGACCTGCGGCGGCCACCTGCTGACCGAGCACCCGAAGGCCCGGCTGGTCGACGTGTACCCTGCAGTGCTGCCGACGCTCGACTTCAGGCCGCGCGAGCACATTCACTACGGCGAATCGGTGCTGCACATGGTGGACTCGCTGCCGAAGCACAAAGACTTGCCGAAATCGGCAGGCGGTTCCGGTGTTCTTCTGCCGTCGTAACGGCTAGAGCAGCAACACCGACGCGAGGGATAGGAAGATAAGGAAGCCCATGCTGTCGGTAATGGCCGTCAGCAAGATGCTACTGCCCATGACGGGGTCGCGCCCCATGCGCTCCAGCAGCAACGGGCACGCGACGCCGACCACCGATGCCACCAGCATGTTCAGCACCATGGCCGACGCCATGACTCCGGCGAGTCCAACGGAGTGATAGAGCAGCAGCGTCGCGAACGCCATCACGATGCCCCACATCGCGCCGTTGATCAGGCCGATCGCGAGCTCCTTGCGCAGCAGGAACAGCATGTTGCTGGCGTTCAACTGCGATAGCGCGAGACCGCGAATCACGAGCGCCACCGTCTGATTGCCCGTGTTGCCGCCAATGCTCGCAACGATGGGCATCAGGGCCGCGAGCGCCGTCAGCTGCGCGATCGAGCCTTCGAAGCGGCCAACCACGCGCGACGCGATGAAAGCGGTCAGCAAATTCACGCCGAGCCACGCGAGGCGCTTGCGGCCGCTCTGCCAGATCGGTGCGAACAGGTCCTCGTCCTCGCTCAAGCCCACTTGGGATAGCGCCTGCTTGAACGAGTCCTGCTTCACGTGCTCGAGCATGGCGTCGACGGTCAGCATGCCGACGACCTGGTTGTGCAGGTTCACGACCGGCGCGGAGATCAGGTCGTAACGCTCGAACGACTCGGCGGCCTCGTCGTCGATGTCGCTGGTGAGAAAATACGTCGGGGCCGAGTCCATGACCTCGTTGACGTGCAGATTGACGTCGCCCACGAGCAACCGACCGAGCGGCAACATGCCCTGCAGAACGTTGTTGCGATCGACGACAGTCAACGACGTGAGCTGCGCCGGCAGGCTGCCGCGCCGGCGCAACGACGCGAGCGCCTCTTCGAGAGTCACGTCGGCGCGAACCGTCACGACCTCGAGCTGCATGATCGCGCCGACACTGCCCTCGGGGAACGACAGCACCGACTGCACCTCGGCGCGCTCGTGCGTGCTCAACTGCGCAAGCACGGCGTCGACGCGCTCCTGCGGCAGGTCCTGCACGAGGTCGGCAAAGTCCTCCGCCTCCATCTGCTGGCCGATCGCGACGAGCTCCGGTTCCTCGAGCAACCCTACGAGCGACGTCCTGATTGGCGCTGCGAGCTCTAGCAGCACGGCGCCACGCCGCTCGCGGCGAATCAAGAGCCAGGCCACTATGCGCTGCTCTTGGCGCACGCTTTCGAGCACGAATGCGGCGTCGGCCGGGTGCAGGCTATTCAGTTTCTTTTCGAGCTCGACAGCGTGCTGCCGCTCCACGAGCGATTGCACGAGCGCGTGTTTGCGGGTATCGGTACGCGCCACGAGCTGGTGCACGAGCGCCTGGCGCTCGAGCAACGCGATGACGCCTTTCAGCGTCGCGTCGAGATTCTTGTGATGTTCACCTTCGCTGCGCACGAACCGCTTCCCACGACGGACCGTCTGGCGTCGGGCTAGTGTACTCGGTGCAGTGTTACGGGGATGGACGATGCTCGTCGATCACCACACGTGCGAAATCACGATGTTCGTGTTGGCGCACACGCACGATTAGGAACGTGGCAACGATGACGAGCCCCACGACGAACCCCCACCAGAGCCCAACGGCACCGTAACCGAGCACGAAGCCGAGTGTCAGGCTCACCGGCATGCCGATGCACCAGAACCCCACGACATTCACGATCACGGGCACGTGCGTGTCGCCGAGACCGCGCAGCAGGCCGATCGACACGACCTGCAGGCCGTCGAACACCTGAAACACTCCGGCAATCGGCATCAGTAACACTGCCAGTTCGAGCACACCCGCATCGTTCGTGTATGCGCGCGCCAGGAACTCCGGCGCCCCGATCAGTAGCACCGCCATCACTGCCATGAAGCCCGCGCCCACAGCCAGCGCCGCGATAGTGGAGCGCCGAACTCCGTCGGCGTCCCCGCGGCCTACCGCCTGGCCGACGATCACGGCAGCCGCGGATGCCACGCCAAGCGGCACCATGAACGTCAGCGACGCCAGGTTCAACACGACTTGATGCGCCGCGACCTGCGTGACGCCGAGCCAGCCCATCAGCAGGCCCACGACACCGAATACGCTCGACTCGAGCACGAACTGGGCACCGATGGGCGCACCTAGCAACAGCATCCTGCCGAGCGCTGCCACATCCAGCAGATTCGGGGCAGCGCGCCGGAGGTACTGGCCGTGGTGCTGCCAACCGAGGACCAGCAGCAGCGCTGCCATGAACCAACGGCTCACGGTCGTTGCCCACGCCGAACCGTTCAGGCCCATGGCGGGGAACCCGAACTCGCCGTAGATCAAAACGTAGTTCAGTACCGCGTTCAGTAGATTCGACGCGACGATCGTGACAAGGATCGCACGGGTACGGTGATGCGCCTGCAGCGTCTGTCGCAGCACGATGAAAATGTAGAACGGCCACACCGACGCGAGCGTGCGGTACACATAGCCGGCCGCGGCTGGGACGACGTCGGCCGGTTGCCCGGCGAGTTCGAGGGCGGGCCGGACTGTAAGGAGCGCGAGCGACACCGGCACGGCAACGATCGTCGCGAGCAGGAACCCGCGCTGCACTCCGCGCTGCACGGCGAGCTCATCGCCCGCGCCAAGCGCCTGCGCCACAATGGGATCGAGCGAGAACAGCACTCCCACGCCGAACATGCTGAACGCGAAAAAGTAGACGTTCGCGATCGCCGCCGCTGCGAGCGCCGCAGCCGACAGTCGCCCCACCATCATCGTGTCGACCACACCCATCAGCATGGTGCCGACCTGAATCAGCACGAGCGGCGCGGCCAGTCGGAACAGCGCCTCAATGTCGGCGCGCGTCGGCATGTTGTCTCGAGTCACGAGCGGCACGGCAAAACCACTCGGCGCGGCGGGGTGCGCAGATTACCTGAGCCTGAGCCAGAACTCCCGCGCTCGCCTATGTTCAGACGCTGCGTGGGGCGTTACGCTCCACTTGGTCGGAACCCAACGGAGGCCCGCCATGCGTTTACGTCACGTGCTGTCGCCATCATTGGTTCTCGGGCTCGCGCTCGCGTGGAGCCTCGTGGCGCCATCGCAAGCGCAAGCGCCACCTGCAACCAATGCCGAAAACAACGACCCCACCGCATTGCGCGCGGAGATCGAACGATTGAAGAGCATCACGCCGGGCCAGAGTGTGGCGATGACACAGGTCGCCTACAACTTCAACAACCTCTGGTTCGCCGCGCACGCGGGCAACTGGCCCCTGGCACAGTTCTATTTCGGCGACGCAAAGGGTCGGCTGCGCTGGGCCCTGCGCATCACGCCCGTGCGCAAGCTCTCGACCGGCAACCTCGAGCTCGAGCCGTTCTTAGACGGCCTCGAAAAGACGCAACTCGCGAAGCTCGGTGAAACGATCATGGCCAAGGACGTCAAGCAATTCGAGGCGGCGTATCGTGCGACGCTCGAAGGCTGTCACGCGTGTCACACGGCGAGCGAGAAGCCGTATCTCGAGTTGCAGGTGCCGACGACCCCCGCCGAGCCGATGATCCATTTCGCGCCGCACTGAGCGGCCGCATTCATCTCAGGCGATTGCCGCGCGCAGCGCCGCCAGCAGGTTCGCGTGATCGTCGACGGCGAGCTGCCGTTTCGGCTGCTGCGCGAGATCCGCGGCCCAGATGGGCGCGCCCCAGCGCCCATCGTCCTTGTAACGCGGGATCACGTGCCAGTGCAGGTGTGGCATGACGTTGCCGAGCGATTCGACGTTCATGTGATCGGGGCGGCACACGCCCACGATCGCCCGCACGACACGCTGCAGGTCGGCCGCGTACGCGCTCCACTCCGCGCTCGTCAGCTGGTCTAGCCGGGTCGCGTGCCGTGGGTCGAAAACCAGGATGCCGTGGCCACGGTACGTCTGATTGTGCGGCAGGTACCACGTCGACGCGCCGAGCTTCGCGACTTCGTCCCACTCCGCGGTCGTGTCGGCCCGCGGCGCATCGAAGCTGCACCCATGGCCCGCCGCGAGCGTGTCCCATTTGTTGTCGGTCACTGCACTCCCCCGCTCACGACTGGCCGCGACGCTACGGACCCACCACCGGGCCGTCAAGCACCGCGTGCGTTATTCTGTCGGCATGCAACGTTCCGTGATTCTCGAGCTCTCGTTGATCGGAGCGCTTGCGCTGCTGTTCGTAGCGACCGTGCAGGTGCGCCCGCCTTACGTGGACTTCACGCTGGCCGGCACGGCGGTCGCGTTGATCGTGTTGAGCACGCGACGCAGCCAGCGGCTGTGGGCGCTCGCACCCATGCCCTCGGCGCCCGGCAACCACGCGGCGTGGCAGCTCGCCGGCGGGTTCACCGTGCTCGCGCTCGTCGTGCTCGCGGGCGTCGGCATCATCGTCGCGCACGTAACCGGCGAACCTTGGCAGGCGCGATTCCTGAACTGGCACGTGCTGCTCGCCGCGCCTCTATATGTACTGTGGGCTCTACTACAGCAGTACATCTTCCAGTTCTATCTACTCGGCCGGCTGCTGCAGGTCGTCGCGCTGCGGTTCGCGATTCCCATCGCAGCCTGCGCGTTCGCGGCCGTGCACTTCCCCCGCTGGCCCGTGATGCTCGCCACCGTCGTCGCGGGTTCCGTATGGTCGTTCTGCTATTTCCGTTCGCGCAGGTTGCTGCCGCTCATCGTTTCGCACGCGCTGCTCGGGGCGGCGCTGCACTATTGGGTGCTCGACCACGACCTGCTGGAGATGTGGCTGCCGCGCTAATCCCAAGGTTGTACAAGCGCTTCGGCCGTGGTTTAGTAATCCACGGCATCGTTTCCACCGCTCACAAGAGGCTCCAACGTATGAACGAAGAACACGAAGTGAACGTAGATCGGCGCAACGTGTTGCTCGGCGCGGGCACCGTCGCTGCCGCCTGCGTTGTCGCCACACTCGGCGCGGTTGCCCCGAGCACCGCGAAAGCGGAAGGCGCGGTTGGTCAAGAATGCATGACGATCGTGTACCCGAACTCGGCCGATGTGCACTTTGACTTCGACTACTACGTCAACAAGCACATGCCACTCATCATGAAGCTGTACGGTAAATCCATCGCGCGTTTCGAGCTGCGCCGTGGTCAGCCGGGCGCCGATGGCGCCGCACCGCCGTTCGTAGCCACGATCACGATCTGGATCGCAGATCCGAAGGCGTTCGACGCGGCCGCCGCCATCCACCAGGCCGGGCTGCGTGCGGACGTCTCGAAGTTCACGAACTCCCAACTGATTGCGCAGCGCGACAAGATCGTCGGCACGCAGACCTGATCCGCTCGCGCCGAGAACCGCGCCACAGGGCGCACTCGCCGCACGCCGCACCGCTCACGAACTGAGCGCTGCACCACAGAACATCGTCGCCGTGGCCGCCTACTCTTTGGCGGTCACGGTCACGGTGTGTATGCGGTGCAACAGCCGGCAGCGAACGTCGATCGAACCTTCCTGAGCTTCGTCTCGGACCTGCTGCTCTGCAGCCGATGCCTGCGCTTCGGGCTGCGCACGCCGGTGCGCCAAGTGATCTCGCCGCGCCACCGTCTGCACAGCCTGTGCCGCGAGTGCCGCGAAACCCACGCCCGCGCGGGGCACTAATACTCCGCTAGCCGATTAGCGCCGGCAGGTCGCGCATATGCGTGAACGTGCGCGTGGCGCCCGCTGCCGCCAGATCTTTGGCCGGCACGAGCCCGGCGAATCCGAACACCGTCATACCCGCGGCGTAGCCCGCGAGCACGCCGTTGACCGAATCCTCGATCACGGCCGTGCGCGCCGGCGCCGCGCCCATGCGTTCGGCCGCGAGCAGGAACACGTCCGGCGCCGGCTTGCCGTGCTCGACTTCCGTGCCGCTCGTGAGACGGCCTTCGAACAGCGGCAGAAGGCCGGTCGTGCCGAGCGTCGTGCGCATCTTCGCGTGATCGCCGCTCGACGCGATGCAATACGGTACCTTCAAGCCCTCGAGCACGTCGCGCACACCTTCGACCGGCTGCACTTGCTCACGTAACACGCGGTCGCGTTCGGTCTTGTACCGCTCGAGCGCATCGGGCGGAGCCGCACGACCGGTGATGCCTTCGACGATCGCGAGGCAATCCACTAAACGCCGGCCGAGGAACAGCTCGTTCATGCGCGCCGAGTCGAGGTCCGCGCCGAGGGAGCGGATGAAGTTGCCGAACACGTCGTGGACGATGCGTTCGCTGTCGACGACCACGCCGTCGCAATCGAAAATCACGAGATCGAAACGCGCCATTCCTCTACCCGCTCCTAGTCGTCGACCGCGCGCCGTTCGCGTTTGCGCCTGGCGTTCTTGGCTTTGCCGTCGAGCCTGCGCTCTTTCGATGCACGCGTCGGCTTCGTCTTACGCCGCACCTTCGGCACCACGAGCGCGCGGCGGATCATGTCCGCCAGCCGCTCGAGCGCCGCCGCCTTGTTCTGCTCCTGGCTGCGGAACTCTTGCGCCTTGATCATGACGACGCCGTCGGCTGCGATGCGGTGATCGCGCAGCGCCAGCAGCCGGTGCCGACAACCTTCGGGTAGCGCCTTCGAGTTCGCCGCGTCGAAGCGCAGCTGCACCGCGCTCGCAACCTTGTTCACGTTCTGCCCGCCCGCGCCCTGCGCACGAATTGCGGTGAACTCGATCTCGGCTTCCGGAATCGTGACGCTCGCGCTCACGGCGAGCCCTGCACCGGTATCGACAACAGGCATCGGATCAGTTCGCTGGCTCGATGCGCAGCACGGCGCCGTCTTCCTCGTCGGTGAGAAGGTAGAGCAGCTCGTCCGGCCCCATGCGCACGTCGCGAATGCGTTGGCGTAGATCGGTGAGCAGCTGCTCGCGGCGCAGCTCCTCCATGTTCTCGTTGAACAGGATGCGCTCGAGGTGACCCGTGCCCGGGATTTCGCCCTGGCGCAAGCCACCGACGAACACATCGCCCTTCCACTTGGGCAGCTTGCTGCCGGTGTAGAACGCCATGCCGGAGGTGGCGATCGCCGGCGTCCAGTACACGATCGGGTCTTCGAACCCTTCCTTCGAAAAACCCTTCGACTGCCACGGGCCGGGATACGTGCGGCCCAGGCTCACGAGCGGCCAGCCGTAATTCGCGCCCGGTTTCAGAACATTGATCTCATCGCCGCCGTTCGGGCCATTTTCGTTTTCCCACAGCTGACCCGTTCCGGGATGCACCACCAGAGCGAGCGGGCTGCGATGGCCGAGCGTGTAGATCTCGGGCTTGTGATCGGGCTTACCCGCGAACGGATTGTCCTTCGGCACGCTGCCGTCGTCGTTCAGGCGCAGAACTTTGCCGGCGAGGCTCATCGGGTTCTGCGGACCGTCGTCTTGGCCGCCGGCAGTCGATGCGTACAACTTACCGTCGCGACCAAACGCCAGGCGCGACAAGCTGCCCGTGTCCGCTGTCGTGAAGATCTCACTCACCTTGTTGAGCGCATGACCGTCCCACGTGCCGCGCGCGATCGCGAGCGCGGCACGGTTTTCGGCGGCCGCTTTGTTGTAGCTCAAATAGACGAGGTGATTCGTCGCGAACTGCGGGTGCAGCACGACGTCGCCGAAACCGCCGAGCCCCTGCACACGGATCATCGGCACTCCGGCTACGGGCTGCGGATCGAGCTTGCCGCCGCGGATCACGCGCAATTGACCGGTGGTGCGCTCGGTCACGAGCATGTCGTTGGCAGACGGAAACGCAATGCTCCATGGGTGCTTCAGCCCCCGAGCGACGATGACCACACGAATGTCCTGCCCCTCGGCCGTATGGTAGGTGAAAGGGCCGGCACCCAAAGGCGCGACAACGATACCTTTAGGCGCGACGGGGATGCCGTTGCGCATCGGCACGCTCTGCTGCGCCGCCGCAGAGGCCGCCACGAACGCAGAGATCGCTGCGACCAGAACCTTACGCTGCCACATGGAGATTCCCCTCTCGACGATTGCGAACGAATTATTTGCCGCCAATGTTACCGCCAGCCACCACGCGTGTCCGCAATCACCGTTGGCCCTCGCCTGCGCCGTAAAATGGGCGCACACTCAAGCGGTTCGAGCTCTCGATTCTGCGGCTTACGTATCGACAGATCCGAAGGGGACGTTCGATGCACACGGCTCACGACATCTTGAGATCTAAGGGGCACGAGGTCCACGCGGTGCGGCCGGACGATACGGTGCTCGCGGCGCTCGGGGTCATGGCACAGCACGAGATCGGCGCGGTGCTCGTGCTGGACGACGAACACCTCGTCGGCATCCTGACGGAGCGCGACTACGCACGCAAAGTGGCGTTGGCCGGACGCTCGTCGAAAGACTCAGCGGTTCGCCTCATCATGACGGCGCAGGTCGTCTGCGTCGCGCCCAATCGCACCGTCGACGAATGCATGGGCGTCATGACCGAGAAGCGCGTCCGCCACCTGCCCGTCGTGGATCAAAAACGTGTGATCGGCCTGATCTCGATCGGCGACCTCGTCAAACAGACGATCGCCGACCAGGAGTTCACGATCACTCAACTGCAGCGCTACATCGTCGGCGTCGGGTACGGTTAAGCGGCCATAGAGCCCGCAGCCACGCCGCGGCCGGCGGCCAGGCACCGTGCGGCGGCCCTGGGCTTGCGCGACAGCCCGTGCCTTGTCACGATGATGCGAGTCCGCAACCCATTCTCATTCCGAGGGGAACCCATGAACAGATTGCTTCTCGCTGGCTTGGCATCCGCCGTTGTTGCGCTTCCGGTCGCCGCTGCATTGAACAAGGGCGACGCGGCGCCGGCGTTCAAAGCGCAAGCGTCGCTCGCGGGCAAAGAGTTCTCGTACTCGCTCGCCGATGCTCTGAAGAAAGGCCCGGTGGTCGTGTATTTCTATCCGTCAGCGTACACGCAGGGCTGCAACATCCAGGCGCACACGTTCGCGGAGAACATGGACAAGTTCAACGCGGCCAAGTCGACCGTGATCGGCGTGTCGCTCGACAGCATCGCGCGCCTGAACGACTTCTCGGCGGATCCGGCCTACTGCGCCGGCAAGCTGCCGGTCGCCTCCGACACCGACGGCGCCATCGCGAAGTCCTACCAGCTCATGGTGCGTGACGGTCGCGCCGGCATGACGGATACCCGCGGCAAGGAGATCGGCCACGGCTTCACCGAGCGCACGACGTTTATCGTGACGCCGGACGGCAAGGTGGCTGCCACGATCGGCGGCATCGCGCCGGACGAAAACGTGAATCAGGCTCTGAAGGCCGTGCAGGACCTTTCGCACGCCGGTCACTAGGCCCCTTTCGTCTCACGACACAGAACCCGTCGCGGGCAACCGCGGCGGGTTCTGTTTTTGCGTCGGCGTTTGTCAGCGACCGGGGCCGCCGAAGCTCGTCGTGGTCATCAGGTAGACGAACGTTGGGTTGCCGCGAAAGCCCGCGCCCTCCGTGTCGCGGAAGAAGCGGCCAGCCCACAGCTTCGCGAACGCCGTCTCGAACGTCAGCCGCTTCGGGATGGCGTTCCACGTAAAGATGCCTTCGAGCTGCCGGCCGATCGAGCGTCCCGCCCGGCCCGTGAGGTCCCGCAGGCCCACGCCAGCCCACGCGTCGCGGGTCGAGTCGAGCTCGAATTTTCGATAGCTGAACGTCGTCTGCCAGCGCTGCCACGGGACGAACGTGAGGCGCACGCCCGGCGTACGCAGATTACCGCGCGCAAACACCCCATAAATGCCCTGCGGAGTGAAGTCGAACCGCCGTTCGCCGAACAAGGTGTCGTAGCCGTCGTTGCGACCGTCGAACGGATCGCGATCGCCGCTCGCGCGGTCGTATTGAACCAGCAACACGGGCGACAGCTTGCCCGAGAACGCGTAGCCGAATTCCGCGTGATAGAACTCGGCGTCGTGATCGAGGCCACGACGCGTGATGCCGGCCGCGGTCGCGCTCGACTTGCCGTACTGCAGCACGGCTTCGACTTCATAGCTCCACTTGCCGGCCGCGGTCGGCCGAGACGCGCGAAATCCCACCGAGTCGAAGTCGCGCGGCAGCGAGTCGTTCTGCGGGCGGTTGCCCTGGTCGATGCCGGCCCAATACACCTCGAGCAGGTCGCGGCTCTTCAGCGCCGGAAACTGATAGAACGCGCCGCGGAACGTCGTGTCGCGATTGCCGCGATCGAGCTCGTCGTCGTTCGCGAGCAGCGACGCCCGATCCGTCGGCAGAATCCGCATGGGAGTCACGACGAACACCTGCGCGTTGCGGCCGTCGCTGCCGCGCCACTGCCAGTCCACACCCGTGAATGAGCTCATCGTGTTACGTGTCCCGCTGCGCGCGACCAGGCGCCTGCGGCCGACATCCATGGTGAAGCGCCCGACTTTCAACGAGCCCGTGTGCCCGTCGTCGAGCATGTCGGACAAATTCCAGGTGAGATTCGCCTGCAACGGCTCGAGCGTGTTCACGAGACTTGTGCTGACCAGCGATGATGAGTCGTTCAGCTCCGTACGCGCGTCCTGCAGCTCGCCCGAGAAACGAACTTTGCCTCGGCCAACGTCCACGAACATGCTCGTCTGCAGCTCGAGCGCCTGATCTGACGAGCCGACGGTTGCGCGCGGATTGTTGTCGATGGCTTCGAGTCGCGAGCGTTGCTGGAAGCGGAGCGCGACGAGCGGCGCATCGTCGGCCGACTGGGCTTTTGCGGCCATGCAAGCGACGAGCGCCAGTAGCGCCCAAGGCGTCGCAGTCACCGCCCGCCACCGAAAGACAGTATTCCGAAACGCTGACGACATTGCGGCTGCAGTCTGGTTACAAATCGGTCGTCTCCAAAGTCGGAAAGCGAACAACGTTATGGGCATTGGTTCTTGACCGTCGTGCCGCCGCGCGCGCTGAATGACCGCCTCCCCACCCAGGCAACGAGAGTTTTCATGGCCAATTCCCGCAAACCCCTACTCGTCACCGGCGCCGCCGGCAATCTCGGCCGCCGAGTCGTCGAGCTACTGCTCGAAGCCAACGCCGGTCCGATTATCGCCACCACCCGCGCGCCAGAAAAGCTCGCCGACTTCGCCAAGCGCGGCGTCGAGGTCCGCAAAGCGGATTTCAACGACCCGAGCACGCTGAAAACCGCCTTCGCGGGTGCGGAGCGGCTGCTGCTGATCAGCACCGGCGACCTGTTCCCCGAAGGCGCGCGCTTGCGCCAGCATCGCGCCGCCATCCAAGCCGCGGTCGATGCCAAGGTGAAGCACGTCATCTACACGTCGGCGCCATCGCCCTACCCCACACCCGGCGGCTCGCTGATCAATGACCACTACTGGACCGAGGTGGCGCTTGCCGCGAGCCCGCTCGAGTGGACGATCCTGCGCCATCATTTGTACACCGAGTTCCTGCTCGGCACGCTCGGCACGGCGCTGAAGTTTGGGCAGCTCACGACGTCTGTCGGCAAGAGCGCTGTGAACTACGTGACGCGCGAAGACTGCGCGCGCACCGACGCGGCGGCGCTGGCGTCCGATTTCAACGGCCGGCGCGTTCTCGACGTGACCGGGCCGGCGCCCATCACGCAGGACGAGCTCGCGTCACTCACGAGCAAGCTGACCGGCAAATCGCTGCGGCACGTGGCCGTGACGCGCGCCGAGCACGCGAAAATTCTCGAGGCCGCGAAGCTGCCGCCGTTCCTGATCGACGCGCTGCTGAACTTCAACGAGCAGGGCGCGCACGGCTACCACAACGTATCGCCGCCCACGGTGCAGGCGCTGACGGGCAAGGCACCAACGTCGGTTCAGGAGTTCCTGACGGCAAACAAGGCCGCGTTGACGGCCAGCTAGCGCAACCAACCGGCAGCGAGCTGCTTCTCATGCGCAGTGATGGCATTGCGCATGAACATCGCCACGGTGACCGGGCCGACGCCGCCCGGCACCGGCGTGACCCAACTCGCCACTTCCTTCACGCTCTCGGTGTCGACGTCACCGACGATCATCGGCTCGCCATCGGGCCCGATGATTTGATTGATGCCAATGTCGATGACTGCGGCGCCGGGCTTGACCATGTCGGGGCCGAGGAACTTCGGTTTGCCCACGGCGACGAGCACGGCGTCGGCGCGTCGCGAGTGCGCCGCGACCGAGCGCGTGAGGTGGTGACACACCGTCACCGTCGCGCCCTCGGCCATCAACATGAACGCCGCCGGCTTACCCACGATTTCCGAGTGACCGATCATCACGACCTCCAGGCCGTGCAGGTCCAACCCGGTTGCCTTGATCAACTCGACGGAAGCGGCTGCAGTGCATGGGGCGAGCCCCATGTCGTTGTAGACGATGTCGCCGATCGACGCCGGGTTCATGCCCTCGATGTCCTTCAGCGGATGAATCGCGGACGCAAGGGATCGCCCCTGCAGGTGCTTCGGTATCGGGCGCTGCAAAATCACGCCTAGCACGTGCTCGTCGTCGTTCATGGCCACGAGCCGCGCTTTGCATTCTTCCTGCGTGAGCGCGCTCGACCACATCTGTTCCTCGAACGGAATGCCGACTTTCTTCGCAGCGTTCGCCTGCCCGCGCACGTAGACGCCGACTTCCTTGTGCTCGCCGATGCTGATAGACACGAGCTTGCCGAGCGCGTGCTTCATCGCGCCAGCGCGGACGCGTGCGGCGACTTCGCCCAGGATTCGGTCGCGCACGGCACGGCCGTCGATCAAGCGATGGTCCATCGTTGCTGTCACTTTATTGCCGGACTAACGAAACGTGTCGCACGCCGCCGGGTCACCGCTCATGAGGCCGGTCCGCAGCCACTGCTGGCGCTGCGCGGACGAACCGTGGGTGAAGGAATCCGGCGTTACGCGTCTGCCCGCATTGCTCTGCAACCGATCGTCGCCGATCGCTTCAGCCGCCGCGAGCCCTTCGTCGACATCGCCAGGCTCGAGCACATTGTTGCGTTGGTTGGCGTGAAACGCCCACACGCCTGCGAAGCAATCGGCCTGTAGCTCCATGGCCACCTGCAATCGATTCCCCGCCGCCTCGTTACCGCGTTGCTGTGCCGAATGCACCTTATCCGACGTGCCGAGCAAGGTCTGCACGTGATGGCCCACCTCATGGCCAATCACATACGCGGCCGCGAAGTCGCCGGCGCCGCCCATCCGCGCAAGATCGCGAAAGAACGACGTGTCGAGGTACACGCGCTGGTCGCCGGGGCAATAGAACGGCCCGGCAGCTGCGCCGGCGGACCCGCACGCCGACTGCACCGACCCGTCGAAAAGCTCGAGCAGAGGCGGCGTATAACGCCGGCCTTGCTGCGCGAAAATCTCGCCCCACACGTCCTCGGTACTGCCCAGGATTGCGGAGACGAACTGGCTCTCGTCGTCGGTCGCCGTCAATGGCGCGCCTTCGCGAGCGCTCGGCGCGACACCGCCGCCGCTGTTCAGCAGCTGCAACACGGCATCGGGTCCACCGACGAAGTACGCGACGGCCAACAGCGCAATGGCGCCGATGCCGCCACCGACGCCTCGCCCCACGCCGAACGGCAGCCGTCCGCCACCACCCCCGCCCATACCACGCTCGTCGCGGACGTTGTCACTGCGGCGCAAATCCTTCCAGCGCATGGTTCGGCTCCTGCAGGCTATCGTGCAGCCAGCTTATAGGAATGCCCGGCCGCTGCGAAACGACGTTAGAATGCAGAAGCCGCGACGCCACCGCCCCGCGGCCAGGAGCGTTTCGCATGCAACTCGTCGAACAATATGCCGGCGTCGGCTCGCTGCGCTGGCGCAATGGCACCTTCGGTTCGATTCCGTATCGGATCGCGCGCTATCAGGGCATGGCGACCTCGGGATTGCCGGTGCCGGGCGTGCATCGCATCGAAGGCACGGTCACACTCGACGGCGTGGCCGACGCCGCGGCGCTCGTCGGCGCCAACATCACACTCGAGCTCGAGGACGGCCGCACGTTGGCGCTCACGGTGGCGGATTCCGCGGGCCGAGTGCTCGCCGAAGGCCATGGCCCAGGACGCGGCTGCTCCTGCTGCTGACCTCCGCTTGCAGATTCGCGCGGCCGATCTCGACGCGGATTTCCCCGCCATCAAGCTCGTGCGCGAGACGGTGTTCTGGCTCGAGCAACGCATCCCGAAAGACCTCGAATTCGACGACCGCGACGCCCATTGCCTGCACTTACTCGCGCTCGAGCGCAACACGCCGATCGGCACGGCGCGGCTCGATCTCGCGCTCGGCGGCAAGATCGGTCGCGTAGCCGTGCTGGCCGAGCATCGCCGCCGCGGCGTCGCGAGCGCGCTGCTGCAGCGCCTGCACGAAATCGCCAGCGATCGCGGCCTGCGCAGCGTGTGGTGTAACGCGCAGCGCTCCGCCGTGCCGCTCTACGAGCAGTTGGGCTACATCGTCACGAGCGCGCCCTTCGACGAGGCCGGCATCGAGCACGTCCGCATGGAGCGGCAGCTCTAACCCGCACCCCTGTCGGCGCGCGGCGACGTTGCTTAGACGGGGGCACCTGTGTGTAGACTATCGCTCAACGTCAGGACCGCGTCGGTCCGGGGGAAAAATATGAACATGACCAAGACTCTCGTCGCGGGACTTCTCGTAGCCGTAGCCGGCGCTGCCGGCGCCTGCGAAATACCCAAGCTCCCGCTGATTCCGGCGAAGGAAAACAACGTGGGCAAGGAAGACGGCCTGCGCGCGGCCTTCATGCAGTACCGCCAGGGAATGGAAGCGTACACGCAGTGCGTGCAGGGCGAGCTGAATGTCGCGGGCGGCGACAAAGCCGCCCCCTCGATCAAGTCGGCGGCCGTGCTGCGCAACAACGCGGCCGTGGCGGAAGTTCAGGCGATGGACAAGCTGTTCAAGGATAACGTCGGCGCATTACCCATCTCCGCGGGCCCGTCGCCGGGCGCGCCACCGGCGCCCCGCAAGTAGCGTCACTCGTCTCGACTCCAATCGACGGCCGGGCGTTCGCGCCCGGCCGTTTTCCATAGTTCGGGCCGCGCAGCCGCATCCGCCTCCGAGCTCCCCTCCTCAGCTGCGGTTCAGCCTAGGTGTCGCTCAATGTCGCCCATCGGCACTGTCGTGCCGGGAGGGCCGAACATGAACGCATCCCTGTTGCCGTCGTTAGCCGTCGCCGCGCTGGCGGTGGCGGCGAGTGCTGCGCACGCGCAGGAAGCGAGTGCTGGCGATGAGCGCGTCACACGCACGAGCGAAGGATTTGCCGGCGATCACGCCGCCGACGAGCTGCGCAACCCCAACGGTTTTGAAACCACGCGCCGCCCAGCCGCCGACATTCCGCAGAAACCGCGTGTAGCCGTGCGGAGCAAGGCATTCAGCTCGACGAAATCGGCGTACGGCGACACCTACGTCTATGACGCCACCACCGACCTCTTCTCCGACCACGACGGCGATGGCTACTTTCATCATCTGCGCGTGCGTCTCGACGCGGACACGCTGTTCACGTCGTCGGTCGTTTACGCGCAGATCTACGTGAGCGCCGACGGCAAGGCGTGGGAGCTCTTGTACACAACAAAGAATTTCACCGTGTTCGGCAGCAACCCGGACGACGACTACGAGATCGAGGCGGACCTCGTGTCGGGCTACTCGACGGGCCAGTATGACGTGCTGATCGAGCTGCACGACGCCGCCGACAGCACCCTGCTCGATGAGTACGGCCCCAGCGAGTCACCCGAGTTCTCCGTGCTGCCGCTCGAAGACAGCGCGCGCGACGGCATCGTGGAAGATTCCGGCGGTCATGGTGGCGGCGGCGCAGTGTCGTGGCTCATGTTGCCCGGCCTGCTCGGCGCGCTCCTGCTGAAGCGTTGGCGCCGACCGGCCGCGGGCGCGCCAACGCGCGGGTAGCACGCGCGCGACCCGTCGCGGCATACTCTGCGGCCATCGAGACACTCCGCGCAGGTTCCGCCGTGCATTCGAAGCCGTTGGTATTGCTGGCCGCTCTCGTGTTCGTTTGTTTGCACGGCACGGCCGAGGCCCAAACGCCGCCGGCGCCACGCGCGCCGGTTCGCGAGATCATTCACGTCAAAGGCGATCTGTACCGGGCTCGCAACGGCAATTGGTACACGGCATTCCTCGTGACTCCGACGGGCATCGTGCTCGGCGATCCGATCAACGTCGGATTCGCGGACTGGCTGAAGGGCGAGCTCGACAAGCAGTTCCCGGGCAAGCCCGTGCGGTACGTGATCTATAGCCACAGCCACTTCGATCACGCCGAGGGCGGCGGCGCGTTCGCTGCGACTGCCACCTTCGTGGGCCACGAGAACATGGCGCGCAATCTCGACGGCCGCTATCCCCATATGCCGGGAGACATGATCGATCGCAACGACAACGGAGTCATCGATCGCGACGAAATCGATATTCCCACCAAGACGCGCCCCGGCGTCTGCGGCATGTTCATCGGCTTCTTCGATACCATCGATCGCAACCACGACGGCATCGCGACGCCGCAGGAGCTACTCGCGTACGTCGTCAAACCGACGGTGCTGTACTCCGACCGCATGCGCATCCAGCTCGGCGGCAAAGTCGTAGAGCTCATCCACCCCGGCCTCAACCACTCCGACGACGCGACGGTGCTCTACTTCCCGAGCGAGCGCGCGGTGTTCGTGACGGAGTTCGTCGCGGACGCGCTGGTGAACGACAACGTCCACTCGCTGCCGAGTGCCTGCGGCCCGTTCGACGGCAATCCGCTCGCCGAATGGATCAAGTCGTACAAGGCGGTCGAGGCGCTGGACTTCGACGTACTGCTGACGGGGCACGGCACGCCGCTGCTCGACAAATCTGCGGTGCGCGAAACGCGCGAATACTTCGAGTACCTGCGCGATCAGGTGTCAGCCGGCATGGCCGCGGGCAAATCGCTTGACCAGTTGAAGCGCACGGTGACACTCGAGCGCTACAAGGACTGGGCGAACTACGAGCGCCTGCGCGCGTACAACGTGGAAGCCGCGTACCTCAACCTCAAACTCTACCGCTGAGCCCGGCCCGCCGCCACGCGATGCGCGGACTATTCTGCCGGCTCGATTCGCAGCAACACACCAGGATTCTGATCGGTTAGCACATAGAGCAGCTCGTCCGGCCCTTGGCGCACGTCGCGAATACGTTGCCGCAGCTCGCGCAAGATCGGCTCGCGTTGGATAGGCGACCCGTCGTCGGCGAATGTGATGCGCCGAATGTGCCCCGTCCACTTCGTGCGCCCCTCCATCATCGAGCCGACGAACGCATTGCCTTTCCACGCCGCAAGCTTGTCGCCCGTATAAAAGGTGAGCCCCGAGATCGCGATCGACGGCACGAAGAACATGAACGGCGACTCCAAGTCGGCGCGCGTTTGCAGATCGCTGACCTTCTTACCGTCGTAGTCGCGGCCGAAAGTCACGAGCGGCCAGCCGTAGTTCTTGCCGGCCTTCACGATGTTGATCTCGTCGCCGCCAAGCGGCCCGTGCTCGTCTTCCCACAGCTCGCCCGTCACCGGATGGAACGCGAGGCCCTGCGGACTGCGATGCCCGATCGAGTAGATCTCGGGCAGATACGCCTTGTTACCGAAGAATGGGTTGTCGGTCGGGACGTTGCCGTCGTCGCGCACGCGCAGCACTTTGCCGCCGTGTTCCTTCGTATTCTGCGCGCGATCCTGCTCCTGTCGCTCGCCCACCGTGAGATACAGCATGCCGTCTTTGCCGAACGCCATGCGGCCGCCGAAGTTCGTCGGTGAATTGCTCCAGTTCTTCGCGACGAAAATGTCTTTGAGGTCCTGGATCTCCTTGCCGACGAGCTTGCCACGCGCGAGCGCGGTGGTCGAAAGGTTGCCTTCGCCCGCCTTCGAGTAGGTCAAGTAGATGAACCCGTTCTGCGCGAACTTCGGGTGCGGCAGCACCTCGAGCAAGCCGCCGAGCGTGGTGATCTTCACCTCGGGCACGCCCGTGATCGGCGCGGGGTCGAGCTTGCCATCGCGGAACACTCGTAGCCGCCCGGCGCGCTCGGTGATCAAGAGATCGCCGTTCGGCAGCCAGGCCATGCTCCACGGATTGGCCAAGCCATCCGCCAGCTTGACCACGCGGATCTTCAGATCGGCGGTCTCATAAACTTGCGGGAACTTCGGCAGCTGCGGCGATCCGCGTGGATCTTGTCCGAGCGCTGCCTGCGTCACGAACTGCAAGGCAATAAGGCCGATGACACCGTTCACGTGCTTCATGGAGCTCCCGGGCAATGCTTTGGTCGAAGAGGCGCGGCAAGAATAGCCAGCGGGCCGGCGAACGGCTACCACCGGCACGAAGTGCCATTCATCTGACGCTGGGCTCGGCTCCCGGGTCTATACTCGTGCCATGTTGATTCGCAGTGACGGCGTGCTGATGGCGCTGCGCAGAGGGCGGCGAGCGATCGCGTTCGGCCTGTGGCCGGTGCTGATCGCATCGCTGCTGACGGGCGCGGCCTGCCCGGCGATGAGCGCTGCACCCACGACCATGCATCGCCATGGCGTCGAGCACGAACACGCCGCTCACGCGCATCATGCGCATCACGAGACCGCGCCGCTGCCGCTACCGACGGGCGACTGTCCGCACTGTCTGGGGGGTCACGAGGCCGGTAACGTGGCAAGCGTCGACTGCAGCGTCGCCAGCGCGCCCCCCGTGTGGGCGCCGGCGTCATCCGACTCGAGTTTCGTGTGGGTCGTCGCAAGCTACGCGCCGCCCGCCCCGAGC
Organism: Gammaproteobacteria bacterium; assembly: GCA_039933105.1. Classification (GTDB taxonomy): domain Bacteria; phylum Pseudomonadota; class Gammaproteobacteria; order Steroidobacterales; family Rariloculaceae; genus FEN-1219. The sequence continues at coordinate 6,634 of JBDTOT010000021.1, read as the reverse complement.
GCCGTGCCGCCGCTCATTCACATCCCGCTAGGCACCGCTCCGCCCGCCTCCGTTCCGCTGTACATCCGTCACTGCGTGCTCCTGATCTAGAACGACGGTGACGCGGGCGCATTCGCGCCGCGCGTTCTCCACCTCGTTCATGGATCGAAGGAGTACGACAATGTCCGACCCATTCGCCGTCCGCGGCGTTCACCACCGCTTCTCGCGACGCAGATTCATCGAAGGCCTGAGCGCCAGTACCGCGATTGGCCTTGTGGGGCGGCAACTGCGCGCGGCGCAAGCGGGGGTTGCCAACGTCGCGACGCTACGCGGCGCCGACATCGCACTGCGGATCGGCGCCGCGCCCGTGAACTTCACGGGCAAACCGCGCATGGCTACCGTCATCAACGACTCGTTGCCGGCGCCGCTGCTGCGCTGGCGCGAAGGCGACACTGCCACCATTCGCGTAACGAACGAGCTTGCCGAGCCCACGTCGCTGCACTGGCACGGCCTCGTGCTGCCAGCCAACATGGATGGCGTGCCGGGGTTGAGCTTTCACGGTATCCCGCCCGGCGAGACGTTCACGTATCGCTTCCCGCTACGCCAGAGCGGCACGTATTGGTACCACGCGCACTCGGGCTTTCAGGAACAGACGGGGCTATACGGCGCAATCGTGATCGAGCCGCGTGAACCCGCGCCGTTCGCATACGACCGCGAGCACGTCGTGCTGTTCTCCGATTGGACGGATCGCGAACCGATGGCGCTGTATCTGAAACTGAAACGGCAGGCCGACTACTTCAACTATCAGAAGCGCACGATCGGCGACTACGCACGTGACGTACGGCGCGACGGGCTCGCGGCGACGCGCGCCGCGCAGAGCGAATGGGCGCGCATGCGCATGTCGCCGGCTGATCTCGCCGACGTGAGCGGCGCGACGTACACCTACCTGACAAATGGCCGCACGCCGGCAGGCAACTGGACCGGCGTGTTCGCGCCGGGCGAGCGCGTGCTGTTACGGCTCATCAGCGGCTCGTCGATGTCGACGTTCGACGTGCGCATTCCGGGTCTCGAGATGACCGTCGTCGCGGTGGACGGCCAGTACGTTCACCCGGTCACTGTCGACGAGATCCGCATGGCCGCGGCCGAGACCTACGATGTGCTCGTGACGCCCGCAGGCGCCGACGCGTTCACGATCTTCGCGCAATCGATCGACCGCAGCGGTTATGCGCGCGGCACACTCGCGGTGCGGGAAGGGCTCGAAGCGCCAGTTCCAGAACTCGATCGCATCGTGTACCTCGGCATGGCCGACATGGGCCACCACATGGCCGGCATGCCGGGCGGACCAGCGATGCCCGGCATGGTCATGCCCGGCGATCCACCCCTTCACCCGCCGAGCGAGCGGCGCAACCCCGGCATCGATATGCAGGCCGCCGCACCGACGCCGCGGCTCGACGATCCCGGCGTAGGCTTGCGCGACAACGGCCGGCGCGTGCTGACGTACGCGAATCTGCACTCGCTGTTCGCAGATCCCGACGGCCGCGAACCGGAGCGCACGATCGAGCTGCATCTCACGGGCCACATGGAGCGCTTCATGTGGTCGTTCGATGGCGTGCCGTACGCAAACGCCGACCCGATCGCGGTGCGCTACGGCGAGCGCGTGCGCTTCAAACTCGTCAACGACACGATGATGGCGCATCCGATCCACTTGCACGGATTGTGGAGCGACCTCGAGGACGAGGCCGGCGAGTTTCTCGTGCGTAAGCACACGGTGAACATCCCTCCCGGCACGCAGCGTTCATATCGCGTAACGGCCGACGCGCTCGGCCGCTGGGCGTATCACTGCCACCTGCTGTATCACATGAACGGCATGTTCCGAGAGGTGCGCGTCGATGTGTAACGACACCGTACTCGCCTGTCGTGCCGCAGTCGCGGCCGCGATCGCGGCGCTCTGGCTCGTGTGCCCGCTGCTCGCTGCCGCTCAACACGAGCACGCGGAACCTGCGGAACACGCAATCCACGAGCAGCCGTCCGCGGCGTACGCAGCGCCGCCGGTCACGCAAGCCGATCGCGCGGCCGCATTCCCCGACCTCGCGGGCATGCACGTCGAACATGCGATGCTCGACGATCCGCTGAACAAGCTCGTGCTGCTCGATCGTTTCGAGACTCAGCGTACGAACGGCGGCAGCCTACAGCGCTGGGATCTCGAGACGTGGGTCGGCAAATCGCTCACGAAGTTCTGGATCCGCACCGAGGGAGAGCGACTGTCCGGCGACACGCAGCGCGCAGAGCTCGAGCTGCTGTGGGGCAAGAGCTTCGCACGCTGGTGGGAGCTGCTTGCCGGCGTGCGCGGCGACTTCGAGCCCGGCCCCACGCAAGGCTGGGCAGCCGTCGGTGTCCACGGCACGACACCCTATCGCGTCGACCTCGAGGCCACGGCGTATGTTGGCGAAGGCGGCCGCGCGGCGCTGCGCGTGAAGAGCCACTACGAGCTGCTGGTGACGAACAGGTTGATTCTGACGCCGCTCGCAGAGCTGAATTGGTACGCGGAACGCGACGCTGCACACGGTATCGGCGCCGGGCTCGCCGACGCCGAGATCGGCCTGCGACTGCGCTATGAACTGAAGCGCGAAGTCGCGCCCTACGTCGGGCTCGTCGCGCAACGCAAACTTGGCGGCACGGCGGAGTTCGCGCGCGCGGCAGGCCACGACCCGAACGACACGCGGCTCGTCGCGGGAATCAGGCTACGTTTTTGATGCGCAGTCGTTCGTGGATCGTGGTCGCCTGCGAAGAGCCAGACGTCGCGGCAACGATCGTCACAGCTGTTCTAGCGGGGTTGCTGTCGCCGGGCGATTAGCGCCATCTTGCTGCCGCCGCCACGCCGCGGGCGGCACGCCGGCCGCGCGCTTGAATGCGCGCGCGAACGCGGCTTCGGAGTCGTAACCCACGTCGAGCGCGACGGACGCGACGCTCGCGCGCGTATCGCGCAGCAGTCGCGACGCCGCCTGCATGCGCCACTGCGTCAGGTACTGCATGGGCGGCTGACCGATCAGCTCGACGAACCGCTCGTGGAACGCGGAGCGCGAGAGGCCGACCTGGCGGCTCAGCTCCTCGACCGTCCACTCGGCTGCGGGTTTGTCGTGTAGCAACGCGAGCGCGCGACCGACGAAGCGGTCGCGTAACCCTGCGAGCCAGCCGGTCGACTGGTCCGGCAGCTGCTCGACGTGGCGCCGAATCGCATCGACGAACATCATCTCGCTCAAGCGCTCGAGCAACGCCTCGGCGCCAGGCCTCTTGCGCGCAGACTCTTCCGCGGCGAGGTGCGCGAACTGCTCGCTGCGTCCGCCGGAGCCTGGCAGGTGCAGCAGCCGCGGCAGCGTCGCGAGCAACGGATTGAAAGGCCGAGCGTCGACGCCGATGAATCCGCATACGAGCGTGGTACCGGTATCGGACGCTCTGAATGCCGGACCGTCGTTGTGGGGATGAACCGAAACGGGGCTCCCGCCGTTCGCGTAGTGCACGCGAAATGGCCGTTGATTGGGCTGCATCTCGACTTGCGATTCGACGTCCACGGTCGCGCGCATGCCGGGCGCACTCGACACGACGTGCGCGTCGCCCTGCGGCAGCAAGATAATGTCGCCCTGCTTCAGCTTGCGCGGCTGCTCGCCGACGATCGCCGCCCAGCATTCGCCCGACGTCACAACGTGATACTCGATCACGTGATCCGCGTCGGGCATCACGACGCCTGCGATTTCCGAGGATGCCGGCGCTTCGGCCACCCAATCGCCTTCGCCCGAGACGAAATAGAACACGGCGCTGCGCAAGCGTACGGTGCGTAGCACGTCGGAAAGAGTGTCTTGGCTCATCGGCGTCTGCTCCATCTCAAACGTCGAACGCATTGTGGCAGAGCCGCGAAGCCGCTTGGGCCTTCAAAACGCAACCTCGGACTGGCGGACAAACCGCCCGGACTCAGGAGCAAGGACCGAGCAGCGGCGCAGGCCAACAATGCGCGCCGTCAACACCACTCGAGGAGACTCGCATGTCCGCCGCAAAAGAAACTGTCCCGACTGCTACCGCCCCGAATCTACTCGCCATCAAGACCAAGCAGCAGGCCACGTGGGCCAGCGGCGATTTCGCCGTGATCGGCACTACGCTACAAATCGTGGGCGAAACTCTCGCCGAAGCCGCGGACGTATGCGCCGGCGAGCGCGTGCTCGACATCGCCGCCGGCAACGGCAACGCGACGCTGGCCGCCGCGCGCCGCTTCGCGTACGTCACATCGACCGACTACGTGCCGCAACTGCTCGAGAAAGGCGCGGCACGCGCCCGTGCGGAGGGCTTGGACGTACGCTTCCAGGAAGCCGACGCCGAGGCGCTACCTTTTGCCGACGGCACGTTCGACGTCGCACTCTCGACGTTCGGCGTGATGTTCGCACCGGATCACGCCAAGACCGCGGCCGAAGCGCTGCGCGTCGTGCTCAGCGGCGGCCGCATCGGCATGGCCAACTGGACGCCGGAAGGCTTCATCGGCCAGCTGTTCAAGGTCATCGGCAAGCACTTACCGCCGCCCGCGGGCCTCGCGTCGCCGGCGCTGTGGGGCGCGGAGCCGCACATCGTGCAGCTGTTCGGACCCGAAGCGGCGGACATCCGCTGCCAGCGCCGCGTCTTCAACTTTCGTTACGAATCCGCGGCGCACTGGGTCCAGATCTTCCGCGACTTCTACGGCCCCACGCACAAAGCGTTCGCAGCTCTGCCGCCCACGGGTCAGAAAGCGCTCGAGGCCGACATCACCGGGCTGCTCGAGCGGCTGAACATCGGCGGTCGCCGCTCGCTCGTGGTACCGGGCGAGTATCTCGAGACCGTGATCGTCAAACACTGATCGCCGCGTCGTCGGTCACAGCTTCACATTGCCTAAGCGCAGCGCGTTGCTGATGACCGACACCGACGAGAAGCTCATCGCGAGGCTCGCGATGATCGGCGACAGCAACCAACCGAACACGGGATACAGCGCACCGGCCGCAAGCGGCACACCGAGCGCGTTGTAGCCGAATGCAAACAGCAGATTCTGGCGGATGTCGCGCATCGTGCGGCGCGACAGCAGCACGGCACGCGCGATGCCGCGCAGATCGCCCTTCACGAGCGTGACACCGGCAGACTCCATTGCGACGTCCGTGCCCGTGCCCATCGCGATGCCGACATCCGCTTGCGCCAGCGCCGGCGCGTCACTGACGCCGTCGCCCGCCATCGCAACGACTCCGCCCTCGCGCTGCAAACGCTGCACGACCGCCGCCTTGTCCTGCGGCAGCACGTTGGCTTCGACTTCCGTGAGCCCGAGCTCGGCTGCGACCGCCGCAGCGGTGCGTGCATCGTCGCCGGTCAGCACGACGACCCGCACTCCAGCGGCCTTCAGCCCAGCGATCGCACCGGGCGTCGTGCTCGTGCTCAGTCTTCGGCTGCGCCCCCGGAAAGCGCCGTCACGATCGGGCAGCGCGCGAGCTCGCCGTGCCCCGGGCACGCGGCGATGAGCTTCTGCAGGCCACGCCGAACGCGTTGCAGCTCCTTGATCTTGAATTCGACCTGCGTCAACCGTTCTTCCGCCTTGTGTTTTACGCCGCGCATGTCGTTGTGCCGGTCCGCCGTGAGCGACAGCAGTTCGGCAATCTCCGCGAGGGTGAAGCCAAGCTCCTTCGCACGGCGGATGAACCGCAGACGCTCGATGTCCCCGGCCCCATACTCGCGATATCCGGAGGCGCGCCGGGTTGGCGTCGGCAGCAAGCCGTTGCGCTCGTAGTAGCGAATTGTGTCGATGGGGACACCAGCGCGCTCCGCGAGCCGGCCGATCGTCATGGTGTTTGCCAACATGCGCCTTCTCCTGCGAATGCATGAAGCATAGACCCTGGAGTCGAGTCCAGGGTCAACGGTCGGTGCGCGCTTGACGGGCTCGCGACGCCCGCGTAGCGTCGAACGCATTCGTTCGAAGGGGGAGCCCGCATGATCTTGGATCGCCGCGATTTTGTGAAACTCGGTAGCGCCACCGCGTTGCTCTACGCGCTGGGCTTGCACGGCACCGCGGCCAACGCGCCGACGATCGGCCTGATCTTCCCGCCTCTGAATTACCCGCTGCCGCCCGATGTGAAGCGGTTGTTCCCGAGCGGCGTGAACTTCGTCAGCAACGGGTTGGGCTTCAACGGCATGACGATCGAAAGCTACAACGAGGCGATCCCACGTGCGTTGCCGCGCGCGAAGGAACTCGCCGATCAAGGCGCGGACCTGATCTCCGTGTTCGGCTCGTCGATTACGTTCTTCAAAGGCGCGGCATTCAACAAGGAACTGACCGACCAGGTGACGGCACTCACCGGCAAACCGGCCACGACGCAAAGCAACGGATTGGTCGACGGGTTGAAGCACGTGAACGCGAAGCGCGTCGCGGTGGCCACCGCCTACACCGACGTCGTGACCGAACGCTTGAAAGTGTTCCTCATCGAGCACGGCTTCGACGTGGTCGCAACCAAGGGCTTGGGCTACGAGCGCATTCCGGAAGGCGCGGCCACTCAGGAAATCCTATTGAAGCTCGGCGAGGAGTCGTACAAGAGCGCAGGGAAGGCCGACGCGGTGGTGATGTCCTGCGGCGGGCTGCGCACGCTCGACCTCATCGTGC
>JBDTOT010000020.1:0-84308 GCA_039933105.1 Gammaproteobacteria bacterium | reverse complement strand
TGCTCGACATCCACACGCTCCCACCATCTCCCAGAACTTGGTGAGGGTGCAAACGCGCGCGGCGTTATTGGGGAGGGGGAGCGGACTCGAGTTGGGGTTCGATGATGACATCGATGCGCCGGTTGCGCGCGCGGCCCTGTTCAGTGTCGTTGTTCGCGATTGGCTGCGTCTCGCCGTAACCCACCGCGCTCATACGCAGCGCAGGTACGCCGAGCTGGACGAGATACGCGCTCACCGCTTCCGCGCGGCGCCGCGACAACGCCAGGTTCGTCTCGTCGCTGCCGTACGAGTCCGTGTGCCCTTCGATCACGATCTGCGAGCGCGGAAACACTTCCGTCGCCCCTTTAAGCTTCTCGAGCAGCCCGCGCGCCGCCGCCTGCACCTCGGCCTGCCCGCTCTGGAACGTAAGCCCCACGAGCCGAATGACCATGCGATTGCCTTCTCGCGACACCCGCGCCTGATCGCGATCGAACATGTTCTCGATCGCCGTGAACTGCTCGCGGATCCGCCCCTCGGCCTCCAGCCGCTGCACGAGCGCCACGCGTTCCTGCGAAACGCCGCCGAGCCGCTGGTCGAGCTCGCGGATCTCTTCCTCTAGCTCGCCAACGCGCTTGCGCGTGTCGGTGAGATCCCGCTGGCTCTGGGAGCTTTGCTCTCGCAGCGCTTCGATATAGGTGACCAGCTCCATGACGACAGGGTCGATGCCCTTGTCGAACTGTGCCACTCGGTCGGCGGCGCCGCTGATCTGTGTGACCGGATCCTCGTAACGCAAGATCACATCCTCGAGCGTGTCCCCATCATCGCGCATCTGAGCTATCACCTTGGCGAGGTAGATGGCGTGGCGCGCTTCGTAGTTCGCCTGCTGCGCGAGGCTGCGCGGCAGGTCAGTGTCGTAGCGGTTCTCGTTCAGCTCCTTCTCGGCCTGTGCGAGTAGTGAACGCGCTTTCTCATACGTGGTAGGCGCGAGACGCGGCACGCGCTGCTGCTCGGCTTCGGCCAGCAGCGCTCGTGTCTGGCTCAGGTACTGAGCTTTGATCGCCGTGAGCTCCGCGTCGCGGTACAGCCCCTCGGCCTGATCGGCACGAGTGTGTGCGCCGCGGATGTCGCCCGTCTCGAGCCGGCGCGCCGCGGAGTCGAACGCAGCTTCCGCATTGCGCCAACCGTCGGCCGCAAACGTGGTGGCGTTCGCGCGTGTGGCGTCGGCGCGTGTCTTGACGACCGCGGCGAGCGTAACGCTCGCGATCTCGGCCGCCTGGGCCGCTTCGTTGAATGCTTTCGTCGCGGCGGCGAGGTTGCTCTTCACGCGCTCGAGGTTACGGCCGCGCGTGAGATCGGCGTCGGCCGCCATATAGGCTTCGGCCGCGCGGCCGAATGTCGTTGGAGCGAGTAGCGCAGCGTTCATAGCCTTGGCCGCCGCCTGAGCGCGGTCTGCGTCCGCGAATAACGTCGGGCGCAATTCCTGCTGTGCATGGCTAGGCGCGGCGAAGAAAGCAACGGCCAGCAAGCAAGTAAGTGCCAATAGGGGTCGAGTCAAAGTCATGCAAACGCGCTCCGCCAAGTCGAACCTCTCTCTATATGCTGCCAGAAAAATATGTCAAGCCTGACGGCATTTCGAATGAGATCCACGAGTTTCGGGGCGTGCCGTTGTGCGGCGCGGCGGCAAAATGTGGAGGCAATCACAGACGTGTCGCTGAGCGATCTTTAGAGTTCCGATCCATGGGCGTCAAGTACTACACCCACTTCGTGTTGACTGGCGAAGCCGCCGAAGGCAAGGACCAGGAGTTCAGCGGAGTCGTGGAAGTGAACCAGCCTACAGAGCAACGCTACGAGACCAAAGAAATCGAAGCGCTGCTGGCCAGGAATTTCGATTTGCGGTCTGCGGACGTACGACTACTGAACTGGGCCCGTTTGCAGTAGTCGCCAAGTTTCCCCCTGTGACTCGCCCGGCTTCGGCCGGGCATTTTTTTTGCTCAGCGATAACGTACGCGCAGGAGCTCATAGCTCTGCGAGCCTTCCGGCGTGCGCACGGTCACCGCGGCGCCGATGGCCTTGCCGAGCACCGCGCGCCCGAGCGGCGACTCGATGCTGACGTACTCGGGCGCGGCGTCGAATTCGTCCGGACCTACGAGCCGGTATTCGCGTTCGTCGCCCACGTCGCTCCGCAATACGAACCACGCGCCGAAGTACGCTTTGTCGGTGTCATCGGGCGGCTGATCGACCACGCGAATGCCGGTCAGGCGCTTGCGTAGAAACCGTACACGCCGGTCGATCTCGGCGAGCTGCCTCTTGCCGTAGATGTATTCCGCGTTTTCCGACCGATCGCCCTGGGCAGCCGCTTCGGACACAGCCCGTGTAACGACGGGCCGCTTCACGCGCCACAGCTCATCGAGCTCGCGGCGCAGCGCGGCGGCGCCTTCAGGCGTGATGTATTTCGCGCTCTCGGGGCGCGGAGGGCGGTAGCGGGCCATGCGCCGTGTTTGGGTTACGTGCGATACTTGAATCGAATCTCCCGCCGATCTTAACAGGCACGATGAACGAGTTTCGCGGCATCCCCGTAGTCACGACCGGCTCGAAGTACCAGACCGAGCAGGGCTTCGCTGCGATCAAGAACGGCGTGAAGGCGCGCCCCGCGCGCCAGACTGCGCCGCGCGAGCCGAAGCCCGCGTGGCTGAAGGCTCGAATTCCGGGCGGCGAGAAATTCGAAGCGCTGCGCAAGACGGTGCACGAGCATCGGCTCGCCACGGTCTGCGAGGAATCGATCTGCCCCAACATCGGTGAATGCTGGAACAACGGCACCGCCACCCTCATGCTCATGGGCAAGGTCTGCACGCGCGCGTGTCAGTTCTGCGCGGTCGATACCGGCAATCCGCACGGCTGGCTCGATGCGGACGAAATCGAGAACTCCGCGCGCACCGTGCAGCTCATGAATTTGAAGTACGTCGTGCTGACGTCCGTCGATCGGGATGACTTATCCGATGGCGGCGCGAAGCACTACGCTGACTGCATCCGCGCGATCAAAGCCTTGTGCCCCAGCACGGCGGTTGAAGCGCTGACGCCGGATTTCTCCGGTAAGCACAACGACGTCGCTACCGTCGTCGATTCGGGCCTCGACGTGTTCGCGCAAAACTTGGAAACGGTGCGCCGCCTCACTCACAAGGTTCGCGACGCTCGCGCCGGCTACGATCAGACGCTCGACGTGCTCGCGTTTGCGAAACGCCGTCGGCCCGAAGTTTTGACGAAGTCGAGCCTGATGCTCGGTCTCGGCGAGACACAAGACGAAATCGCCGCCACGCTCGACGATCTGAAGCGCGCGGCCGTCGACATCGTGACCTTCGGACAGTACTTGCGGCCCACCGCGAACCACTTAGCCGTCGAGCGCTATGTGCCCCCGGCGGAGTTCGAGCAGTACCGGCAGTGGGGCCTCGCGCGCGGCTTCCTCGAGGTCGTGGCGGGGCCGCTCGTGCGCTCGAGCTACCGCGCCGACCGCGTGTTCGAGAAGAATAACGTCGGGCTCACTGCCGAGTGAGCGAATTCGTCGCGGCGTACGGCGTGTTCCTGGCCGAGCTCGCGACGCTGGCGGTGCTGGCCGTCGTCCTCGTCGCCATCATTCTGGGCTTGCGCCGTGGCGGTCGGGCCGAAGGGCTCGTCGTCGAACATCTCAACCGCAGCTTCGAAGACGCCGCCGACGAGTTGAAGCTCGCGCTGGACGGCAAAGACCGCCACAAGAAGGAAGCCAAGGCGCGCGCGAAGGAACGCAAACGCGCGGATAAGGCGCGCGCGAAGCAGGAATCGGTGAAGCCGCGCACGTTCGTGCTCGACTTCAAAGGTGACATGCGCGCGAGCGCAGTGACTTCGCTGCGCGAAGAAATCTCAGCCGTGCTGCAAGTCGCGAAATCCGGCGACGACGTGTTGTTGAAGCTCGAGAACCCCGGTGGCACCGTGCACGAGCACGGCCTCGCGGCCTCGCAGCTGTTGCGTTTGAAGCAGCGTGGCTTTCGTCTCACGATTGCCGTCGACAAGGTCGCGGCCAGCGGCGGATATCTGATGGCCTGCGTCGCCGACCGGCTGATCGCGGCGCCGTTCGCGATCATCGGCTCGATCGGCGTGCTCGCACAGTTGCCGAATTTCCACCGGCTGCTCGAGGAGAAGGGCGTCGACTTCGAGCAGGTCACGGCGGGGCGCTACAAGCGCACGCTTACGATGTTCGGCAAGAATACGGACGAAGGCCGCGAGAAGCTGCGCCAGGAAATCGAGGATGTTCACGAGCTGTTCAAGGCGCAGATCCTCGAGTATCGGCCCCAAGTGGACATCGAGCGCATTGCGACCGGCGAGTACTGGCACGGCGTCCGCGCCCTGGAGCTGAAGCTCGTCGACGAGCTGCGCACGAGCGACGACGTGCTTCTCGATGCGGTGAAAGACCGCGACCTGTACCAAGTCGCCTACAAGCGCCGGCGAGCGCTGTCGGAGCGAATGCTGGGTGGCGTGGACAGCGTCCTCGAACGTCTCGGCTAGGGTTATGTAGAAAGTTGCGCCCGCGCCGATGTGCGCTGCGGCATACTTTGCTCGTCATCCGCTAACAACAACAAGAATGAGGATGAAGCCATTGGTCCGACCGTGGCGCCGCTGGGCGTCTGCCGGTCGTTTGCTCGGGGTTCTCGCCGCACTCGCGGTTGCGCCGGCGTGGGCGCAGCTGCCGCGTGGCGATGCGACAGTCCGCGAGCTGCTCGCGCCCGCAGCGAGCTTGGTGGCTCCGGTCGGCGGTGCGCGCACACCGCGCGAGTGGCCGCGCTCGTTGTCGACGGCGCCGCCCGGCGCGTGGATGGCGAGCATGACGAGGCAAGACATCCGGCTCGGCCGCGTCGATGCGCATCACGACGACGCGTATACCTACCGCTTGCCGTACGGCGAGGGTGTGAGCTACCCGATCATTCAGGGGTACGGTGCGAAGTTGAGCCACGTCGGCGCGGAGCAGTTCACGCTCGACTTCGGCATGCCCATGGGCACGCCGGTGCATGCTGCGCGCGACGGCGTGGTCGTGCTGTTCGAGGACTCTCACGACGGCGGCTGCCTGCGCGACGAGTGCAGCCGCCTCTCGAACTTCATCGTCGTGTTGCACGCCGACGGCACTACGGGCGAGTACTTCCACCTCCAGCGTGGCAGTGTGCGTGTGGCGCTCGGCGACCGCATCGAGCGCGGGCAGTTGCTCGCGTTGTCCGGTAACACCGGCTACAGCAGTGCGCCGCATCTGCATTTCGGTGTGTATCGCACGCTGCTCGATGGCCACACGCAGTCCGTGGCGGTGCGCTTCGAGACGCGTCTTGGCGCCATCGTTGCGCCGCGGGGCGGTGCCCGCTACGTGAATATCGCGGAGCATTGAGCCGGGCTTCGCGACGCAGCCAGGTTCGGTATACTCGGCTGCGATGCCACACCGCCGCCGTCCGTCGGTACGCCTTGCTCCCCTTGGCCGCGCGCTAGCGTTCAGCGCGCTCGCGTCCGCATTCGCCGGCTGCTCACTGCTGACACCCCACAGCGCACCGTTGCCGCCGCAGGCGGTGGTTGCGCCCACGCAGCCGGATCCGAACGCGCCGCGGCTCGCTGCGCTCGACACGCGGCATTTCGCGCTCAGCGCCGGCCAGGAGCTCGTGGGCGAGCCGCAGGTGCTGTTCGCGCGCTACGAGAACACGTTTTCCGCGGTCGGGCGCGAGTACGACTTGGGCTACGAGGAAATGCGCCGCGCGAATCCCGGCGTCGATCAGTGGCTCCCCGGCGAGGGCACGCCGATCTACTTGCCGACGCAGTCGATTCTTCCGGATTCAGCGCATAAAGGCATCGTGATCAACGTGCCCGCGATGCGGCTTTACTACTTCACTAGCGAAAAACCGGCCACGACCAACAAATCGCCGGGCGCCGCGGAGAAACCGGCCACCGACGCGGCCGCCGTGACGATGGCCGTCACCACGTATCCGATTGGCATCGGCGCAGAAGGTTGGGCCACGCCGTTCGGCGAAGCCAAAGTCACCCAGAAGGCGCGTAATCCGGTGTGGTACGTACCGGCCTCGGTGCGTAAGGAACACCTCGAGAATGGCGACAAGCTTCCAAGCGTCGTGCCGGCGGGCCCGGACAATCCGCTCGGCGCGTTCGCAATGACACTGTCGATTCCGAGCTATTTGATTCACGGCACGAACAAGCCGGACGGTGTCGGCATGCGCTCGAGCCACGGGTGCATTCGCCTCTACCCGGAGGATATCGAAGCGCTGTTCGGCCGCGTGCCGAAGGGCACTCCCGTTCACATCGTGAATCAGCCGCTGCTCGCAGCGTGGCGCGACGGGCAACTGTATCTAGAAGTGCATCCCCCGCTGACGGAAGAACAGCACGATCTCGTCGCCGAAGCGGACAGCGCACTGAAGAGTGCGCTCGAGCGCGCCGGCTCCGCTGCAGCTGGCGCCGAGATCGATCCTCTGGCGGTGCGCCGCATCGTGACCGAGCAACGCGGTATGCCGCTGCCGGTGCTGCGTTCGGAGCGCTCGCTCGAGCAGTATCTCGCCACTTCGCGCATCGTCGTGAACACGGTTCCCGTGGCGGTGGCTGAAGAAGGCCACCAAGCTGCCGCCGGCGCCGCCAGCGCGGCTCGCTAGGCACGCAGCGATGCGGTGCCTCGCGCCGGGCTCGCCCGGCCCATGATCCCCCTACGCGACGACAACCCGGTTCGAACCCGGCCCGTCGTCACCGTCGCACTGATTGCGGTGTGCACGCTGGCATTCCTGTGGCAGCTCTCGTTATCGGCGAACGGCCAGCAGCAGGTGGCCTATCTCTTCGGGTTCATTCCCGCGGTGCTGTTCGGTAACGCGGAGCTCGAAGGCCAATGGATACCGGCGAGCACGACGATCCTCACGTCGATGTTCCTGCACGGCGGATGGCTCCATCTGCTCGGGAACATGCTGTATCTCTGGATCTTCGGCGACAACATCGAGGATCGTTTGGGCCGGGGCCGCTTCCTCGTGTTTTATGTCGTGTGCGGAGCCATGGCTGCTCTTGGCCAAGGCCTGGCCGATCCGCAATCGGAGATACCGATGATCGGCGCCAGCGGAGCGATCTCGGGTGTGCTCGGCGCGTATCTCGTGCTGTACCCGCGCGCCAAGGTCCTCGTGCTGGTGCCGCTACTGATCTTCATCACGACGGTTCGAGTGCCGGCGCTCGTAGTGCTGGGTATTTGGTTCGCTGGGCAGCTCTTGAGCTCCGTCGCGGCCGCGCCCGGTGCGGGCGGCGTTGCCTTCGCCGCTCACGTTGGCGGATTCGTCGCCGGTGTTGTGTTGATTCGCCTGTTTTCGCGGGCTCGGCGGCGGCCGCGTCGAAGAGCGTGAACGTCACGTACATGCTGCAACCAATCACGCTGCAAGCTAAGATACGTTTTTCCCAATCGCGGGCAGAATGGCGACAGAACCTCTCGACCTCTCGCCGGAGTCGGCCGAAGGCCAACACGGCGAAGAAGTCATACCTCTAGTCGCAAGCACTGTCGTCGCGTTCATCGGTCGCACGGAACGGGGCCCGTTGAACGAGCCCGTCGCCATTCGCAGCTTCGAAGACTATCGCCGCGTATTCGGCGGCCACTCGGGTTTCAGTTTCGTGTCTTTCGCCGTGCAGCACTTCTTCCTGCATGGTGGCGACTCCGCGGTAGTCGTCCGCGTAGCAAATCGTGCAACACGCGCGACCATCGACATTCCGGCCGGCCACGACACCATGCGCGTCCAGGCGCGCCAGCCGGGCGGTCGCGAACTGTTGCGCGTCTCGATCGACTACGATCGCGTCGAACGCATGCCCGCGAAGTTCAATCTCGTGGTGCAACGGCTCAATCGTCTGGGCTCCGAGCTCGTGGCGGATCAGGAGCTGTTCGAAGCGCTGTCGATGGACCCGACGGACGAGCGCTTCGTCGTCGACGCGTTACACGATTCGGATCTAGTGCGGCTCGTGGGCCCGCTGCCGAAATACCGTCCCGACGCCACACGCCCGCCATACCCGGGGGCACCGATTCCGTACATCAACGTCACGGGCGCGGGCTCGGACGGCGACGAACTCACGGACTACGACATCATCGGCTCGAACGGCGAGGGCACGGGGCTGTTCGCTCTCGATCGCTGCCCGCAGGTCGACTTCATCTGCGTGCCGTCGCAACCTGGACGAGATATTGGTAGCACGAGTTTTCTGGCGGCCACGCGCTACTGCGAGCGCCGCCGCGCGCTATTGATCTGGGATCCGCCCTGGTCGTGGTCCACCGTGGATGCGGCCATGCTCGGGTTGCGCGGCTCCAGCCAGCTGAGCCGGCATGCGATCACCTATTTTCCGCGCGTGCGCGCACGCGGCGATATCGGCCGGCACCTCGCCGGAATGCCGGCGTGCGGCGTCGTGGCCGGTATGCTCGCGCGTTGCGATCGGCGCGGGGTGTGGCACGACATGCCGCCGGTCGACACGACGCTGAAGGGCAGCCTCGCGCCCGTGGTCGACATCGGTCTGCGGCAAGCCGCTACGTTGCAGCGCATGGGCGCGAACACGTTCGTGCGCCTCCAGCCCGGCATCGCTGCGCTGCAAGGCAATGTGAGCTTTGCAGGCGGCGCGGCGCTCGAGGCGTTGGCGCAGAACCTGTCCGCGGAGCGCCTGACGGCGTTCGTGCTGCGTTCGATCGAACAGCACACACGGTGGGTGTTCCGCGCGCAGAGAACCCCGCAGCTCGCGTCGGCGCTCGAGCGCCAGATCTGGATCTTCCTCGCGCGTTTGAAGGAGGGCGAGGCGCTGGCCGGCAACACTCCCGAGCAAGCGTTCTTCGTCCGCACCAGGCCCGCAGCCATACCGGAGACGGATCGCGACGTCGCTATTACGCTGCGCGTCGGGTTCGCACCGCGTCGGCCGAACGAGTTCCTGACCTACGACTTCCGCTATCACGCGCTCAGCCTCACGACCGAGGTGGTGCAGGTGCGCGAAGCTGAACGGAATCTCGGCTGAACCCAAATGCCGACGGACTTCGACACTCGCGCTGAAACCTGGGACGACGAAAGCAAGGTGCGTCGAGCCGAAGCCGTAGCATCGGGTATGCGCCGGGCACTGCCGCTGCGCCGCTCGATGACGGCGCTCGAGTATGGCGCGGGCACCGGTCTGCTTTCGTTCTGCCTGCGCGACACGCTCGGGCCCATCACGCTCGCCGACACGTCGGCAGGCATGCGCGCCGTGGCGGAAAGGAAGATCCTGGCGGCGAACGAGAGACAGATGCGCGTGGCCGATCTCGACGTCATGCGCGATGCCGTACCCAAGCAACGCTACGACCTCGTGTACAGCATGATGACGCTGCATCACGTGGCGGATATCGCGCGCGGGCTCGCAGCATTTCACACGCTACTGAAGAAGGGCGGCTTTCTCTGCATCGCCGACCTCGACGCCGAGGACGGCTCGTTCCATGGGCCCGACGTCGACGTGCACCATGGGTTCGAACGCAGCGCGATCGGCAAGGCACTGGCGACCGCCGGTTTCATCGACGTCGCCATTGGCGATTGCTTCGTCGTCGAGCATGGACCGCGCCAGTACCCGATGTTTCTGGCTACCTGCCAGAAGTCCTAGGGAAACGGCCAAAACGATCCGTCAGCTCGGCGCACCGTAGCCGCCGCCGCCCGGCGTCTCGATGACGAATCGGTCGCCCGCAGCAAGATCCACTGCCGCGGTTGCGGGCAGGTCCTCGACGCGTCCATTCGCGCGCACGACGAAGTTCCGGCCACATTGCCCCGGCTCTCCGCCGCGCAGACCGAACGGTGGCACACGCCGACGGTTCGCGAGTATCGCGGCCTGCATCGGCTCCAGAAATTCGATGTCGCGCACGATGCCGTCGCCGCCGTGATGCGCGCCGCGCCCGCCGGAGCCGCGGCGGATCGCGAAGCGGCGCAAGCGCACGGGATGACGCTGCTCGAGCACCTCGGGGTCCGTTAACCGCGAGTTCGTCATGTGCGTGTGCACGGCGCTCGCGCCGTCGAACGTGGGTCCGGCGCCCGCCCCACCGCACACGGTCTCATAGTATTGGTGGCGCGCGTTGCCAAACGTGAAGTTGTTCATCGTGCCTTGTGCAGCCGCGCAGGCATCGAGCGCGGCCAGCAGCGCGTCGGTGATGCACTGCGACGTCTCGACGTTGCCCGCGACCACGGCTGCGGGATAGGCGGGGCTTAGAAGGCTTGCGCGCGGCAACCGTATCGTCAGCGGCTCCATGCAGCCGGCATTCAACGGAATATTTTCGTGCACGAACGTGCGGAACACGTACAGCACGGCGGCGCGCACGATCGAGGACGGGGCGTTGAAGTTGCCGGCGCTCTGCGCCGAGGTTCCGGCAAAGTCGATCATTGCCTCGCGCGCTGCGTGATCGATCGTGACCGCTACCTCGATGTGTTCGCCGCCGTCGAGCTCGACGCGGAACGTGCCGTCGCGAAGGCGATCGATGGCCGCGCGCACGCAATCGGCGGCGTTGCGCCGCACGTGGCCCATGTAGCGCGTGACGGTGCGTACGCCGAAACGCCGCGTGAGCCGATCGAGCTCGAGCACGCCGCGCGCGTTCGCGGCCAGCTGTGCCTTAAAATCCGCGATGTTCTGATCCGGGTTGCGCGCGGGATACGGGCCGCTCGCAAGCAGCGCGCGCACCTCGGTTTCCAGGAACTCACCCGCCGCGACGATCCGCACGCCGTCCGCGAGCACTCCTTCCTCGTCGATGCTGTGGCTGTCCGGTGGCATGGAGCCCGGTGTGCGACCGCCGACGTCGGCGTGATGCGCGCGGCTCGCCACCAGGTAGCGCAGCCGTTTGCCGCTCGGATCGAACACCGGCGTGACGACGGTCATGTCCGGCAGATGCGTGCCGCCGGCATAGGGGCTATTCAGCAGGTACGAATCCCCGCGCGCGGGCCGATGTGTGTGCAGGATGCTCTGTACGCTGTCGCCCATTGAGCCCAAGTGCACGGGAATGTGCGGCGCATTGGCGATCAACGCGCCGTCGGCCGCGAACACGGCGCACGAGAAGTCGAGACGCTCCTTGATGTTGACCGAATGCGCCGTGTGCTCGAGCACGATGCCCATTTCCTCGGCAACGTGCATGAACAGGTTGTTGAACACTTCGAGCATGACCGGATCGCCTGCAGCCGCGACGACTTCGCGCCGTGGGCGCACGCGGGCCCGAGTCAGCACGAGCGTCGCGTTCGCGTGCACGGTGGCGCGCCAGCCGGGCTCCACGACCGTCGTCGCGTGCGGCTCCACGATCAGGGCCGGGCCGCGGACCGTGGCGCCGGCCAGCAGCGCGTCACGCCGATACACCGGCGCGTCGTACCAGCCGCCGTCGCACCATAGGCGGCGTGTGCCGAGCTTCGGCGGACGGCCTCTGGCACGCGGCAAATGTGCAGGCTCTGCGGAATCGCCGCGGTTTGCGACCACGGCTTCGAGCTCGACGGACTCCGCCACGAGCGCGGCTTGCGCGTCGGCCTGAAAGCCGAAGTGCCGTGCATGCAACTCGTCGAAGCCGCGGCGTAACGCGGCGAGCGTAGTGCCGAGTTCCCACGTCACGGCGAGGCTCGTATCGGCGCCAGCGACCTTGAGCCGCACGCGGTGCTCGAAGGTGGCGCGCGACACGTCGCCGCCCTGTGCGCGCAGCTCGGTCAGTGCCGCGTCCGCTAGTGCACTGAACCCGGTCGCGAGTGTGGCGAGCAGCGTGGAGTCGAGCAGCACCTCCACGGCGCGCTGCTGCACGACGCGCAGATCCGCGACGCCGATGCCGTATGCGGACAACACACCCGAGAGCGGGTGAATCAAGACCGTACGCACGCCGAGCGCGTCCGCCACCTGTGCCGCGTGCTGGCCGCCGGCGCCGCCGAAGCTGCAGAGCGCGAACCGAGTGACGTCGTGGCCGCGCTGCACGGAGATCTGCTTGATCGCGTTCGCCATGCGCTCCACCGCGATCTTGAGGAACCCCGCTGCGAGCTCATCCACGCCGCGGGGCTCGCCGGTCGCCTCCGCAACCTTCGCGGCGAGAAACGAGAACGCGTTGGCCGTCGCGGTCGCGTCGAGCGCCTCGTTGCCGGCGGGGCCGAACACGTGCGGGAAGAACTCGGGCTGGACTCGGCCGAGCAGCACGTTCGCGTCGGTGACGGTCAGCGGCCCGCCGTTGCGATAGCAGGCGGGGCCGGGGTGCGCGCCGGCGGATTCCGGCCCTACGCGCAGCCGACCGCCGCCGAACGTCAAGACCGAGCCGCCACCGGCCGCGACGGTGTTGATCGAGAGCATTGGCGCGCTGATGCGCACGGCTGCGATCACGGCGTCGGTCGTGCGTTCCAGCTCCCCGGCGTACAGCGCCACGTCGGTAGACGTGCCGCCCATGTCGAAGCCGATGACTTCGCTGACACCCACGGCGCGTGCAGCGTGCACCATACCGACCACGCCGCCGGCGGGTCCCGACAGCAGACTGTCCTTGCCGCGAAAGTGGTCGGCCGCGGCCAAGCCTCCATGGCTCTGCATGAACAGGAGCGGCGCATCGCCCAGAACGGCCGCGAGGCCGCGCCGCACGCTTGCAACGTAGCGGTCGAGAACGGGCGACAAGTAGGCGTCTGCGAGTGTCGTGTCGCCGCGCACGACGAGCTTCGGCAGCGGCAGCACGCGGTGCGACACGCTGATCTGTGCGAAACCGAGGTCGCGCGCGAGCGCCTCCGCGGCCGCTTCGTGTTGCGGGTAGCGATAGCCATGCAGGAGCACGATCGCGACGCTGCGCAGACCCGCGTCACGCGCGTGCGCAAGGTCGCGCTTCAGCTGTACCGCGTCGAGCGGAGTCTCGATCGCGCCTCCCGCGGTGATGCGTTCCGTGACGCCGATAACGCGTGTGTACAGCATCTCGGGCAGGCGAATGTCGAGCGCGAAGATGTCGGGTCGTTGCTGTCCGCCGATCCGTATCGCGTCTTCGAATCCCGCGGTGATGACCAGCACGGTCGGCTCACCACGCCGCTCGAGGAGCGCATTCGTCGCAACCGTGGTGCCCATCTTGACCGCGGCGACGTGCCGTTCACCGATCGGCGCGCCGCTAAGCAACTGCGAAACGCCAGCGACCGCGGCGTCCTCGTAGCGTCCGGGATTCATGGACAAGAGCTTCAGCGTCTCGATCTCGCCGCGCGGTGTTCGCGCAACGATGTCCGTGAACGTGCCCCCGCGATCGATCCAGAACTCCCAGCCGCCGTCGACATTCATCCTCGAGAGTTCCTTCCGGTCGCCGAGAAGCTTCGGCTGAGGGCCGTTTCCGACGTAAGTCTCACTTCTCGCTACGCGCCGGTGACGGGCGGGAAAACTGCGAACCGGCTCCCACCGGTATTGACCGCCGGCGGATTAAGTTCAATGGCGGCAACGTGTGACCGAAGCCCGTGCCGGGCTGAAGCACGCGTCGGAGCTGCAGAGATAACAGAATGCGTTTGATTCATGCTTTCGCTATTTAAGCGCGCTGGCGGGGCCAGTAGCCAGATCGGCGTCTTCGTGACGGCCGAGGGTGTGGCTGCCGCGCAGCTGTCCAACGCCGGCGCAAGGCCGCGGCTCGAACGCTGCGTCTACGAACGCAAAGGCGATAACGATCCGGTCGCGCGCGTGCTGTCGCGGCTGCCGAATCGCCGCGCGCCGACGGTCAGTGTGCTCGATCCCGGTGGGTACCGGTTATTGCTCGTCGAAGCGCCAGACGTGCCGGCCGATGAGCTGCGCGCCGCGGTCCGCTGGCGCATCAAGGAGTTGATCGATTTCCACGTCGATGACGCCGTCATTGACGTCTTCGAGATGCCGCCCCATGCGCGCGGCGGCCGCAACCGCATGATGTACGCGGTTACCGCCAAAGCCGACTACGTCAAGCAACAGATCGATTTGGTCGAAGGTGCCGGGCTCAAGCTCGACGTCATCGATATCGGTGAGCTCAGCCTGCGCAACGTCGCCACCCTATTCGAGGCGGAGCAACGCGGCACGGCGTTCCTGTATCTCGGCGAACGACAAAGCACGTTGTTACTCGTGCGTCAGGGCGTGCTGTATCTCGCGCGGCACGTCGAAACGGGCGTGGCCACGCTGGCCGAGGCCGGCGAGCTACGGCCGGAGCTCGTGGGCGGGCTCGCGCTCGAAGTGCGTCGCTCACTCGACTATTTCGAGAGCCATTACGAGCAGACGTCGATTCCCCAGGTGCACACCTGTGGCCTCGAGGCGGCGGACCGCGATCAGCTCGCACGTGACCTCGGCATTCCCGTGCACGACGCAGACTTGAATAACTTGCTCGACATGGATGAGACGTTGTCGCCGGAGCTGCAGCGGCTGTGTCTGCCGGCGATCGGCGCTGCGCTGCGCAAAGATCCCGTGGTTCTATGACCGTTTATCAACAGATCAACCTTTACCAGCCGATCTTCCGCAAACAGCGCCAGATCTTCTCGGCGATGACGTTGACGCAGGTCCTCGGCATCGTGGCCGCGGCCTTGCTCATGATCTACGCGTACGGCCTGCTCCAGGTACGCGGACTCGAAGGCGAGGTCGTGCAGCTCGAAGGCCACGAGAAAGCATTGACCGCGCAGATCGCGCGCGTCGACCCAGGGCAGAGCCAGCACCGCCGCGCGGAGGTCGAGGAAGAGTTGAAGAAACTCAACGCGACCGTCGTGACTCAACAGCGTCTGATCGACGTGCTGCGCGAGCGGCCGCTCGGGAGCCAAAGCGGTTTCTCGGGTTACCTGGCAGCGCTTGGTCGAGAGCGCACCACGGAACTCTGGCTCACTCAGTTCGCGATCAACGGCAGCACGGGAGCTCTCGAGCTCGCGGGCCGCAGCACGCGGCCGGAGCTGGTGCCGGAATACCTGCAACGGCTCGGCCGCGAACAGGCGTTGACGGGTCAAAGATTCGACGCGCTCGAGATCGAGCACGATGCAGACAACGGCGAATCCGTATTTCACGCGACGAGTCAAGCGGCCGCGCTGAGCGCGGCCGACCGTGATGCGAGGCGCAAACGATGAAGGAACGCATCACCAAGGTTCGAGAGGCGATCGACCGTTTGAGTTTGCGGGAGCGATTATTCGTGTTCGCCGCGGGCCTCGTGGTCTTGGGCGGAATGTGGGAAGCCGCGCTGGCGGGCCCGCTCGACACTCGCAAGATTCATGCGACCCAGAAAATGGAGACGCTGAACACGCGCCTACAGGCGCTCGACGCTGCGCTGAATTCGACTATTTCTGGCATGAGCGAGGGCATGCCGGCCCAGCTCGAGCAGCTGACGGCCCTGCGCAGCCGTGTGGCGACGAGCGACGAAGACGTGCGTGTATTCACGTCCGATCTCGTCGATCCAAAACAGATGCGGATCGTGCTCGAAGAGCTACTGCGCCGTCAGAGCGGGCTCAAGCTGGTGAGTGCGACGAATTTCCCGGCCAAGCCACTCGTGGATGGCAATGCCGAAGCGGCCGCCGGGAACGACGACGAGGCGAAGGCTAAACCCAAAGAACCGCAGCTGTACCGCCATACGCTCGTCCTGACGCTCGAGGGCAGCTACCTCGATTGCTTGGCTTACCTGCAGGCCGTGGAACGGCTGCCTTGGCATCTGTACTGGAGCCGCATCGAATTCAAGGAAGACGGCTATCCGCGCAATGCGATCATGCTCGAGCTGCGCACACTCTCCCTCGACAAGGAGTGGATCGGTGTTTAGCCGCTGCGTATTGATCGTGGCAGGCGTGCTGGTGATGGCCGGCGTCGCTTCTGCCGCGGACGCGCCCGTGCGCGACCCGATGCAACCGTATCGGTACGTCGCCGGCCCCGACGGCGTTGCCGCGCCGCGGTTCGCATTGACGGCGGTGCTGATCTCGCCCACCCGCCGCGTTGCGATCGTGAACGGGAAGCCGTACGAGAGTGGCGAAACCGTCAACGGCGCCGAAATCGTTCGCATCGACCCCGACGCCGTGCATCTGCGCGAACACGGCAACGAACTCGTCGTGCCGCTCGGCCACGCCGCCGCTGCCGCCGCGAAGCCCAGTCAAGGAGAGACGACCCCATGAATGTGCCCACCCACTCTCGTCGTGCATGGCGCCCGCCGGCCCTGGCGCTCGTTGCGCTGGCAGCGGTAGGGCTCGCCGGTTGCGCAAATGAGCGCGGCGTCGCGACGCAAGACGCGATTACGACGGCCATGCAGGAGGCCGTCCAGCCTGCGGCGCAGTCGCCGTTCGCTATCCCGCCGCCCAAACCGGCTCCGGCCGTGTCGTCGGCGACCGAGGAGCGGTTCGACGTCAACGTCATGGACGGCGATGCGCGTGATTTCTTCATGGGGCTCGTGAAAGGCACGAACCGCAATCTGATCGTCCACCCCGACGTCAAAGGCCGGATCACACTCACGCTGAAGCAGGTCACTCTGCCCGAAGTGCTCGAGACGGTGCGTGACGTTTACGGGTACGACTATCGGCGCAGCGCCGGCGGGTACATCGTGCTGCCGGCCACGCTTCAGAGTCGCGTGTTCGAGATCGACTATCTGAACCTGATACGCGGCGGAATATCGCGCACACGCGTGAGCTCCGGGCAGGTCACGCAGTCACGCGGTGATCGCCAGGGCTCGTCGGGCGACAGCAGCAACAATGGCCTTGCCGGCTCCGAAAACGCTCAGCAGAACAGCAGTCGCGGCGGCCAAACCACAGGCTCTGCCATCGACACGATCACGAACTCGGACTTCTGGGCCGAGCTGCAATCGACGCTGGGGGCGATCCTCGGCGCGGGCGAGGGCCGGCAGATCGTCGTGAACGCGCAATCGGGCGTCGTATTCGCGCGTGGCATGCCGGAAGAGTTGCGCGCCGTGGCCGACTACTTGCAACGCATCCACTCTGCGTCCAAGCGCCAGGTGGTGCTCGAGGCCAAGATCATCGAGGTCACGTTGAACGACGGCTTCCAGTCCGGCGTGAACTGGGCGGCCGTGAAGCAAACGGCGAGCGGCGACACGCTGACGGGCGGCACATTGTCCGGCGGCAAACAGATCGGCGATATTCTGCCGCTCGGTGGCGACCCGCTCACGATCGGACCCGGCGGTACTCCGATCACGTCCTTCCCGAGCCAGACCATTGGCGCAGCGTTCGCGATGGCGCTGAACATCGGCGACTTCAACGCGTTCGTGGAGCTGCTCCAGACTCAGGGCGACACGCGCGTGCTGTCTAGCCCGCGCGTTGCGACGCTGAACAATCAGAAGGCTGTCATCAAGGCTGGCACGGACGAGTTCTTCGTGACCGACGTGCGCAGCAACACTGTGACGGGCACGGCTGCGACGACGAGCCGAGACGTAACGCTCACGCCATTTTTCTCCGGTATCGCGCTCGACGTGACGCCGCAAATCAGTGCGGCGGGCGAGGTCATCCTGCACATCCATCCGACCGTCAGCGAGGTGACGGACCAGAAGAAGAATCTCACCGTGTCTGGCGAGACCGACACGTTGCCGCTGGCGTTCAGCGAGGTGCGTGAGTCGGATAGCATCGTGAGAGCCAAGAGCGGGCAGATTATCGCGATTGGCGGTTTGATGCGAAACACGTCGAAGAAGCTCGACTTCTCGACGCCGTGGCTCGGCAAGATACCGGGGCTGAAGCGTCTGTTCGGTAGCAGTCGCGAGCAAGAAACGAAGACCGAGCTCGTGATTCTGCTGCGGCCGATCGTGGTCGACGACGATGACGATTGGCCGAAGATCATCCAACCGGCGGCCGATCGCCTGACCGCGCTCGGCGCGGCGGCGCGTCCGTAGGAGCATCCGTGGCACCGGAGCCGCGCAAACGTGTTCGCCTGGGCGACCTGCTGCTCGAGAAGAAGCTGATCTCGGAGCAGCAACTCAAGGAAGCGCTCGAGGAACAACGCACCAGCGGTCGCAAGCTCGGCCGTGTGCTGATCGACATCGGCGCCGTCTCCGAGGCCGATCTGCACGGTTCGCTCGCAACGGCGCTGAACATTCCGTACGTCGACCTCTCGCACATGGCGCTCGATCAGAAGATCGTCGGCAAGCTGCCGGAAACTCAGGCGCGGCGGCATCGCGCGCTCGTGCTGAAAGAGGACGCGCGCGGCTATTTGGTCGGCATGGCCGACCCTACCGATCTCTTTGCGTTCGATGAGCTCGCGCGCATGCTCGGCAAGCCGATTCGGCTTGCGCTCGCGAAGGAAGCCGCGCTGCTGCGCACGATCGATCTCATGTACCGGCGCACCGAGGAGATCGTGTCATTGGCCGAGGAGCTCGACGAGGAGCTCTCCGACGCCGACGTCGATCTTCAGGCACTCGCGGCCGAGGAAGGTTCGCCCGACGCGCCAGTCATCAAACTCATTCAGTCGATGTTCCAGGATGCGGTGCGCGTCGCGGCCTCCGACATTCATATCGAGCCCGACGACCGTTGCCTGCGCATTCGTTTGCGCGTCGATGGCTTTTTGCAAGAACAAGTCATCGAGGGCAACCGCGTAGGCCAAGCGCTCGTGACGCGTCTGAAGCTCATGTGCGGGCTCGACATCGCCGAGAAGCGCAAGCCGCAGGACGGCCGCTTCAGCATCAAGGTAGACGAAAAACAGTTCGACGTCCGCGTGTCCACGATGCCGATCTACAACGGCGAGGCCATCGTGCTGCGACTGCTCGACCACTCGACGAGCCAGAAGAGCTTCGTCGAGCTCGGTATGCCGGACGACATCATCGCGCGCTTCACGCCATTGATCGAGCGCGGCGCCGGCCTCGTGCTCGTGACTGGGCCCACGGGTAGCGGCAAGACGACGACGCTGTACGCGGCGCTCCAGCACCTGAACACGCCGGACACCAAAATCATCACTGCCGAGGATCCGGTCGAGTACCGATTGGAACGCATCAATCAGGTGCAGGTGAACCCGAAGATCGGGCTCACATTCTCCGCGATCCTCCGTACGGCGTTGCGGCACGACCCCGACATCGTGCTGGTAGGCGAGATGCGCGACCAGGAGACGGCTGAGATTGGGCTTCGTGCGGCGATGACGGGCCACATGGTGTTCTCGACGCTGCACACGCAGGACGCGGTGTCGACCGTCAGCCGGCTGCTCGACATGGGCACGCAGGGGTATCTGATCGCTTCCGCCCTCGACTGTATCCTCGCGCAACGTCTGCTGCGTCGCCTCTGCGACAACTGCGCGCACTCGGTCGAGCCCAGCGTGCACCAGGCTGCGTGGTTGTCGCGGTATCTCTCTGCCGAGCAAATAACGGCCACGAAGTTCGCCGAGGGCATGGGCTGCACGTATTGCAACATGACCGGTTACCGCGGCCGCGTTGGCGTCTATGAGTTGCTCGAGATCGATGCCAACATCGCCGACGCGATCCGCCGTACCGATCTAGCGGCACTCGATCGCCTCGTCGCGCGGTTGCCTACCTTCATCCCGCTCGTGCAGCGGGCGCTGAAATTCGCGACGGATGGCGTGACTTCCGTCGACGAGGTCATGCGATCGATGTCGGGGCTCGAGGAGCCGGAGGGACGTTCCAGTCTCGTCGACGATGTGCTGCGCAGCGCGGCTAACGTCAGCGAAAACGGCGCGGCCGCGGCCTAGTCCGTGCCAGCATTTCGTTACAACGGCCGAACGACGCGCGGCGAAGCCGTGGCCGGTTCGCTCGAGTCCGAGTCGGCGGAGACGCTCGCGACGCACCTGTTCGCGCGCGGCATCACGCCTATCGACATCAAACCGATCGTCGTGACGCGCGACGTGCTCGGTGAGCTCTGGCAGCGCCTCGGCGGCGGTCGCCCTACGATCACGGATCTGATTTTGTTTTCGCGGCAGATGTACTCGATCTCGAAGGCGGGCGTGCCGCTGCTGCGTGGTATGCAGAGCATCGCGGCTTCTACGGCAAATCCGGTCATGCGCGCGACGTTGCAAGGGGTTATCGAGAGTCTGCAGGGCGGTCGCGATCTGACCTTCGCGTTTGGTCGGTTTCCCGACGTGTTCACGAAGTTCTACTTGAGCGTGATCAAGGTCGGCGAAAGCTCCGGTACCCTCGAAAAGGCGTTCCTCCGCATGTACGAGTTCCTCGGCATGCAGAAGCGCGTGCGCGACAAGGTCAAGGCCGCGCTGCGTTATCCGGCGACGGTGGTCGTCGCGATCGCGATCGCCATGGGCGTGATCACGATGTTCGTCTTGCCGAAGTTCGCGCCGATCTTCGCCTCGCTCGGCGATAACCTGCCCTGGGCCACGCGTGTGTTGCTCGGAGTATCGACGTTTACATTGCAGTACTGGTACCTCGTGATCAGCGCCGGTGTCGCGGTGATCGTGGCTTTCCGGATGTGGGTAAGTGACCCCGCGGGGCGATACACGTGGGACAAGCTCAAATTGAGGACACCGGTTGTCGGCGGCATCGTGCGGCGCGCGAGCTTGGCGCAGATCTGCCGCTCCTTCGCGCTGACGCTCGAGGCCGGCGTGCCGATGATTCAGTCGCTGAGCACGATTGCGCGTGCCACTGGGAACGAATATCTGACGGAGCGGGTGTTCGCGCTGCGCGACGGCGTGGAGCGCGGTGAAGGCCTGTACCGGACCGCGCAGACGGTTGACCTGTTCACGCCGCTCGCGCTGCAGATGATCGCGATTGGCGAGGAGACCGGCGCGCTCGACGAGATGCTGGGCGAGGTGGCCGAGTTCTATGAGCGCGAAGTGGACTACGAGCTCGAGAACCTGAGTGCCGCGATCGAGCCGATTCTGATCGTGGGTGTGGGTGGCATGGTGCTCGTGCTTGCGCTAGGCGTGTTCCTACCGCTGTGGGATATGGCGGCGAAAGGCACGGGGCTCGGTTAGCGAGAGGCGCATGCGCAGATCGAGCGGGTTTTCGTTGGTGGAGCTCATGGTTGTCGTGATCGCGATCGGGATCATCGCGGGCGCATTGCTCGATCGCGTGCTACCTCTGATCGGGCGTGCCCAGCGTGCTGCGTTCGTGCAGGTCAGAGCCGATTTGCAGATGGCTCTGCTGTTCGAAGCAGCCGAGCGGATTTCGCGCGGCGATGCCGCGTCTCTGCAAAGCCTTACGGACCGCAATCCGATGACGTTGCTGCTGGTTGTGCCGGCCAATTATGTAGGCTCGTTCGAGCGGCCAGCGGAAGACTACCTACCGGTTGCGAGCTGGTACTTCGACGAGCACACGCATCGACTGGTGTATCGCGTCGGGCACTACACGCGATTCGACGGGCAGGGCGGTCCGGCGGGGCGTGTCGAGCTCAAGACTGAATTCGTGTTCGACGATCGCAACGGCGACGGAACGTTCGAGCCCGGTGCCGACAATTTCCGGGGCTTGCGGCTCACACCCGCGCATCCGTTTGCGTGGCCCGATTGAGTATTCTCAAGCTCGCGAGCGAGCAGCCGAATTGTGATGGCCGTCACGCGGAGGGCAAGGCCGTTGTCGGTTCGATCACAGCGCGAAAGCGTTCTGTTAATTAGTGTTTGACTCTAGTGTTTTTTCTTGCCTGTGCCGTGCCTAGGCCAACTCCTCAGAGGAACATTTCGATGAACAGCAAGACCACTCAGGGCGGTTTCACGCTGATCGAGCTCGTGGTCGTGATCACGATTCTCGGGATCCTCGCCGCGTTTGCAGTGCCGCGTTTCGCGTCACTCGAAGGGCAGGCGCGCACTGCCGCGATCCAGTCGCTCGGAGGCAGCGTTCGGTCGGGGGCAGCGCTCTCGCATGCGCTGTGGCTCGCCCAGGGGAACCCAGCGGCCACGACCGTGACGATGGAAGGCAAAGTTATCACGATGGCGAACGGCTATCCGAACGCCGCGACGGTCCAGGACACGCTCGCTGACATCACCGGCTTTGCCCCGACGACCGTGGGCGCCAATAGGGTGCTCACCAAGCAGACACCGGCGGGCGTTTCGATCGCGAACTGTCTCGTGACGTACACGCCGGCGGCTGCCGCGAACACGGCGCCGACGGTTACCACGACGTCTACCGGCTGCTAGCGGTTCGTTTTGCCCCGGTCGAGTTTCCAAAGGGCGCCCGCGGGGCGCCCTTTGCACTTCACGAGGATGCGATGCGCGGGCGATCGATGCGAAACGGGCAAGAGCAGACGGGCTTCACTCTGATAGAGCTCGTAGTCGTGCTCGTGATTCTTGGCGTTCTCGCCGCCTTCGCCGCGCCGCGATTTGTCGACAGCACGGCATTCCTCCAGCGCGGCTACTACGAAGAGCTCGCCATGGCGCTCAAGTATTCCCAGAAGCTCGCGGTCGCGAGCGGTTGCCCCGTCCGCGTGGCGATTGCCGCTGGCAGCTATCAGGCGCGCCAGCAAGCCGTACAGAGCGGCAGCTGCGATCCCGCGGACGCCACGTGGCCCACGGGCGTGCAGCTCGCCGACGGCCAGCTGCTCGCGGGCGCGAGCCCCGGTGGCGTCGTCACTGCGCCGGCTGTCACGATGACGTTCGACGCGCTCGGCCGCACCGACCTCGGCGCGGATCAGACGATCAGCGTCGGGCCGTTCGCGCTGACCGTGGTGGCCGACAGCGGCTTCGTGCAGGCGCCCTGACATGAGGGACCACCGGCAAAGCGGCGTTACGCTGATCGAGCTCATCATCTCGATCGTAGTGATCGCGATCGCCATCGGCGGCGTGCTCGGGGTGCTTTCGCAAAGCGTGGGCCGCAGTGCCGACGCGATGGTGATGACGCAGGCGGTCTCGGTCGCGGAGGCGTATCTCGAGGAGATAACGCTGAGGTCGTTCGACGATCCCGATGGAGTCGACGGTGAGGCCAATCGCGCCGATTTCGACGACGTCGACGACTACGACGGGCTCGTCGACGTCGGTGCACGCGACCAGTTCGGCGTCGCGATTGCCTCGTTGTCGCAATACACCGTGAACGTCACCGTGATGCCGAGCACGGCGCTAACGAGCGTCCCCGGCGCAGACGCGAAGCGCGTCGACGTGCGCGTGACCTATGCGTCGAACGTCACCGTGACGCT
Source organism: Gammaproteobacteria bacterium (assembly GCA_039933105.1). Taxonomy (GTDB): domain Bacteria; phylum Pseudomonadota; class Gammaproteobacteria; order Steroidobacterales; family Rariloculaceae; genus FEN-1219. The sequence goes on along the minus strand of JBDTOT010000020.1, from coordinate 61,371 downwards.
CAGCGCCTACAAGACCCGGCTCTGATCCCATGCGCCGCGCAACCCACCACTCCGGTTTCACTCTGATCGAGCTCGTGGTCACGTTAGTGATCTCGGCCATCGTCGTGTCGTTCGTATCGCTGTTCATCAGCGGTTCGGTTAAGGGCTTCACTGACCAAACGCGCCGCGCTCGCCTTGTGGATTCGGCCGACTCCGCACTGCAGAGAATCGCCCGTGACGTTCGTCGCGCGTTGCCAAACAGTGTTCGCACGACGACTGCCGCGGGCGTTACGGCGCTCGAGATGCTGAGCACCGTCGACGGCGCGCGGTATCGCGCGCAGCCGCCCGGAACGGCCGCGCAGATTCTCGACTTTGCCGCCGCCGATGGCTCGTTCAACGCGCTCGGCCCGTTTACGCAGGTGACAAAACCCTTCAACTCGACGGGTCACTACCTCGCCATCTACAACGTCGGCGTGCCGGGCGCGGACGCGTACGAACTCGCCAACGTGATTACCCCGGCAGGCACACAGATCGGCGTTGCGGCGGATGGAGCGACCGGTGAGGATCGCGTGACGCTTTCTCCCGCGTTCAAGTTCGCGTACGGGTCACCCACACAACGCGTCTTCCTGCTCGACGGGCCAGTGACCTATCTGTGCGATGGCGTTGCGGGCACGTTGTTGCGCTACCAGAGCTATTCGATCGCGTCGAGCCAGGCGAGCGTCGACACCCACGGCAAGCTGCTGGCTGCTGGCGCCCGCGCGAGCCTGATCGCGAATCAGATTGTGAGTTGCACTTTCACGTACACGCCGGGCACCGCCGAGCGTGGCGGTCTAGTCGCCCTCAGCATCGCCGTCGGCGCGGACGGCGAATCGGTATCGCTGCTCTCGCAGGTTCACGTGGATAACGTGCCATGAAACCGACGCGCATAGTTATGCAACGCGGGTTTTCGCTGGTATCGGCGATCTTCCTGCTCGTCGTGCTTGCGGGTCTCGGCGTCGTCGCCGTGCGTTTGAACGTGGTTCAACAGCAGACGACGACGGCGGAGTTGCGCGGCGCACAGGCATTTCACGCGGCGAAGTCGGGCGTCGCCTGGGCCGCGTACCGGGCGCTGAACGCCGGCGTGTGCGGGAGTTCGACGTTGAATCTGACGGAGGGCGCCACGGCCGGCTTCTCGGTGTCGGTACAGTGCTCCCAGACCTCCTATGTCGAAGGCACGAGCACGATTCGCGTGTTCGTCTTCGACGTTCGCGCAGTCGGGGGCATATACGGTGGGCCCGACTATGTGTCGCGCCGGTTGCAGTCGAAGATCACGGACGCGAGCTAGAGTCCATGGCATCTAGAAAGCTATGGGCAGTCCTCCTCGTGCTGGCATCCGCTGCGGGCTATGCGCCGGCGGCATTCGCGCTGACGTGCACGTCCGTCGGCTCGAGTAGTTGGAGCCTTGCGGCTACCTGGACGAGCGTTGGCAATTGCAACCGCGTGCCGGTCGCGGGCGATGACGTCGTCATCAGCGCGGGTACCACCACGCTCGACGCGAATTCGACGGCTTTGAACAGTCTCACGGTCAATGGCGGTCTCGTGATCGGCAACAACGCCACCGCGCGGGCGCTGACGGTGACCGGCAACCTCGTGATCGCCGCGACGGGGACGATCTCGCTCGGCGCGACGGCCGCGACCCACACGCTGGCTGCGGGCGGGGACATCACGAACGCCGGCTCTATGAATCTATCGCCCGGTGGCAGTCGCGTTGCGAATGTCACGTTCAATCGGAACGGCAACCAGGCTGTGAGCGGTGCCGGTGCATACACGTTCAACCTGATTACGCTCAACCAGGGTGCGACGAACGCCAACGTGCTCGACATGCAGGCGGCGATCACCGTGCCGAGCCCGTTCCTGACAATCACGAACGGCACGTACAAGCACTCGAGCACCACGAGCATCACGCCGTGGACGACCGCCAGCGGTGCGACCATTCCTGCGACCGGCGGCTTCTGGCTGAACAGCAGTGCGACCGTGACGACGGGGGCCTTCGACGTGACCATCAACGGCGGCTTCCTGCGCGTCAGCAGCGGCACCATGAACATCGGCAACGTGGACAGCGTTCGTCTGGTGCTCGGCGACTTCGCGTCGAGCTTGTTCCAGATGGACGGCGGCATCGTGACTGTCACCGGTGGCATCAACAGCGTGAGCGGTACGTCGGCCGGAATCTTCACGATGGCCGGCGGCACCCTGAGTCTCATGACGATCGACGCAGGGCCGGTCTATTCGCTGCTGCTCGGGACGGGGACCACGCTGAACTGGTCGGGCGGGACGATCGTCGCTGCGAAAGGCAACAATACGACGGACGACGTCGACATCCGCTCGACGACGCAGAACATCACCGGCGGGACACTGCAGATGGGTGGCGGCGCGGGCAGCCCCAACCAGATTTCGATGCTGAACGGCGCCGGCGGCGTGCTCAACGTCTGGAATCTCGTGCTGAACCAATCGACCGCGAACGCGACCCTCATGCGGTCGTCCACAAACGTCCTGCACGATCTCACGATTAGCGCGCTGAACACGCTGTCACCCAACGGTGGACTCGCCATCAGCGTCGGCGCTGGCAACGGCGCGGGTGGCGGCAACTGGACGAACAACGGCGCCTTCGCGCAAACGACGACCGTAGTCTCCCTGCTTGGGGCTGCCTCGTCGACTATTGGCGGCACCGCCGCCACTACCTTCTATCAGCTGATCGTCAACAAGACCGCCCCGGCGCTCGCGAACCGCAAAGCGACGCTCGCCATCAACACGACCGTGAGCAACGGGCTCACGCTCACCAACGGGTTCATCGACACGGCCACGTTCAGCATGGTGATACCGGCTGGAGGCAGCGTCGCGCGCGGCGGAACATGCTCGGCCGATGGGTCCGTGAACGCCTGCTTCGTTAGCGGCAACCTGCAGAAAAACTTTGCGGTAAGCGGGAGCGCGCAGACGCGTAACTACGAAGTGGGTAGTGCGACGGGTACGCTTGTTGCGTATGCGCCTGTGGCCGTGACGCTCGCGACGGTTACGACAGCAGGTAATATCACCGTGTCGTCAACAGGAGGCGAACACCCGAATCTAAGCGCGTCGACGCTGGATACGGCGAAGAGCGCCAACCGCTACTGGACAATGGCGAGTTCCGGGACCGTATTCAGCGCGCTTGCCGGCAACAGCTTCACTTTGGGTTTCGTTGCCGCGGACCTCGATCCGGGCGCGAATGCCTTGAACTTCAACGTCGCGCGTTACAGCGGGGCCACTTGGACGATCACGCCACCGCCAACGCCCACGCGCACCGCAACATCGACGACGATCTCCGGCGCAACCGTCACTACTGCCGCTTTGCCGGGCCAATATGCGGTCGCCGAGATCCCATCCGCCATCCCGACGCCCGGCGGTTTCAATACGTTCGAATCGGCGACTGCACCGACGTCTGGCGCAATCGTCGGGGTCATCAAGACGAAGGTTGCCGGCACGGCGTTCGCGCTCGACGTTGTCGCGATCAGCGCCGGCGCGCAGCAGAATTCGTTTAGCAACAATGTAAAAGTCGAGTTGCTCGCGAACACGGGTGGCGGCTACGGCGCCGACAATTGCCCGACTGCGAGCACACTGGTGCAAACGATCGCCTCGACGGCCATTGCGAGCGGGCGGTCGACCGTGAATTTCGCCGCAGTCCTCGATTCCTACCAGGACGTGCGGGTTCGCGTCACGTATCCGACGGCGTCGCCGACGGTGACCGCCTGTTCGACCGACAGCTTCGCGATTCGTCCCAGCTCCTTCGCGAACTTCAGCGTGACCGACAACGACGCGCAAACGCCTGGCACCGGACGCGCACTCGGCAACACGACGTTCACTGGCGGCGCCGCGATGCACAAAGCCGGGCGCAATTTCACCGTTCGCAGCGACGCGATCGGGAGCGCCGGCTCGATTACAACGAACTATGCTGGAGCCCCGACCGTGACGCTGACCGCGTGCGGTGCGAGCGCCCCTTGCACGCCGGGGTTCGGCGCGTTGACCCTCAATACGACGCACGCGTCCGGGCAACTTTCGTCGAACGCTGCGTCCTACAATCAGGTGGGCTCCTTCACCATGCAGCTCTCCGACAGCGCCTTCGCGAGCATCGATAGCTCGGACGGCTCCACGCTGGCAGAGCGCACGATCCAATCGAGCTCTATCAACGTGGGGCGTTTCGTCCCCGATCACTTCGCCGTGGCGATCAACACGCCGCTCTTGCAAACGGCGTGTTCCGCGGGAGGCTTCACGTACACGGGTCAGACGTTCGGCTATCTCACGGTGCCAGTAATCACTGTCACTGCAGAAGACGCGAGCAACAGTCCAACGACGTTTTACGCGGGCAATTGGTGGCGGATTACGAATGCGAGCACGACCGGTAAGACCTACGCGGCGGTGACGGGCACGCTCGACGCGAGCGGCATTACCGGTACGGACCCGGTGATAGCGTCAAGCAGCCTCGGCGCCGGAACGTTGACGTTCGGCTCGGGCACAGGACTGCTCTTCGCGCGCAACATGCCGGCGGATCCCTTTAACGCAAATATTTCGCTGTCCATCAACGTCATCGACGCCGATGGTATCGCCGCGACTGCCAATCCCGTCGTGTTCGGCACCGGCAGCGGTGTGCCGTTCAACAACGGCGCTGCGGTGCGCTATGGGCGAGTGCGTGTGCGCACTGCCGTCGGCTCGGAACTCGTTGACTTGCCTGTGACGATGTCCGCGGAATACTACGCCGGCACCAATGCGGGGTTCATCGTTAACACCGACGATACATGCACAACCAATGTGTCGCTCGCCTTTTCGGGGTACACGAAGAACCTGAATGCCGGCGAGACTTGTGTGCGCGACAGTGGTTCGCCGGGCACCAGTACCAACGGCTGCGCCGCGGCGGCTCCGAGTGCGCAGCGCTTCAACGAACCACCTGCGCTGGGCGATTTCAATCTACACCTCGCTGCACCCGGCGCTGGTCACTCGGGCAGCATGCGCATAAACGGCACTGTGCCGACATGGCTTCGCTACGATTGGGACAGCGCGAGCGCGGGCGACGAGAACCCGACCGGTCAGGCCACGTTCGGCATCTTCGGCGGCGAGACGCGCCAGATCTACACGCGCGAGATCTACTAGCCGCGCTGCGGCGCGACGACTCCGACTTCGCTGGTCTCACGCTTCTGCGGAGTGGCGCCGCCCTCGAACTTGCGCCCGAGCCACCAACCGACGACAGCCCAAGCCGCCGCGATTACCGCGCCGACCGCCATCATGCCGTTCGGCGAGACGCCGACGCTCGTGAGTGCGACCGTGACCTGGCCGCCGACGTAGTCGGCGCCACGGTACACCGGCACGTCGATCGTGCTCTTGGCTTTGTACTTGGTTTCCTTGTCGAGCGGGCTCCAGAGCATTTCGCGACCCGGTCGCACGAACGCGTATTCGCCGGCGCGGCGCAGGATGAACACGGCGGCGAACAAGGTGAACGTCGTATAGCCGGCTAGGCCCGCGAACGCCGCGACCATGAGGATCGGCACCAGCGTAAGCAGCGTCGTGACGCCGAAACGTGCCGCGACGCGGCCGGTGAGGAATACCTGTGTCAGCACCGTAAGGCTCTGCACGATCCAGTCGATACGCGCGAAAACGCGCGTGCGTTCGTTCGGCGTAGCGAACGTCTCGGCCACGATGCGCAGCTGCTCGAAGTAGAGCACGGTGCTGACCGCCGAGATGCCGACGATGAACAGCGCGATGCCAAGCAGGTACGGCGACTTGAGTATCAGCGTGATGCCCGCGAACACGTTGCCGCCGATCGGCCGATCGTCGGCCGCCTCGGCGCCAGGTTGGCGAGCCCAGCCGCTGAGAAGAATGCGTTGGCATACGATCGCCATCGCGAACATCGCCGCGGCGACGAACAGGATGCCGGCTTCGCCGATGGTCGTTACCGTGAGGTCCGACAACAGCGGCCCCGCCAGAGCGCCCGCGCTGCCGCCGGCCGCGATCACGCCGAACAAGCGTTTCGTCTGGGCTTTGTCGAAGATCTCGAGCAAGAAACTCCAGAACATCGACAGCAGGAACAGATTCACGACGCTGATGAAGACATAGAACGACTTGCCCAGCACCGGATTGAACTGCGCGGGATCGAGCAGCAGGCCCACGCCCGCGAGCGCGACCGCAACGATGCCGTAGGTCCATGGCAGGAACGTGCTGCGTTTGAAACGCGCGACCACGGCGCCGTAGACCGGGATGATCAGGATCGAGAAGGCGCTCGTGTACAGCCACAAATCCGCGACCGCCTGGCGGCCGAGCAACGTACCCACGGTTTCGCGTACCGGGCGGACCGAGAAGTAGCCCGCCCACATGAAAAAGAATAGGAAGAACGCTGCGACCACCGCGCCGACTTCGCGCGGTTCTACAGGAGCGATGCGGGTAATGAAGCGGGTTAACGCGGAGCTTGTTGTTGTATTCATCGCGGGAGAATACACCGGGCCGCGCAACCGGAAATGTCGCAAAAACGAAGTCGAACGTGGACCGTGTCTCGGTATTTCTCAAGAATGCACGTTACGTTACGGGGATAAATGGCCGCTCGGAGAGGCAATCATGACGGTCAAGTCTTCCTTGTCACTGGTGGCGCTGACCTTGGCACTCGTGGCTTGCAACAGCTCGCCGCCGCCTGAGGCGCAGAAGCCGCCGCGCAAAGAGAGTGTTTTCGATCCGTGGACCGGTACGATCGAGCGCGCTAAAGGCGTCCAGCAGACCGTTGACGATCAGGCGGCGGAGCAGCGCAAGAAAATCGAAGAGGCAACCAGGTAATGGGTCAGCGATATCCCAGAAGGTAGCGGAGCCCGCGAAACGCGGGTAACGCTGCCGTGATCACGTAGGTCGGAATCGCGGCCATGTAGTCGCTGTAGCGGCCCTTCGTTTCGAAACGCGTGCGAAACTCGGATTGCGCGAAAACATCGAGCAAACGCGGCACGATACCGCCTGCGATGTACACACCGCCAAGCGCACCGGTAGTTAGCGCGAGGTCGCCGGCCACTGTGCCGAGCATCGCGAAGAACATCTGCAAAGTCTTGCGCGCGAGCGGCTCGCGTTGGTTCGCGAGGCGCGTGACGTCCTCGGGCGTCACAGTCGCTTGGCCACGGCCCGCGAGCTCCGCGAGCGCTACATACAGATTCACCAGCCCCTGGCCCGACAGCACGCGTTCGGCGGAGCAGTGACCGAAGCGCTCGCGCAGCAACGCAATCACCTCCTGCTCCTCGTGCGTGTACGCGGGCAGCGATACGTGGCCGCCTTCGCCGGTCATCACCGCCCAGCTGTCCGCCGAGGGCACGAGCGCCGCTACGCCTAGGCCCGAACCCGGCCCGAGCGTGGCCATCGTGGCGCGCTGCCGCGGCGCGCCGCCGCCGATTTGCGCGCGGTCCGTAACGTCCAAGTGAGGTAGGCCCCATGCGACCGCGGCGAAGTCGTTGCACATGATCAGTCGCTGCAGGCCGAGCTGTGCCTTGAGCTCGGCCTGAGAGAAACGCCAATTGATATTGATCATCTGAACTTCGTCGCCCAGTATCGGGGCGGCGATGGCGAGCGCCGCGCGTTTCGGCCGATCGCTCGAACGGCGATGATCGAGGTAGATGCTCAGGATGCCGACGAGACCGGTGAAGTCCACGTTGTCGAAGACCTCCGGAGCGACTTCCTTGCCCTGGTCATCGAGAAGGGCGCAGCGCGTATGCGTTGCACCGATGTCCGCCATTAAATCCATGCGGCGTCTATGCGTTCAGGTCTGGAATGCGCGCACTCTCGAGCTGCGTGATCATATCTTTCAGAATGAGTTTGCGTTTCTTCAGCCGCTTCAGCATGAGCTGATCGACGTGCGGATCGCTGACGAGCCGTGCGATGACAAGATCAAGGTCGCGATGCTCGACGCGTAGCTGCTTGATGCGCTCCACGCTCCGAAAGGGGTCAGTGTCTATCTTGTCGTCCACGGCTGCTTCGGATCGGCGCCAACCAATCGCGCCGTTGATCGCCAAAGGCGAAAAAGTGAGGATTCAGCAGATCGTCTTTGGAGTTGTAGCGCAGCGGCTGGCCGGTCGAATCGATCATACGCCCGCCCGCGCTCTCGAGGATAGCCTGCGCGGCTGCGGTGTCCCATTCGGACGTGGGTCCGAGCCGCGGGTAAAGATCCGCTGCACCCTCGGCAATGAGACATATTTTCAGCGAGCTGCCCATCGGTGTGACGGTATGTGGGCCAAGTGCAGCGAGGTAGTCGCTGAGCGCGCCGGTTTCGTGGCTGCGGCTACCGACTACGCGCGGTGGAACCTTCGCGGTTCGTTCGACATAAATCGGTTCGGGTAGCTCGTCGCCGTCTTGTCGCCAAGCCCCGAGCCCGAGCGCGCCGAAATACAACCGGTCATGTACCGGTGCAAGCACGACACCGAGTTCGGCCCGGTGCCCGATCACGAGCGCGATATTCACGGTGAACTCGCCATTACGCTTCAGGAACTCCTTCGTGCCGTCGAGCGGGTCGACGAGCCAGAACCGCTGCCAGCTGCGCCGTTGCGTGCTCTGTTCGGGTGCGGCCTCTTCCGAAAGCACAGGCGTGGCCGCGTCGAGTGTGCGCAGACCCGCGTCGATGATCGTGTGCGCGCGTTTGTCGGCTTCGGTCAGAGGGGAACGGTCGTCCTTCAGCGTGACGGTGAAGTCGGTGCCGTACACTTCGAGAATAGCGCGCGCCGCATCACGGGCTATACGTGCGACATCGTCGAGCAGGCGGCGTTTTTCGGTCAGGTCGATCACGCCGCCTCTTGTATCATAGAGCCATGGGGCAAACAGCCACCTTCACCGTCGATTGGAGCGCGATCGACACGGTGCTCGTCGACATGGACGGCACGTTACTCGATCTGGCGTTCGACAATTACTTTTGGCTCGACCTCGTGCCGGAGCGTTATGGCCGCAAGCAAGGCTTGAGCGTCGAGGAGTCGCGAGCGGTGCTCGCGCCCCGTTTTGCCGCCAAGGTCGGCACGCTCGATTGGTATTGCCTCGATCATTGGACGCGTGATCTTGGTCTCGATCTGAAGACATTGAAGCGTGAACACCGCGAGCACATCCGTTTTCTGCCGGGTGCCCGAGAATTTCTCGCTGCGGTTCGGGTCATGCGCAAGCGACTCTGCATCGTAACCAACGCGCATCGCGATACGTTCGAGGTCAAGGCTGAGCACACCGGCATCGACAAGCTCGTCGACGGCGTCGTGTGCTCGCACGACTATGCGGCACCGAAAGAGAGCGCGGATTTCTGGCGGGTGCTCGAGCGTCACGAGCGGTTCGACGCTGCACGAACCCTGTTGATCGAGGACAGCCTTGCCGTGCTGGCCGTCGCTCGGTCGTACGGCGTGCAACACACGGTGGCGATACGCCAGCCGGACTCGCGCCAGCCACCGCGCGCGATAGCCGATTTCGCGGCCATCGACGGCGTCGCGGACCTGATCTAGCTACGAACGTTGTGCGTTGCGCGGGCGGCGGCGCGGGCCGCCACCGCCACCGCCACCCGGACGGCGACGGCCATCCGGCGGCCCATTTCGCGGCGGGCGGTGGCTCGGCGTGTGCGGAAGTCCGCTCATCAGGGCGGTGTGATCGAACGAGGCGACCGGAATCTTGCGGCCGATGAACGCCTCGATCTCGGGCAACGATATCGCGTACGCCTCGCAGCCGAAGCTGATGGCGTCGCCCGTGGCGCCCGCGCGCGCCGTGCGACCGATCCTGTGCACGTAGTCTTCCGCATCCTGCGGCAGGTCGTAGTTGAATACGTGGCTTACGCCCGGCACGTGCAATCCGCGTGACGCGACGTCAGTACCGATCAAGACGTCGAGCTGACCGGCCAGGAAGTCCTTCAGCATGCGTAAGCGCTTGCGTTGGGGCACGTCGCCGGACAGGGCCTCGGCTTTGATGCCGTTGTGTTGCAGGCGTTCGCTCAAGCGATCGGCTTCGCGCCGCGTGTTCACGAAGATCATGGTGCGGTGCGGATCGCGATCCCGCAGCAGCGTCAGAAGCAGCGGGAACTTTTCTTCGTTCGCGGGGAAATAGATGCTCTGCGTGACGCGATCGACGGTCATTTTGTCGGGCTCGATACGCACGAGCTCCGGATCGTTCATGTGCTCGTACGCGAGCTCGAGCACGCGGTGCGACAGCGTGGCGGAGAACAGCATGTTCAATCGATGGTCATGCTCGGGTAGTCGCCGCAGCACGAAGCGGATGTCCTTGATGAAGCCGAGATCGAACATGCGATCGGCCTCGTCGAGGATCAGAACTTGAATTCCGCGCAGCCCAAACACGCGTTGCTTGTAGAAATCGATGATGCGCCCCGGCGTACCGATCAGGACGTCGACGCCGGCAGCCAGCTCGTCGCGCTGTTTGTCGTAGTCCGTGCCGCCGAACGCGAGGCCGAGCTTGAAGGGCAAGTGTTTGCCGAGGAGCACTGCGTCCGCGTGCACCTGCACGGCGAGCTCGCGAGTCGGCGCGAGAATCAAAGCGCGTGGCGCTGGCGGTCCCGGCTCGATGTCGATCGGGGGCGAGTGCTCCAGCCGGTGGTACATGGCGACCAGAAATGCGGCTGTCTTGCCGGTGCCGGTCTGTGCCTGGCCAGCCACATCCTGCCCTTCGATCGCGATGGGCAACGTCTTACTCTGAATCGGCGTGCACTGAACGAACCCGGCTTCTGCGATGCTCTGTTGCAACGCGGCCGACAAAGGTAAATCGGCAAACCGGAGGTCGGAGAGGTGGTCGGTGGATGGCGGGTCGGTTTCGATTGCGGGCCTCGATACTTGCAAATTGGCTTCTCGACGGTTAAAAATACCGGTACGCCCTCCCAGACCTCCACAGTATTCCTGCAAGCCGCGAAGGAAGCACCAGCCGCCATATTGTGCCTGACCCGCCAGGCGGCGTCACTTTCGGCTTAGCTTCATCCGGGCTCTATTCGATTTTCACCATACCGCTCCCGGGGTTCGCGGGGAGCGAGTGAACCCTAGAGGAATCTTTATATCGTGAGTGATCAGATCGTACACACGACCGACGCGGCGTTCGAACAAGACGTAGTCAAATCTTCGCAGCCGGTGCTGCTCGACTTCTGGGCCGAATGGTGCGGTCCCTGTAAGATGATCGCACCGATCCTCGACACCATTGCCACGCAATACAAAGACAAGCTCCGCGTCGTCAAGCTCAATATCGACGAAAATCCGAAAACGCCGCCGAAGTACAACATTCGCGGCATCCCCACCCTGCTGTTGTTCCGCAACGGCACAGTCGCTGCCCAACAGGTCGGCGCAGTTTCCAAAGCACAACTCGAATCGTTTTTAGAGACACATCTCAATGCCACACGCACTCAATCGACTTCCAGTAACGGGTAGAAACTTGTGAGGGGATACCTAGGCAACTCGGCTCGGGCCCGCATGAAAGATGGGCCGCGGCAGCCCGGCGACAACAGCAACAGCAACAGCAACAGCAATAGCAATAGCAACAACAATAACAACAACAACGGCAAACGGGAGCGCGGTGGTCGCCGTAATCGCCCGCCCATGCGCGAAGAGTTTCCGGATGACGAAGAGTTCGACGTCATTCCAGCCGCGGAGCTCGAGCAAACCAAGAATGCGATGAATTTGTCCGAGCTGAAGACGCGCCCGGTGGCGGCGCTCGTGACGCTCGGCGAATCGATGGGCATCGAGAACCTCGCCCGCTCGCGCAAGCAGGACATCATCTTCTCGGTCCTGAAAGCGCACGCCAAGAACGGCGAGAGCATCTTCGGCGAAGGTGTGCTCGAGATCCTGCAGGACGGCTTCGGCTTCCTGCGCTCTTCGGATGGTTCCTACCTCGCGGGCCCCGACGACATCTACGTGAGCCCGAGCCAGATCCGACGCTTCAATCTGCGCACGGGTGACACGGTTTCCGGCTTGATTCGCCCGCCGAAGGACGGCGAGCGGTACTTCGCGCTGTTGAAGGTCGGCGAGATCAATCTCGACGCCCCCGAAGCCGCGAAGAGCAAGGTGCTGTTCGAAAACCTGACGCCGCTGTTCCCGAAGAAACGGCTCAAGCTCGAGCAGGGCAACGGCAGCACGGAAGACCTTACGGCGCGCATCATCGACATGGTGGCGCCGATTGGCAAAGGTCAACGCGGACTCATCGTCTCGCCGCCGAAAGCCGGTAAGACCATGTTGCTGCAGAACATTGCGGCATCGATTGCCGCGAATCACCCTGACGTGCAGCTCATCGTGTTGCTGATCGACGAGCGTCCGGAAGAAGTCACGGAGATGGAACGCACCGTCCGCGGCGAGGTCGTGTCGAGCACGTTCGACGAGCCCGCCACGCGGCACGTGCAGGTGGCCGAGATGGTCATTGAGAAGGCCAAACGCCTCACGGAGCACAAGCAGGACGTCGTGATTCTTCTCGACTCGATCACGCGCCTCGCGCGCGCCTACAACACCGTAGTGCCGTCGTCCGGCAAGGTGCTGACGGGCGGCGTCGACGCGAACGCGTTGCAGCGGCCAAAGCGCTTTTTCGGCGCCGCGCGCAACATCGAGGAGGGCGGCTCGCTCACGATCATCGCCACGGCGCTGATCGACACGGGTTCGAAGATGGACGACGTCATCTACGAGGAGTTCAAGGGCACGGGCAACATGGAGATCCACCTGGATCGCCGTATCGCGGAGAAACGCGTGTTCCCGTCCATCAACATCAATCGCTCCGGCACGCGTAAGGAAGAGCTCCTGACGGCGCCTGACGAGCTGCAGAAGATGTGGGTGCTGCGCAAAGTGCTGCACCCGATGGATGAGCTGGCCGCGATCGAGTTCCTGCTGTCGAAGCTGCAGGACACGAAGACGAACGCCGACTTCTTCGAGTCGATGAAGCGGTAACACCAGCCTAGCGGCTAGGTAGCGTTCCGGCGCCGCCGCACAGAGCGGTGGCGCCGGAACGCGGAAGAGAAACGCTCTCCGTCAGCTCGCTTCTTCGCGCTGGATGGCCCGGTAGCCGATGTCGGTGCGGTAGAACGCTCCGTCCCACGTGATCGCGCTGACGCCCGCGTATGCCGCCTCGTTGGCCGCGCGCACACTTTCCCCAGCGCCCACGACGCAAAGCACTCTTCCACCGTCGGTCAGCACCTTGCCGTTCTCAAGTCGCGTGCCGCCGTGGAAGACCTTCATGTCGCTGCCGGCAGCGCGGTCGAGACCGCTAATCGGTTTGCCCCCGTCGTAGGCGTCGGGGTACCCACCGCTCGCCATGACGACGCCCACGGTTGCGCGGGGGTCCCAGTCGATCGGCTTCGAACCGAGCGTGCCGTCGAAGCAGGAGAGACAGATGTCGGCGAGCTCGGTTCGCAGGCGGAACAGGATTGGCTGCGTCTCGGGATCGCCGAGCCGGCAGTTGAACTCGATGACGAATGGCCTGCCCGTGTCGTCGATCATGAGGCCGGCGTACAAGAAGCCGCGGTAGTGAATACCGTCGGCCATGAGGCCGCGCACGGTGGGCAGCATGATCTCGCGCATGACGCGGTCGTAGACCGCCGGCGTTACGACGGGTGCAGGCGAATATGCGCCCATGCCCCCGGTGTTCGGACCGCGATCCCCGTCGTCGCGTGTCTTGTGGTCCTGCGAGCTCGCGAGCGGAACGACACGTGTGCCGTCGACGACCGCGATAAAGCTGGCTTCCTCGCCGCGTAAGAAATCTTCGATCACGACCTTTTTGCCGGCTGCACCAAAAACGCCCTGACGCAGCACGCGGTCGAGCGTGTCTTCCGCGTCGGCAAGCGTCGTGGCGATGATCACCCCTTTGCCGGCGGCCAAGCCGTCCGCTTTGATGACCACGGGTGGTGTCAGCGTGCGCACGTAGTCCCGCGCTGCGGCGAAGTCGGTGAACGCACGGTACGCGGCGGTCGGAATCTTGTGCCGGCTAAGAAAATCTTTCGTGAACGCCTTCGAGCCCTCTAGTTGCGCGCCGGCGGCGCGCGGACCGAAGCATTTGAGCCCGTGCAGCTCGAATCGATCGACAACGCCACTTACGAGCGGCATCTCCGGGCCTACGATCGTAAGCTCGACGTGCTCGCGCTGCGCGAGCTCGACGAGCCCATCGAGGTCTGTGATGGGAATGGGCACGTTGCGGACGTTGGGCTCGCGCGCCGTGCCGGCGTTGCCCGGGGCGACGAGCACTTCGCTCACCTTCGCGGATTGGGCCAGCTTCCAGGCGATTGCGTGCTCGCGGCCGCCGTTACCGATGACGAGGACTTTCACGCTGCCGCTCCGTTAGCCGTCAATGCCGGAAATGCCGCATGTGGGTGAAGACCATCGCCATGCCGTGCTCGTCGGCGGCTTTCACGACTTCGTCGTCCCGTATCGAACCGCCGGGCTGCACGACGGCACGAATCCCCCGCTCCGCTGCGGCATCGATGCCGTCGCGAAACGGGAAGAATGCATCCGACGCCATCGCCGCTCCGGGCAGCGCGAGCCCGGCTTCCTCTGCTTTCAGTGCTGCTATTCGCGCGCTCATGACACGGCTCGGCTGGCCGGCGCCGATGCCGAGCGTTGCGCCGGCGTGCGTGTACACGATGGCGTTGGACTTCACGAACTTCACGACAGTCCATGCGAACTGAAGGTCGCGCATTTCCTCGCTCGTCGGCGCGCGGCGGGTGACGACCTTGGCCGTGGCGAGATCGACGTGCCCGCGATCCGAGTCCTGGAGTAGAGCACCGCCTTCAACGGCCTTGATCTCGAGGCTGCGCACGCGAATGCTCGAAGCGGCGGCCCAACCGGCCTCGAGCACACGGATGGCCGGCTTTTTCGCGAGAACCGCCCGCGCTGATTTCGTGACTTCGGGTGCGACGATAACTTCGGCGAATTGCTGCGCGAGAATCGCCTCTGCCGAGGCTTGGTCGAGCGGCCGGTTGAAGGCGATCACGCCGCCATAAGCCGACGTGGGGTCCGTGCGATACGCCAGCTGATACGCCGCGGACGGCGTTGCGGCCACGGCCACACCGCACGGATTCGCGTGCTTCACGATCACGCAGGCCGCTGCCTCGAACGCCTTTACGGCCTGATAGGCCGCGTCGGCGTCGACGAGATTGTTGAACGACAGTTCCTTGCCCTGCACGTTGGTCGCGTTCGCGACGGTGCCTGGTACGTGCTCGGCTGCTCTGTACAGCGCCGCCTGCTGGTGCGGGTTCTCGCCGTATCGCAGCGTCTGCGCCAGCTGCCAGCTGCGCAGCAGCGGGTCGGGCCAGGCCTCGGGTGCCGCGCTGTGCGCGAGGAGGTATGAGCTGATCGCGGCGTCGTAACGCGACGTGTGGCTGAATGCCTTGATCGCGAGTTCGCGACGCAGGCCCGTAGACACGTTGCCTTCTTCGAGAGCGGCCAGCACGGGTGCGTAGTCCGCGGGATCCACCACCACGAGGATGTGCTCGTGATTCTTTGCGGCCGCGCGCAGCATCGCAGGGCCACCGACGTCGATATTCTCGATGGCCTCGGCGTCCGTGCAATCGAGCCTCGCCGTCGTCGCCTCGAACGGATACAGATTCACGACCAGCAGATCGATTACGCCGATGCCGTGCTCAGCCAGCACCGCATCATCGACGCCGCGGCGGGCGAGCAGACTTCCATGAATATGCGGATGCAACGTTTTCACGCGGCCGTCCATGATTTCGGGAAAGCCTGTGATCGTGGCGACGTCTGTCACGTCGATGCCAGCTTTGCGTAGCGCTTTTGCCGTGCCGCCCGTAGAAACGATTTCGTAACCAAGCGCTGCAAGCCCCTGGGCCAGAGGCTCCAAGCCTTGTTTGTCGGCCACGCTCAGTAACGCGCGCCGCGGCGGCGGGGTGGTGTGTTGGTCGGTTGCGCGGCGGTGCGGCGCAGCTCGCGGGTTCTGCCGCGCCGGGCTCATCGGCCCGGGAGCTTGTACGCTTTGAGCTTCTTCCGCAGCGTGCCGCGGTTGATGCCCAGAATCTCAGCGGCTTCGCTTTGGTTGCCGTGCGTATAGGTCAGTACGGCGCGCAACAACGGCTTCTCCACCTCGCCGATCACCAGCTGGTACAGATCGCCGGGCTTATGTCCGTTCAAGTTCTCGAAGTAGCTGTTCAGGCACTCGTCCGTCAGGCTACTCAGCGGCTTGTTGCGCACACCGACCGTAATCGGGTGGCTCGCGATGCGTTTAGATTTTTTGTGTGAGGTCTTCTTTATGCTCGGCGTCGCGATCACGACGTTCTCCCCTGCAGAACGCAACCACAATCACCGCTGAATCGGTTCGTGCCAGCTCTCTATTTAGCGTCCCGCGTGCTTATCAGCGAAAGCAGTTTTGCCTCGGCACTTAGCCAAGTGTGCACTCGTTGACGCTAACCCCGTTTTTCTAGCAGTAGGAAACCGACTCAGGGTGCCGCGATCATACACGCAGCGCGCGCGTTTTTGCTACACGTTTGTGTGCGTGCGTGTGGTCGTCAAAGAAAAACTTTGTCGGTACGGCAAGTTAGTCTCTGCGCTTCGACTTCGATGCAAACATCGAGCTCGAAACCATACGCATCGGGGCCGGGGTCGACGACTTCCATTTCCGCGCGCGTGGTTTCACCGACGGCCATCAGGCGCGCGTGCGGTGCATCGTGCGGCAGATATTCGTCCGGTCCAAACGTGCGACTACCGACGGCCTTTTCCCAACGATCCTTTAAACGCAACTGCACACGCGGATACGGTTGTTGTTGTGGACCGCGATTCTGTATGCGAGCGCTGATCTTCAAGCTACCTACGCCGCGTGTGTTCGGCTCGGCGTTTGCAACCCAATCGAGGATCTCGTATTGGCGCACGTCCCAGCGTGGTGTCACCGTTACGCCGACGAGAGCGTAAGCGCGTTGCGCCAATGCACCAAAAGTGGGGTGGCCCGCGAGCGTTGCGCGAAAGTGGTTCGCGACCTGAACGCCTAGCAGAACCAGCGTGAGCGCTGCGCCGAGTCCCCACCAACGACTTCTACGCTGCGGTGCGGCGTTGAGCGCCGACCAAGGGGGCTCGCTAGAAAAAAGCAGGGGCGTGTCCGCGTTGGCAGCGAGCACCTCGTCGACTCGCTCGGCGCTGATCGGCGACGCATCGTCGCGCCCACTCGCCGTAGGCTCGAGCGAGGGCTCCGCATCGTCATGGCTTGCGAGTTCCGCTTCGGCTACGACGTCGGCGATCGAGCCTACGCCGATGCTTGTAACGAGCGGCGCAGCCGGCTCGTTCGCGCGATGCGGCAATGGCGTGGGTTCGAACGCTGCGGTTGCCGTTTCGATGAAGATCTCGGCGGGTGCTTCCGGTTCCACCGCGACTGGCGCCGCGGCGCTCACCTGCGCCTGGGTGCCAGGGTCCTGCGCCGTCTGCTCGTCGCCCTGGACTTGCTCCGCGACGGC
Source organism: Gammaproteobacteria bacterium (assembly GCA_039933105.1). GTDB lineage: Bacteria > Pseudomonadota > Gammaproteobacteria > Steroidobacterales > Rariloculaceae > FEN-1219. Next base: position 43,988 of record JBDTOT010000020.1, on the reverse strand, counting down.
ATTGAAAACGCTCGCGCAGCGGCCGCAGCGGACTTGTCCGTTGGCCTTCCGCAATGCGTCGTCAGAGACCCGGAAGGTTGTCGTGCATTCCGGGCAGCGCGTGAACAACATGCGACGGTCGCTCCTCGCGGGCGATTCTAACGGTTCGCTGACGCCGTATTAACTCAAACTCGCGCTGCGGCGAATGGCGGCGAGCCGCACCCACCCCTGCTCGGTGGTTTGCGCAAAATCGGTGCAGTAGGGCGCGTAGGCTTGCGTAACCTCGGCGGCTTGCGTGGACAAGAGACCCGCCAACACCAGCGCGCCGCCCGGCCGAAGGTGCCCAGCCAAGAGCGGTGCGAGCGCGACCAGCGGGCCGGCCAAGATGTTGGCTGCAACGATATCGACCACCACGGCCGGCAGAGCTTCTGGCGTCGCGATCGTGACCCGCTCTGCGACACCGTTGAGCTCGGCGTTTGAGCGCGTGGCTACCAGCGCCTGCGGGTCGTTATCGGTGGCCCAGGTGCGACTCGCTCCGAGGGCGAGCGCCGCGATTGCGAGCACGCCGGAGCCACAGCCATAGTCGAGCACCGTCGCGCCGGGGCGGACGTGGGTGTCGAGCCAGTCGAGGCAGAGCGCCGTCGTCGGGTGTTCGCCAGTGCCAAATGCGAGCCCCATGTGCAGCCGGATTCCGATCCGCCCCGCGGGGACTGCTACGTCGTCAGCGGGCGCGAGCCAGACTCGCCGGCCGAACGCGCGCGCCTTGAAGACCTGACGGATTGCCGCCTGCCAGTCGGCGTCGCGCAGCACCGTGATCTGCACGGCGCTCGCCGCGCAAGCGCTTTCGAGGAGTTTGCCGACGCCCGTGAGCTCCGCGCCCGCCGGGAATACGGCACACAGGGTCACGTGCGGCCACAGCGGTGTGGTTTCAGGCAGGGGCTCGAGGACCGGATCATCGCCTGCATCGGCGAGAGCGATCGATTCTGCGCCCGCGAGCTCGAGCAATGCTTCGGCCGTCGGCACCGCGGCGGCGTCGAGCTGCAGCGTCAGTTGGTGTCGCACCCGCTAGCGCCGCTATTTCAGTCCGAGCCGACGCTCGAGATAGTGGATATCGGTGCCACCGGCCTTGAACGCGGCGTGCTGGAAGATCTCCTGGTGCAGCGGGATGTTAGTGCTGATACCGTCGACGACGACTTCGTGCAGCGCGGTGTTCATGCGGGCGATCGCCGCGCCGCGGTGCTCGCCATGGGCGATGAGCTTGGCGATCAGGGAGTCGTAGTACGGCGGCACGGAGTAGCCACTGTACATGTGGCTGTCGACGCGAATGCCGGGGCCGCCCGGGGGGTGCCACAGGCTCACGGTTCCCGGTGACGGCACGAAAGTCTTTGGATCCTCGGCGCACACGCGGCACTCGATCGCGTGGCCGCGCCAGCGAATGTCGGACTGACGGAACGGCAGCTGCTCGCCTGCAGCGATCGCGAGCTGCGTTTTTACTATGTCGATCCCGGTCACGAGTTCGGTGACGGGGTGCTCGACCTGCACGCGCGTATTCATCTCGATGAAGAAGAACTCACCGTTCTCGTATAGGAATTCGAAGGTGCCGGCGCCGCGATAGCCGATCTGCAGACACGCGTCGACGCAGCGTTGCCCCATTTTCTGGCGTTCCTCATCGCTCATGCCAGGTGCCGGCGATTCCTCGATGACTTTCTGGTGGCGGCGCTGCATGGAACAGTCGCGCTCGCCCAAGTGCACTGCGTTGCCGTGGCTGTCGGCCAGCACCTGGAACTCTATATGTCGCGGATGCTCGAGGAATTTCTCCATGTACACCTGATCGTTGCCGAACGCGGACAGCGCTTCGGCACGCGTGATCGCGACGGCGCTGAACAACGCCGCATCGCTGTGCACCACGCGCATGCCGCGGCCGCCGCCGCCAGCCGACGCCTTGATGATGACCGGGTAGCCGATCTCGTGTGCGAGTCGCGCGTTGTGCTCCGGGTCGTCGGTTAACGGCCCGTCGGAGCCTGGTACACACGGTACGCCGGCCGCGCGCATCGTTTTGATGGCCGACACCTTGTCGCCCATGAGCCGTATCGTTTCCGGCTTTGGCCCGATGAAAATGAAGCCGCTCTCTTCAACCCGTTCCGCGAAGTCCGCGTTCTCCGACAGGAAGCCATAGCCGGGATGAATCGCCACCGCATCGGTGACCTCGGCGGCGGCGATGATGGCCGGCATGTTCAAGTAACTCTGCTGGGAGCGGGGCGGACCGATGCACACCGTTTCGTCGGCCAACAGCACGTGCTTCAACGTGGTGTCGGCGGTCGAATGTACGGCCACGGTCTTGATGCCGAGCTCACGGCAAGCCCGCAGAATGCGAAGTGCGATCTCGCCGCGGTTGGCGATTAGAACTTTGTCGAGCATCGTGGTGCGCCCGTGCGCCGTTATTCTTCGATGATGAACAGTGGCTGGCCGAACTCGACAGGGTTGCCGTTCTCCACCAGCATGCTGACAACGCGGCCGGCGAACTCCGACTCGATCTGGTTCATCATTTTCATGGCTTCGATGACGCAGAGTGTGTCGCCGGCCTTCACTTCGCTGCCGATCTCTACAAACGGCTTCGCGCCCGGCGCAGGCCCGCTATAGAACGTGCCTACCATGGGAGCTGTGATCTGTTGGCCGCGCGGAGCAGGGGCGGGGAGCGGCGCCGCACTTTCGGCGGGAGCTGCCGCCGGCGCGGCGGCCGCTACTTGCGGGGCGAAACCCATTGGCGCGGCCGCGACGCTGACGGTGCCCGATTGCGGATAGCGACTGATCCTGACCGACTCCTCGCCTTCCGAGATTTCAATCTCCGAAATCCCCGATTCTTCGAGCAGCTCAATGAGTTTTTTTACTTTTCTTATGTCCACTATTTCCCCCCTTGGGACACGTGGCGGATCGCTGCGGTGAGCGCGAGCTCATAGCTGGTCGGACCGAACCCTGCGATCGTCCCGAGCGCGACGTCTGCAAAAAACGATTTGTGGCGGAACGGCTCGCGAGCGGCGACGTTCGACAAATGCAGCTCGATGAACGGAATCTGAACGGCGAGCAGGGCGTCGCGCAGCGCGACGCTGGTGTGCGTGAAAGCCGCTGGGTTGAAGAGGATCACGGCGATTCCCTGATCGCGCGCCTCGTGGATGCGCTTCAGCAGGTCCGGCTCCGAGTCGCTCTGAAAGGCATCGAGCGTGTGTCCGGCGGCGGTGGCCTGCGTTCGCAGCCGTTGCTCGATTTCGGGTAGGGTGGTCGCGCCGTAGATGCCGGGTTCGCGTGTTCCAAGCTGCCCCAGATTGGGGCCATTCAACAATAAGAACCGGGCCATGGGCAAACACCTGCCGAACCGTTGGCAGCAAGCTTACCTGTTTTCGCCGCAATTAGCGGCACTATGTCGCCAGTTGGCCGAACTGGACTACATGCGACCCGCGAGACGGGCCCGAGCTTCTTGCACGCCGATCTTTGCGGCAGTCAGGTCGTCGATGGCCGCCTGGAACTCTGCCAGGTGCTCGGCATGCAGCTCGCCGGTGTGAACGCCAAGCAACGCGCCGTCGGCGCCCGCGAAGACGGTGAATGGCAGCGCGTACACCTCGACCCCGAGCGCGGCCGCAGCTTCCCAGGCCTCGCTTTGGCCCACGAGGATCGGGTAATTGAAGGCTTGTTCACTGGCGAATTTCCCAACGGGCTCGCGCTTGTCGATGGCGATGCCCACGATTTGGATGTCGGGCCGGGCCGCCTGCAGCGCCTTCAACATCGGGATCTCGCGCAGGCAGGGGCCGCACCACGTCGCCCAGAAGTTGATCAGCATCGGTTTGCCGGCGAGGCTCTTGATCGATTGCGGTTCGCCGGCCAGGTTCGCGAGTGTGAAGTCGGGCAGCGTGTCGGCGAGTTGGCGCGGTGGCGCCTGTTCCTGCGCCTCTTCAGTCCTGCTGGCGGCGGGCGGGGGCCCAGCGGTCGTCGGCACGAGCAGCCGGTAAGTCACGTACCCCAGCACCGCGGCGACGCTGAGCCCTAGAGTCACGAGGCCTGGCCGCGCCTTAGCCACGGCAGGTGCCCTCAAAGAGCGGCGAGGCTCGTAACGTGCTTGCTGAAGTCGGCGGGGGGAACGAACCCAACCAGCTTGAAGTTCTCGCGCTCGGTCCCGGTCGCGTCGAAGAATGCGATGGTCGGGGGCCCGAAGCTTCGGAAACGTTGCAGCAGTGCTTGATCATCTTTGTCGTTCGCGGTTACGTCGGCTCGCAACAACATAAACGGTTTCAGTGCGCCGATCACCCTTTCGTCGGGGAAGGTGTTGTGTTCCATCTCTTTGCAGGAAATACACCACGCCGCCGTGAAGTCTAGCATCACGGGTTTGTGCGCCTCGCGCGCTTCCGCCAGCGCCTGATCGAGCGCCGCCAGCGTCTCGATCGGACGGAATTCGAGTGCCGGCTTGGCCGCGGCCATGGCGCCGCCTGTGCCGGCACGCGCCACTGCGGCCTGTGGGATCGGCCGCAATGGGTCTTCGCCGCCGAGAGTGGCTCCGATCAACAGCAAGGCGCCGTACAGACACGCCAGCACGCCAAAGCCTTTGGCCAGCCGCCGCCCCGCGCTCGGGTTCGCCGGTAACGCTTCGAACGCTCCGAGGAACACGCCGCTGAGAAAAATGAGAAGGGACCAAAGCACGAGGGTCACAGAGCCCGGCAATACGCGCTGCATCATCCAGATGGCCATGCCGAGCATCAGCACGCCGAACGCGGCCTTCACCGCGTTCATCCATGGACCCACACGTGGCAGAATCTGCCCGGCCGAGGCGCCGACCACGAGCAACGGCGACCCCATCCCGATGCTGAGGGCGAACAGCGCGCCCGAGCCGCGAGCCACGTCGCCGGTTTGGCCAATGACAGCGAGCGCGCCGACGAGCGGTGGCGCGACGCAAGTCGTGACGATCAGTGAGGTAAGCGCGCCGATCAGGGCCGTGCCGAGGAACGTGCCGGCCTTTTGCTTGTTGGCCATGTTCGCGAGCCGCGTCTGCAAGGCGGTCGGCATTTGCAGTTCGAACAGGCCAAACATGCTCAATGCGAGGACGCCGAAGAGTCCAGCGAACAGCGTGATGATCCAAGGCTTCTGGAATAGCGCCTGGATCTGACCCCCCGCGAGCGCCGCGAGCGCGCCGGCGCCGGTATACGTGGCGGCCATGCCGAGGACATAGGACAAGGACAATAAGAAGCCGCGGCGCGTCGACACGGCGCCTTGGCCCGCGATGATGCTCGACAGGATGGGCACCATCGGCAGCACGCACGGTGTCAACGACAGCGCGAGGCCGGCGACGTAGAACCAGCCGAGCAGACTTAGCCACGAGCCTTTGATGATTCGCGCCGCCCACTGGTCCTGCTCCGACACCGGCCCCGTCGGTGCGTCGGCGGCTGCCGCCGGAAACTCGCTCGTCGCGGGCAGCACCATCGGCATCGTCTGCTCGCCCGGCGGATAGCAAATGCTGTTGTCCTTGCAGCCCTGGAAGCCCGCGGCCACGACCACGTCGATCGCGTTCTGGTTCGCGCGCGCGAACGGCACTTTCGCTTCGACGAAGTCGCGGAATATCTGCACGTCGCCGAAGTTCTCGTCCTTGTGCGGCGTGCCCGTAGGAAGGTTCGGCGCGCCGACATCGATCTTGCCGCTCGCAGTGACCGTGAGTTTGTCGCGGTACAAGTAGTAACCGGGTGCGATCTGCCACGCGACCGTCAGCTCGTTCGGCTTGTCGAACCGCGCATTCATCGCAAACGCCTGGTCGACGGGCAGTAAGTCGTCGGTGGCCGAGCTCGCGGCCCGTGTGCGGCCGACATCGAATACGCTCTGGCGCGCGGCGCCGTTCGCGCTGGCCTCGGGTAGTGCGACGGTGGCGGTCCAGTCCTGCGGTACGTAGCACAGGCCGAAATCGGCGCAGCCCTGGAGCCCGAGCTTCAAATCGAGGGTTTTGGTGGTGCCCGTCCGCTTGTACGGGATCGCGATCGCGAACTTGCCCCGATAGATTTCCTGCTCGCCGAAGAATTCATCCTTGTGCGTTTCGCCACGCGGGAAGGAGGCTGCCCCGATGGCGACGCCGTCGGTGCCGCTGTCGAAGTTGAAGCGCGCGCGGTAAAGGTAAAAGCCCTTGAGAATCGAGAAGTCGAGATATACGCGCTCGGCGTCCGCGCGCGCCGAGTACTGGAATACCTTTTCCGGCGGCGGCGGATCTTGCGACTGTGCCTGACAAGCGTTGCTCACGATCGCAAGCAACCCGCACAGGGCGAACAGGAAGTGGCTGCGAAAGCGCGTCATGCGTGTTAGTCCTCGTTTCCTGCCACGGATTCCCGAACCCAGTCGAGATACGCGCTCGAGCCCGCGGCAAGTGGGATTGCCACGACCTCGGGTAGCTCGTACTTCGAGTGCGCCCGGATCGCCTGCTCGACAGCCGGGTAGCGCGCGACGGTGGTTTTTATGACCAACAGCGCCTCCTGATCCTGCTGAACCCGGCCCTGCCAGCGATAGGTGGACGTGACCTTGTCCAGCGCATTGACGCAGGCGGCCAGCCGTTTCTCGACGAGCAGCGTCGCGAGGCTGCTGGCGTCTGCGGCGTTTCCGCAGGTGGTCAGAACCAGCAATGTTTCCGAGCTCATCGCGGCGCCGCACCCCGTCAAATCCGACGAAGCATACCGGCGCGTCAGGACGGTTGTCATGACTTCGATCTCAAAAAGCCTTGAAATCCGCCGGCCGATCCATATGATTGGCACTCACCTTGACCGAGTGCTAACGAAAAGCGGCCGGTCAGACAATCCAAAATCGATTCAAATGCTTGAATAAGGGAGCATTCATGAAACTTCGTCCCCTGCACGATCGCGTCGTAGTTCGGCGTACCGAAGAGGAGCGCAAGTCCCCGGGCGGCATCGTGATCCCGGATAGCGCCACCGAGAAGCCCAGCAAGGGCGAGGTGGTAGCGGTCGGCAAAGGCAAACTGCTCGAGACCGGTGAAATTCGCCCCCTCGACCTGAAGAAAGGCGACAAGGTGCTGTTCGGCAAGTACTCCGGCACCGAGATCAAGATCGATGGCGAAGACCTGCTGGTCATGCGCGAAGACGACGTCATGGCGGTCATCGAGAAGTAATCGAACCCCAATCCTTTAAGCGAGTTTTCAAATTTTCCAGGAGAAAGAGTCATGGCGACTCCGAAAGAAGTCCGTTTTTCCGATGACGCGCGCCAGCGCATGATGAAGGGCGTAAACGTCCTCGCGAACGCAGTCAAAGTAACCCTCGGCCCGAAAGGCCGTAACGTCGTGCTCGAGAAGAGCTTCGGCGCGCCTACTGTCACGAAGGACGGTGTGTCGGTCGCGAAGGAGATCGAGCTCGAGGACAAGTTCGAGAACATGGGCGTGCAGATGGTGAAGGAGGTCGCTTCGCAGACTTCCGACCTCGCCGGCGACGGCACCACGACCGCCACCGTGCTGGCCCAGGCGATTCTCCGCGAGGGCCTGAAGTCGGTCTCCGCGGGCTTCAACCCGATGGATCTGAAGCGCGGCATCGACAAGGCCACGATCGGAATCATCGAAGAGCTGAAGAAGCTGTCGCAGCCGTGTAAGGACGACAAGTCCATTGCACAGGTCGGCACGATCTCGGCCAACGCGGACGAAGAGATCGGCAAGATCATCGCCCAGGCGATGACCAAGGTCGGCAAGGAAGGCGTGATCACGGTCGAGGAAGGCTCGGGCCTCGCGAACGAACTCGACGTCGTCGAGGGCATGCAGTTCGACCGCGGCTACCTGTCGCTGTACTTCATCAACGATCAGGCGAGCCAGTCGGTCAATCTCGAGAACCCGCTGATCCTGATCCACGACAAGAAGATTTCGAACATCCGGGAGCTGCTGCCGCTGCTCGAGGCCGTTGCGAAGTCGGGTCGCCCGCTGCTGATCATCGCCGAGGACCTCGAAGGCGAGGCGCTGGCGACGCTCGTCGTCAACAACATCCGCGGTATCGTGAAGGTCGCGGCCGTCAAGGCGCCGGGCTTCGGTGATCGCCGTAAGGCCATGCTGCAGGACATCGCGACGCTGACCGGCGGCCAGGTCATCTCGGAAGAGGTGGGCCTGTCGCTCGAGAAGGCGACGTTGAATGATCTCGGCGAAGCCAAGAAGGTGCAGGTCTCGAAGGAGAACACCACGATCGTCGACGGCCACGGCAAGAAGGCCGACATCAAAGGTCGCATCGATCAGATCAACAAAGAGATCGAAGAGTCCACGTCCGACTACGATAAAGAGAAGCTCCAGGAGCGCGTCGCGAAGTTGGCCGGCGGCGTCGCCGTCATCAAGGTTGGCGCTGCGACGGAAGTCGAGATGAAGGAAAAGAAGGCTCGAGTCGAGGACGCGCTGCATGCGACTCGCGCGGCCGTCGAGGAAGGCGTGGTCCCGGGCGGTGGCGTGGCGTTGCTGCGCGCGCTGAAGGGCATCGCGAACCTCAAGGGCGCGAACGACGACCAGGACGTTGGCATCAACATCCTGCGCAAGGCCGTCGAAGAGCCGCTGCGCCAGATCGTCGGTAACGCCGGCGCGGATGCGTCCGTAGTCCTGAACGCCGTGGTCAACGGCAAGGGCAACTACGGCTTCAACGCAGCCAACGGCGAGTATGGCGACATGGTGAAGTTCGGCATCATCGACCCGACCAAGGTCACGCGGCTCGCGTTGCAGAACGCGACGTCGGTGGCGGGTCTCTTGCTCACGACCGAGGCAATGATCGCCGAGGCGCCGAAGGCGGACGCTCCTGCCGGCGGCGGCGGCCACGGTCATGGCATGGAAGGCATGATGTAGACGTTCTCGAGCCCGCACGCTCGAATCGAAAGCCCCGCACATCGCGGGGCTTTCTTTTTTGGGGGTGCGTCCAGAAAGTCCCGTCTCGGTGTGGGATGCTTGATCCGGTCGATGCTGCGAGCCTCAAGTTGGACTCACGCCACTATCGATGCTGCGACCTCCGTCTGATCTGCCGGCGACTCTGACCGAGCGCTACGAGCGTGTAGCCGCGCGGCTCGCGGAGCTATCCGTGCCGCTGCCGGCGGAACTCGTGGAGTCCGCTGTTCGCGTCACCGTGGTCAGCGACTTCGTGCTGGGCGTGCTGCTGCGCTACCCGCAAGCGCTGCTCGATCGTCTCAGCGATTCCGCTCCGCTCGACGCCGCCGCCATTCGCGCCCGGCTGCATCTCGAGTCGGCAACCGAGGCGCAAGCCATGACGGCGCTGCGGCGTATGCGCCAGATCGAGATGGCGCGAATTGCGTGGCGCGATATTGCCGGGCTTGCGACCCTCGAAGTCACGCTGGCCGACGTGTCGGTGCTCGCCGAGTGCCTGATCGACATTGCAGCGAGGTTCGCCGCGGCGCAGCTCGAGCCGCGCTTCGGCCGGCCGCGGAACTCATCCGGTCGTGAGCTGCCGCTGCTCGTGCTCGGCATGGGCAAACTCGGCGGCAAGGAGCTGAATTTTTCTTCCGACGTCGACCTTGTTTTCGTGTACCCGGACCCTCCGGAGGAGTCTGCCGCAGGGCTGAGTGTCGAGCCGGAGACCTACTATCAACGCTTGTGCCAACTGCTGATCCGGCTGCTCGATCAGCGCACCGAGGACGGCTTCGTGTATCGCGTGGATACACGGCTGCGGCCGTTCGGCGCCAGCGGCCCGTTGGCCGTGAGCTTGGGCGCCCTCGAGTCGTATCTCGTCGAGCACGGCCGTGACTGGGAGCGCTATGCGTACGTGAAGGCCCGATTGCTCACGGGTCACGAGTTCATGCGCGACGTCTTCGATTTCGTGCTCACGCCGTTCGTGTATCGCCGCTATCTCGACTACGGCGTGTTCGACGCGCTGCGCCAGATGAAACGCCTGATCAGCCAGGAGGTCGCGCGTAAAGACATGGTCGAGAACATCAAACTCGGCCCCGGCGGCATCCGCGAGATCGAGTTCATAGCGCAGGCGTTCCAGATCGTGCGCGGCGGTCGTCGGCCGGAGCTGCGCGAACGGTCTTTGCTCCGCGTGCTTTCGCGTCTCGTCGGCGACCGGCAGCTACCCGAGAGCACGGTGGCCGCGCTCGCGGGCGCGTATCGGCTGCTGCGCGTGGTCGAGAACCGCCTGCAGGCTCTCGCCGATCAGCAGACTCACACGTTGCCGACCGATCCCGAGGAGCGCGAGCGGCTCACCTACGCGCTCCGAGAGCGGAGCTGGGCGGCGCTGAACGAACGGCTCAATCGTGAAAGAGCCATCGTCGAAACGGAGTTCAAGAGCGTCGCGTGGGAAGCCGAGGGCGCCGCCGGGCGCACCGTCGATCCGGTCGGTGCGGCTTGGGAAGCCGGCGACATTGCGGCGATGCTCGCGAAAACACCCCTAGTCAGCCACGAGGACGCGCGCGCGTTGCTCGAAGATCTGCGACACGGTGGTCTGTATCAGCGCATGGATGACATCGGTCAGCAGCGCCTAGCCGCCGTGATGACTCGTACGGTGCAGCTGATCGGCGAGCATGTCGCGCCGGCAAAATCCCTCGAGCGCGTGCTGCCCGTGTTCCGCGCCGTGGGTCGCCGCAGCGCGTACCTCGCGCTGCTGAACGAGAACCCCGCCGCACTCGAACGACTGCTGAAGCTCGTCGTGGACAGCGCATGGCTCGCGCGCCAACTGGCCGAACAGCCGCTGCTGCTCGATGAACTGCTCGACGAGCGGCTGTTCGACATACCGCCCTCGCGCGCCGAACTCGCCGAATCGATCGAGCGCGTCACGCATGACGTGTCGCCCGGCGACACCGAGGCTGTGCTCGAAGCGATCCGTGTGTTCCAGCGGACAGCGCTGTTCCGGATCGCAATCGCCGATCGTCTTGGCTCCCTGCCCCTCATGAAGGTCAGCGACCGTTTGACCGACACCGCCGAGCTCGTGCTCGACTATTCGCTCGGTGTGGCGCGCGCCGAGCTCGTGGCGAAGTACGGCACGCCACGCTGCGGCTCGCCGCCGCGCGAGGCGGGATTCGGGATCATCGGCTACGGCAAGCTCGGCGGCCTCGAGCTTGGCTACGGCTCGGACTTGGATCTAGTGTTTCTCCACGATTCGCGCGGCGAGCAGCAGGAGACCGATGGCTCGCCGCCGCTCGACAACGAGCGCTTCTTCTCGCGGCTCGTGCAGCGCCTCATACACTTTCTTTCGATTCAGACGAGCTCAGGCAAGCTGTACGAGATCGATACGCGGTTGCGGCCGAGCGGTCGCGCCGGCCTTCTGGTGACGAGCCTCGATGGCTTCCGCCGTTACCAAGAGTCCGAAGCGTGGGTCTGGGAGCATCAGGCCCTGTTGCGCAGTCGCGCGCTCGCGGGTTCGCGCGCGGTGTGCGATGCGTTCGAGCAGATCCGGCGCGAAATACTCGTAGCGCACATCGACCGCGCGAAGCTGCCATCGGAGGTCGTGAAGATGCGCGAGCGCATGCGCGGCGAACTCTCGCAGGCGAAGGCGGGCGAGTTCGACCTCAAACAGGACGCTGGCGGGATCGCGGACATAGAGTTTCTAGTCGACTACTGGGTGCTGGCGCATTCGGCGGAGTTTCCCGAGCTGGTCGAGTTTCCGGACAACGTGCGTCAGCTCGAGGCGCTCGAGCGCGTCGGCCTCGTTCCGGCCGAGCGTTGCCTGCAAGTGAAGGACGCATACCTTGCCTTGCGCCAGCGCGTGCACGAGCTTGCGTTAGACGAGCGTCGACGCGTGGTGGCCGGGACCGAGTTCGTCGAGGCCCGGGCGGTCGTAACCGACGTGTGGAATGAAGTGTTCAACGGCGTTGCCGGTGAATGATCCAGCGCCACGGGTATAATCCCGCGGCACGAATCAGGAGATTAGTGGTGCGCGAACGTCACGGCAGGGTGGGGGAACAGCTCGAAGCGGCCAACGCGGAACGGGTCTACGAGGTCACGCGTGCCGATCTTCCGTTGCACTGCCCACAACCGAGCATGTATCTGTGGAACTCCCACCCTAAGGTCTACCTGCCGGTCGAGGTCACGGGCGAGGCAAAATGCCCCTATTGCAGCTCGACGTACCGCCTGATCGGCGACAGCCCGCGATGACGGGTTAGCGCTCGCCGCCATGATCGTAGTTACCGGCGGCGCCGGGTTCATTGGAAGCAACGTCGTCGGCGAACTGAATAGCCGCGGGCACGACGACGTGGTCGTCGTCGACGACATGACCGACGGCCGGAAGTTCGCGAATCTCGTCGGTTGTGATATCGCCGACTACTTCGACAAGGATGATTTCCTCGGTCGCCTAAAATCCCGCGCTCTCGGGAAGATCGATGCGATCTTCCACCAGGGTGCGTGCGCCGTGACCACCGAGTGGAACGGCCGCTATGTTCTCGAAACGAACTATCGTTACTCCGTAGATTTACTCGACTACTGCATTGCCAACGCCGTGCCATTGATTTACGCGTCGTCGGCTGCGGTATACGGCGCGAGCACCACGTTCAAGGAGGCCGATCCGAGCGTGGAACGGCCTCTGAACGTTTACGGCTACTCGAAGCTGCTATTCGATCAGCACGTGCGCCGCCGCTTCGCCGAGGCGCGCGCGCCGATCGTCGGGTTGCGGTACTTCAACGTGTACGGCCCTGGCGAGACTCACAAAGGCTCGATGGCGAGCGTGGCTTTCCATTTGAATGGGCAAGTTGGCGCCACCGGCGAGGCGCGGTTGTTCGAAGGCAGCGGGGGCTACGCGGCGGGCGAGCAGCGCCGCGATTTCGTATATGTGGGCGACGTAGCTGCCGTGAACCTCTGGTTTTACGAGCAGCGCGGTCCGTCCGGCATCTTCAACCTCGGTACCGGTGCCAGCGCCACATTCAACGATGTGGCGAACGCCGTTATCGCCTGGCACGGCAAAGGCGCGATCCGTTACATCCCGTTTCCTGCCGAGCTTATGAGTCGTTACCAGAGCTTCACTCAGGCCGATATCGTCGCGTTGCGTGAGGCCGGTTACACCGCGCCGTTTCGCGGTGTGAGCGCCGGGGTCAGGGCATATCTCGACGCACTCGGCCGGCCAGCGTGACGCAGTCCGACAAGGTGCTCGTCGTCGGACCTTCGTGGGTCGGCGACATGGTCATGGCGCAAGCACTCTACCGGCTGCTGAAGCAGCGCAACGCCGCCGCTGAAATTCACGTCGTTGCGCCGCCGTGGTCGCTGCCCGTGCTCGAGCGCATGCCCGAAGTTACGCGAGGAATAGAGCTCGCGGTCGCTCACGGTGAGCTCGGTATCGGCCGCCGCCGTGCGCTCGGCCGCCAGCTGCGCGGTGAAAACTATTCGCGTGCGATCGTGTTGCCGCGCTCCGCGAAGGCTGCGCTCGTGCCTTGGTTAGCGCGCGTGCCTCGGCGCACCGGATTCCGCGGGGAGTGGCGCTACGGGCTACTGAACGACGTACGAGTGCAAAGCGCGTCGTTCGACCAAACCGTCAAGCGCTTCGTCGCGCTAGGTCGCGAACCTGACGAGCTGGCGGCGGCGTTGCCTGCGGATCTGTATCCGCGCCTGAGTGTCAGCGCGGCAAATCAGGAGCGGTTGCGCGCCGAGCACGGTCTCAGCGCGCGCGAGCCGCTGATCGCGCTGATGCCGGGAGCGGAATACGGTGCAGCGAAACGCTGGCCCGCGGCGCGTTTTGCGGAGCTCGCTCGGTGGCTCGCGGGTGGAGGGACAAACGTCATCGTGCTCGGCTCAGCGAAGGAGCGCCCCCTTGGCGACGAGATAGCGGCCGCTGCTGGACAATCGCGGGTGCGCAATCTCTGCGGCACCACGTCGCTGGCAGATGTCATCGACCTCGCCGCCGCCGCCGACGCGGCGGTCAGTAACGACTCCGGTCTCCTGCATGTCGCGGCGGCAAGCGGCACGCCGGTCGTGGCGATCTACGGCTCGTCATCCCCCGAGCTCACACCACCGCTTACGGCGTCTGCGGCGGTCGTGTATCTCGGCATCGAGTGCAGCCCATGCTTTGAGCGGGAGTGCCCGCTCGGTCATCTGCGTTGCCTGACAGAGATCTCGGTCGAGCGCGTGGAAGCCGCACTCGCGCAACTCAGGCGAGCGCGCGACTTGCCCGCGCGAGGCCGTGTCGATGGTTGACGCGCTGATAGTGCGCAGCGGCAGGCACGCGATGTTGGCAGCCGTTTCACTCGGTGAGGTGCCCGTGCCCGGGTGGTTTGATGCCGGCGAATGGCAGCGAGCTGGTGCCGTGGCGCTCGAGACGTCCGGGCGCGGCGAGGTGCTGATCGTTGCCCACGGCGATGATCGCTGGGTGCTGCGGCATTACCACCGCGGCGGGCTCGTCGCACGGTTCGTCGAAGATCACTACCTCTGGCTCGGGCTCGAGCGCACGCGCGCGTTCCGCGAGTGGCGGTTGCTTCGGGGCCTGCGCGCAGCGGGCTTGCCGGTGCCGAGTCCCGTGGCCGCGCACGTGTATCGCACGGGCGCGATCTACACCGCCGATATCATTACGTCCTACCTGCCGGATACACGGAAGCTTTCCTGGTTCATCGCGCAGGGCCAGGTGCCCCCTGAGTGCTGGCACAAGATCGGCGGCGTCGTGCGGTCGGTTCACAATCACGGCGTCGATCATCCGGACGTGACCGCACACAACCTACTGATCGACGATCGCGGCGACGTGTTCCTCGTGGACTTCGACAATGCGCGCTCGAAACCGGCTGGTGATTGGCAGCGACTCGGCCTCGAGCGGTTGCAGCGCTCGCTACGCAAGGTCGCGCTCGAGACCGGCACCGCGTTCGATGCCGAAGCCTGGGGCGAACTCAAGCGTGGCTACGACCAGCCCGCGGCGGCCAGTGCGACGCGCTAGCCTGCCACTCGCGTATAGACGTCGGGGTGCGGGGTGGGCCGGCCTTTGAATTTCTTGTACAACCAGAGGTACTGCTCGGGCGCCAGGCGAATGTAGCTCTCGAGCGCGCCGAATAGCCGCGCCGTATCCGCATTGGCGTCGTCGGTGGGCAAGCCCGGTAGTGGCGGGCCAATGTCGACGCGGTAGCGTCCGTTCGGCAGGCGCCTAAAAAAATACGGCAGCACGGCGGCGCCGCTGATCTTTGCGAGCTTGCCGGTCGCCGTGTTGGTTACCGCTGGCTCGCCGAAGAACGGCAGCAGCTCGCTTTGTTTGCCGAGGTACGTCTGGTCTGGCAGGTAAACGACGGCGTAGTTGTCGCGCAAATTGCGCAGTAACAGACGCACGTTGTCGCGCGGAATCTGATCCGTCGCGAATCTGTTTCGGCCGCGCAAGATCATCACGTCCATCATCGCGTTGCGCTGGGGGCGATACATGCAGCTCGCCTGTGGCGTCAGCCGTTCGAGCACAGCGACCCCGACTTCGAGCGTCGTGAAATGCGCGGTAAACAGCAGCGCGCCTTTGCCGGCTGCGAGTGCGGTGTCGAGGTGCTCACGCCCCGCGATCTCGACGCGTGTCAGCAGCCGATCTATCGGCGTGAACCAGCCGACGCCCATCTCGACGAACGACATACCGACCGCTTCGAAGTGCCGGGCCAACAGGGCGCGGCGCTCGTCGAGAGAGAGTTCGGGAAAGCACAGATCGATATTGCGGCGAGCGACGCGTCGCTGGCGCGGGTTCAGCGGCAGCAACAAGCGACCGAGACCGAAACCGACCTTCAGCTGCCAGCTAACGGGCAATCGCGCTGCGAGATGCAAAGCGCCGAGCAGCAGCCACGTGGGCCAGTAGCGCGGCGCCCAGAACGGCGCGAGTGAGAATTCGGGCGGCATGCGCGGACGCTTTTCCGGGCTCACGCGGATGCTCGTGGCGCAGCGTACAAATCCGGCAGCGGTGCGGGGCGCCCCTTGAAGCGTCGGTGGATCCACCAGTAC
This sequence comes from Gammaproteobacteria bacterium, assembly GCA_039933105.1. Lineage (GTDB taxonomy): Bacteria > Pseudomonadota > Gammaproteobacteria > Steroidobacterales > Rariloculaceae > FEN-1219. Next base: position 28,144 of record JBDTOT010000020.1, on the reverse strand, counting down.
TGTTCGGGGCAGAGGCGAATGTAGCTCTCGAGCACCTGCGTCAGGCGGCGGGTGTCCTGCACTTCGTCCTCGCTCGGCAGACTCGGCAACGGAGCACCGAAGTTCATGACGTAGGTATCGTCCGGCAGCCGGCGGCAAAAGTACGGCAGCACCACGGCGCCGCTGGCTTTCGCGATGCGGCTGATCGCGGTGTTCGTCATAGCCGGCTCACTGAAGAACGGGATCAGTGCGCTGCTCTTGCCGCCGTAGCTCTGATCGGAGGCGTACCACACCACGGCATTGTCGCGCAGGGCGCGGAGCATTTCCCGCAGGCTGTCTTTTGCGAACAACGTGTCGTAAAAGCGGCCGCGACCTTTGTTCATGATGCGGTTCATGACCGGGTTGCGTTGCTCTTTGTACATGCCGCATAGCCGTGTGCACATGGGTGCGAGCGCCGGCCAGAAGAACTCGAAAGTCGTGAAGTGGGCCGAGAACAGAATCACGCCGCGGCCCTTCGCAAGCGCAGCCGCAAGATGTTCGCGACCTTCTACGTGTACGAGATTGCGCACGGTTTCCGGTGAACCAAACCAGCCCATGCCCATTTCAATCATCGACGCGCCGAGCGCCTCGAAGTGTTTAGCAGATATGCGCGCTCGCTCCTCCGGCGGCAATGCAGGAAAGCAGGCCTCGAGGTTACGGGCGACGACCCGTCGGCGTTCCGGCGTCAGCAGCCGCATTAACCGGCCGAAGCCGCGGCCCAATGCCAGCTGCCACGCGAACGGCAGGCAGGTAACGGCCCGCATCGCCGCATAGCCGAGCCAAACGACGGCATAGCGTAGTGCAGCGAACTTCATGTTTTGGGACCGGTCGGAGGCCATGTGCGTTCGGTTCGATGGCAACGAGAGGAATCTTAACAGTTGCACGGCGCTGTCCGGTCGCCGCTTGAAACCATCCATCTGCGTCACTATTACTGATCATTGTTTCTCGGGGTTCGAGAAACATTGGAGCGAAGATGAAGAGAGTGTTTCTGTTTGCGCTCACCAACGTGGCGGTTTTGGCCGTCATCTATGTCGTGCTGAACATCTTCGGCGTCGATCAAGTGCTGGCGCGCAACGGCAGCTCGTTGGATCTCGGCAACCTGCTCGTCTTCTCGGCCGTAGTGGGATTTTCGGGTTCCCTGATCTCGCTCGCCATGTCGAAGTGGCTCGCCAAGATGTCGACCGGCGCGCGTGTGATCGATACGCCCCGGAACTCGACCGAGAGCTGGCTCGTGAGCACGGTCTACCGGCATGCCGATGCGGCGAACATCCGCCGGCCGCAGGTTGCGATCTACGACTCGCCTGACGTGAATGCGTTCGCGACTGGCCCGACTCGCAACAACGCGCTCGTCGCGGTGAGCACCGGGCTGTTGCAACGGCTTGGGCAGGGCGAGGTCGACGCCGTGCTGGGGCACGAGATTACGCACGTCGCCAACGGCGATATGGTCACGCTGACCTTGCTGCAGGGCGTTCTGAACACTTTCGTGGTGTTTCTGTCGCGGATCGTGGGCTTCGTCGTCGATCGCGTGTTGCTCCGCAACGAGCGCGGTGGCGGCGCCGGTTTTTTCATAGCAAGCCTGGTCGCGCAGATGCTGCTCGGCATTTTGGCGAGCATGATCGTGATGTGGTACTCACGACAGCGTGAGTTTCGTGCCGACGCGGGCGGCGCGAAACTGGCGGGACGCCAATCGATGATCAGTGCGCTCCAAGGTCTGCAGCGCGTGCATCAGCCGGCTCAGTTGCCCGAAGCGTTGCAGGCGTTCGGCATCGCGAGCGGTCCGGCCACTGGACTGCGCCGTCTGTTCATGTCGCATCCGCCGCTCGAGGAACGCATCGCGGCGTTGCAGCGAGGAGAGTGAACTGGCCGAGCGAGGCGTGCGTGCGCCTCGCTCGCGCTGCGACTTCCTGCGTTGCTATTTTCGAAGCGATTGATCTAGAGTCTGGCCGGATGAACAAAGTCCGGTCGATTCCAGCCCTCCTGTGCGCGCTCGCATTGCTGCCCTTGGGTCGGATCGCCAGTGGCGAGCAAGTCGTCGCGATGCCCGATCAAGCGGATTTGGTGCTGGTCGTAAAATCCGAGCGCAAGTTGTATCTGATGAAGGCCGGCCGCGAATTGCGCGCGATCGATATCGCGCTCGGCGTGTTCCCCAAAGGCCCCAAGCGTCGCGAAGGTGACTTTCGGACGCCCGAAGGTAACTATCATCTCGAGGCGCGCAACGCGAACAGCGACTACTTTCTTTCCATCCAAATTTCTTATCCCTCCGACGCCGATCGGGCGCAGGCGCGCAAGTCGCGAGTCGATCCAGGGGGGCTTATCATGATTCATGGCTGGCCCAACGAGCCGCACTACGAGCTCGGCCACTACGACGGAGACTGGACCGACGGTTGCATCGGCGTCAGAAATGCGGACATGGTCGACATCTGGCTCATGACACGCGAGTCCACTCCCATAGAGATTCGGCCCTAGTTCCCACGAGACCACGCCCATGGACGCGCTGATTGCCCCTGCCGGCAGCCTGGAGATTCTCTCGCGGGCCGAGATGAACCAACTTCGCGAGGCCGGCGAAGGCAGCCTGTACGACTTGTGGCGTCAGTGCTCACTGGCGGTGCTGAACTCCGGCTCTCCAGACGACGACGTGCGCCAACTACTGCGCCGTTACCAGAGTTTTCGAATCGCCGTTGTGCAGTACGAGGGCGGTGTTGCGATCGAGCTCAAGAACGCACCGAACGCTGCCTTCGTCGGCAACGAGATGATTCGCGGCATTCGTGAGCACCTGTTTGCCGTATTGCGCGATCTCTTATTTGCGCACGACGACGTGCTGCACAACCCGCGCTTCGATCTCACGAGCTCCGCCGGCATCACGGATGGCGTTTTCCACATCTTGCGCAACGCCCGCGTGCTGCGCGCACACGAGGAGCCGCGACTCGTAGTGTGTTGGGGCGGCCACGCGATCGAGCGCGAGGAATACGACTACACCAAGGTCGTGGGCTATGAGCTCGGGCTCGAAGGCCTCGACATCTGCACGGGGTGCGGCGCCGGGGCGATGAAAGGCCCAATGAAGGGCGCCACCGTCGGTCACGCGAAGCAGCGCATTCGCACGGGACGTTATCTCGGGCTCACCGAGCCGACGATCATCGCTGCCGAGTCGCCGAATGCCATCGTCAACGAGCTCGTGATCCTGCCCGACATGGAGAAACGGCTCGAGGCGTTCGTGCGTATGGCACACGCGATCGTCGTGTTCCCGGGCGGCGTGGGTACCGCGGAGGAAATTCTGTACCTGCTCGGCATCCTGCTGAACCCGGAGAACGAGCACGTGAACTTGCCGCTCGTGTTTACGGGGCCGGCCTCGAGCAGGCGATATTTCGAGCGACTGCACGACTTCATCGGCAAGACGTTGGGCACAAAGGCGCAGCAACGGTACAACCTGGTGCTCGGCGATCCGGCGGCCGTGGCGGTGGAGGTCACACGCGGTCTCCAGAAGGTCAAAGAGCAGCGGGCGGCCGGAGATACGGCCTATTTTTTCAACTGGGCGTTAAACGTGGGCCTCGACTTTCAACAGCCGTTCGAGGCCACGCACGCGTCGATGCGAAGCCTCGAGCTGCATCGTGATCAGTCGGCAGACCGGCTCGCGTTGAACCTGCGTCGCGCGTTTTCAGGCATCGTCGCCGGCAACGTTCGTGCTGCGGGCATTGCGCACGTCGAGAAGCACGGGCCCTTCGAGCTACACGGCGACCCACACATCATCGCTGAGCTCGGTGCACTGCTGAAGGATTTCGTCGCGGCCGGCCGCATGCGTCTCGTGGGCGATTACGTTCCCTGTTATCGCATCGCTGTGTGATGCAGCGCGTGTTCGCGCGCCGGCGTTATCGTAAAACGTACACAGCGCTTTGTTATCACAAGCACAACTCGCCGGAGTGTTTGTGATTCAGTTCCTGGGGGTCAAAGCTTTTCCGGCGTAGCCTTGCTGCAACTCGACAAGGGATTGTCAGCAGGCGATGAGCGAGCACAAACCCCATCAGTTCCGACCGGCCTTGTTCCCGAAGGACAGTGGCTCCGGCGAAGCGCAGCGCAGCGGCACCGACGAGCAGCAGGGCTGGGACGCGTACCGTAAGTGGCTGTCGCGCGTGAGCCCGAAGGCCACCGCGGAACGGGCGCCGCTCGACCACTCGATCTACAGCTGGCGCGGCTACCATACGTGGGCCGACAAGGTCCGCCAGGGTTGGAAAGACAGCTAAGAGCTTAGGACGCCGGCACCCGCGGCAGCGATGTCGAACGGTGCCTTGATCGCGGCGGCCGATTCCCTACGTTCGATTCCACTGACACTACTTGCCGCCGCAGCCGGCTGTTGGCCGTGATGCTTATCCGCGAGCCAGGTCAATAGCGGTTGCCAGTGCTCGAGATCCTGTTGAACTTGCCAGCGCGGCATCTCGCACACACCAACACCCGCTTCAGCGGAACGAATGTAGTTCTGCGTGTCGCGCAACGTGGTCACGAGCGGGATATCCAGGCTTCCCAAGAAACGCATCAACGCCTGCGACACGAGCGTATTGGCGCGCACGCGATTGGCGATGATGCCGATGCGATTCTCGGAGCGTCGGATCTTCGCCACGAGCAACAAGTCCGCGATGCACTTCGCGGTTGCGTGAATGTCGATCTCGGAGGGCATGACGGGGACGAGCACGGCGTCGGCCCCGCGAATGAGTTCCGGCAACGCCTGCGGTTCGACGGCGGCCGGAGTATCGACGATTACCACCCCGCATTCGGCCGGGATCCGCATTTGCCAGCTGCGAGTGACGGCGCCCGTGCGCTCGAATCCGGCGATGCCATGGATGGGCGCGCTCTCGTCGGGGCGCTTGCGCAGCCAGCGCATGCTGGATCCTTGCGGGTCCAAGTCGAGCAGCGCGGGCCGACGGCCGCCGACGGCGAAGCACGCGGCAAGGTTGCTCGCGATGGTGGTCTTGCCGGAGCCGCCCTTAGGGTTGAGAACGATGACTCGTTGCATGTGTAACTGTGACTTCGAGCAACCTCTGCCGCTCGCGACACTGCGCCAACTTACAATAAGTCAAACTCTTTGTCGCCTGGGCTTGGGTTCTTGAGAAAAACCTCACAGCCACGGCCGCGCGGGCGCGCTATGTTGGCGTTCATCACAGCGAAGATCTTCTAGCAATGGACGCAAAAGATCACCGCGATCAGCCAGACACGGAAAAGGGCATCTGTCGCCTGGAATGGATTGCCTGGGCCATCGAGGCTGCGCGTCGCCACAAAGAGGGCGAGCAGCAACGGCTGGCGACGGTTCACATTAGCCCTCAGTTCGAGTCCGACGAAAAGTAGGTCGGCGCATGGAAGTCGTACTCCGCTGGTTGGACGATCTCGACGACTTGGCATTCGCCCTGGCCTCCAGATGGGAGGAACTGCGTAGGGCGGTGCTCGGAGTGGGCTTTCTCGCCGCACTGGCGGTGGCTAGCTGCGAATCGTCGTTGGTCGCCACCGAACTGACGCCCTTACTGTCGGTGATAGCCGCCGCGAGCGTTGCGGCTTGGTTCTTCGGCGCCGCCCTGCGCGTCGCTTATTACCGAGAATTGCCGGCCTAACACCCGGGACGCTTGAAAAAACTCCCGCCGCGCCTAACCTAGCGCGCAGCAATTGCGTTGGGTGAGGTACCTCGTCGATGGAAAGTAGCGGGTCGGCCACGTTTGCGTTCCAGGCTGAGATCAAGCAACTACTGCATCTCATGGTGCATTCCCTGTACAGCGACAGGGAGATCTTCCTGCGCGAGTTGATATCGAACGCATCCGACGCGAACGACCGTCTGCGCTTCGAAAGCCTGGCGCATCCCGAGCTGCTGGGCGCCGACACCGACCTCGCGATCCGCGTCACCGTGGATCCCGAAGCGGGTCTCGTAACGATCACCGACAATGGCATCGGAATGAGTCGCGACGAGGTCATCGAGCACCTCGGCACGATTGCGCGTTCCGGCACCGGCCAGTTTCTCGCGCGAATGACGGGCGATCAACGCAAGGACGCCCAGCTGATCGGCCAGTTTGGCGTGGGCTTTTACTCTGCGTTCATCGTGGCGGACGAAGTCACGGTGTCGACTCGCAGGGCCGATGCACCGGCCGAGCAGGGCGTGCGCTGGGTCTCCGACGGCCAAGGCGAGTACAGCGTCGCGGCGGTCGCGCGCACCGAGCGGGGCACGTCTGTACAGCTCAAACTCAAGAAAGACGCCGATGAATTCCTTAGACCGGAACGCCTGCGCGCGCTGATCCGCAAGTACTCCGACCACATCGCCTTCCCCGTGCGTTTGGTCGCGGGCGGCGCCGACGAAATCGTGAACCGTGCGAAGGCGCTGTGGACGCGACCCAAGGCGGAAATATCCGATGCCGAGTACGTCGAGTTCTACAAACACCTGACGCACGACGCCGAGGAGCCACTGGTCTGGGCTCACAACCGCGTCGAGGGCAAACGCGAGTACACGAGCCTGTTGTACATCCCGTCGGCAGCCCCGTTCGATCTTTGGAACCGCGAATCGCCGAAGGGCGTAAAGTTGTATGTGCAGCGGGTGTTCATTACGGACCAGGCCACGCAGTTTCTGCCGTTGTATCTGCGCTTCGTGCGCGGCGTCGTCGATTCGAGCGAGCTGTCGCTGAACGTCTCGCGTGAGTTGTTGCAGCAGGACGAAACGATCAGCGCAATGCGGGCTGCGCTCACGCGCCGAGTGCTCGATCTGCTCGATCGGTTGGCCGAGGACGGTGAGAAATACGCGAAATTCTGGCGCGACTTTGGAACGCTGGTGAAGGAAGGTCTCGTCGAGGATCACGCGAACCGCGAGCGGCTCGTGGAGTTGCTGCGCTTCAGTAGCACGCGGTCGACCCGCGCTGAGCAGAACCGAAGCCTCAAGGACTATCTGGCCGATGCGAACCCCGAGCAGAATGCCATTTACTTTCTGATAGCGGAGTCGCCGACGGCGGCTCGCAGCAGCCCGCATCTAGAAGCGTTCAAGGAGCGCGGCGTCGAAGTGTTGCTGCTTACCGATCGCCTCGACGAGTGGGTCATGCAGCACCTCACGTCGCACGAAGGCAAGACGTTCAAGGACGTGCGGCGCGGCGCGCTCGATCTGCCCACGGGAAATGCCGACAAGCTGGCGACGGAGCCGCGTGAGGAGAAGCAGCTTCTAAAGCGCGTGAAACAAGTTCTGCGCGAGCGCGTGGACGAGGTTCGGATAGGTGAGAGGCTGAGACAATCGGCAGCATGCCTCGTGCTTGGCGATGACGATCTTGGGTATCAGATGCGCGCGATGCTGACCGCCGCGGGTCATGAGGCGCCCGCCATCGTGCCGAGTCTCGAGCTGAATCTCGATCATGCGCTCGTGCGGCGCCTCAACCGCGAGAGCGATCCGGCACGATTCGAGCGCCTCGCCCTGCTGGTCTTCGAGCAAGCTGTGCTGGCCGAGGGCCGGCAACTCGAGGATCCGGCGGCCTTCGTCGCGCGGCTGAACGAGCTTCTGGCTGATCTCGAGCCGGCTGTCGACAAGCCGTCGTGAAGCGTGCGGTCACCTCTACGGCGGTCGAGATCGCCGGCCCCGCGGGGCGGATCGAGGCCGCGCTCGATGAAGTTGGCGATGCAGCGGTCGCCGTCGCGGTGATCTGTCATCCCCACCCTCTGCAACTCGGCACCATGCAGAACAAGGTGGTGACGACGCTCGCGAGAACGTTTGCGAATCTCGGGGCCATTGCCGTGCGCTTCAATTTTCGCGGTGTGGGCGCGTCGGCGGGCACACACGCCGACGGTGAAGGCGAGCGCGACGACGTGCTGGCGGTCATCGAATGGAGCCGCGCGCGTTGGCCCGGGCTGCACGTGTATCTCGGCGGATTCTCATTCGGTGCTGCGATGGCGCTTGGTGTTGCGGCTCGGGTGGCGCCGCGCGGTCTCGTAACCGTCGCGCCGCCAGTAGCGCGATTGCCCGTGGACTTCGAGCCGCCCCAATGCCCGTGGTTGCTCGTGCACGGTTCAGCGGATGATGTCGTTGCGGCTGCGCCCGTGGTTAAGTGGGCGAACGCGCTGGCGATACCGCCGCGCGTGGTGCTCGCCGACGGCGTCGGTCACTACTTTCATGGGCATCTGAACGCGCTCGCTGACGCGGTGACCGAATTCTTCGGTCCCGACTTTGAGCTCAAGGGTTGAGTTCGTCATGCTGGGTAAACTGAACGCTATTTTCGATCGCGCTTTCGGCGGCGAGCACGAACCGTCCGCTACTGAGCGCGAGCATGCATTGCGGGTAGCGACGGCACTGCTACTGATAGAAGTGGCTCGTGCCGATTACGCGGACGACTTGGCGGAGGATGGGACGATGCTCGGGTCCTTGCAGCAGTTCTTCTCTCTCGACGTTGCGGACGCCAAGTTGTTGCTCGATGAGGCTCAGCGCGAGGCCGATCACGCGGTGGAGCTACAGCAGTTCACGCGACGGCTGCACGAACACCTTTCCGTCGCCGAGAAACACCGCGTCGTCGAAATGTTGTGGCAAGTGGCGTACGCCGACGATCGGCTCGACAAGCAAGAAGACTATCTTGTCGGCAGGATCGCGGGCTTGTTGTACGTGGCCCGTAGCGACCTGATCCGCATCCGCAATCGCGTCCGCGGCGACAGTTAGTCGAGCGTTACTGCTCGACGTAGAACTGCTTCTTGAAGCGCAGCGTGAAACGACTCGGGTCGTTGCCGGGTGTGGCGTCGATCGTATAGATCAGCACCTCGCCATCGGTGATGGGCAGTTCGCCGATGTAGTAGATCGCCTTGTCTTCGCGTATCTCGCGCAACGTCATCGATTTCAGCTGGGCATTCAGATTCACGGCTGACGCGGTGACGGCGCCGGTCACGGCCTCGGTGCCGCCGCCCGGGATCTTTTTGTGAATGCTCACGTTCAGCATGGCCTGGCTCTTACTGCGGACGATGCCGTATTGCTTGGCAATGTCGGGAGTCAGCTGGTTCGTATTGATCGCGTTGAAATATACGACATAGTCGCCGAAATCTTTCTGACTTTCGGTGGCCGGCAACGGATCGTCTTGCTTGCTCGCGGTGGTGATCTTGACGCCGGAATCGCATGCCGAGAGCAAGATTGCGGTTCCGAGAAATGCCAGAACGCGCGCGCGCATGACCATGCTACCCCCTACCGACACACCACTCTCGCCATCGCGACTTGCAGCCGCTATGTACGCTAGCGACATTACGCGCGTGCAGGAACACTGTCTAGCGAAGGAACGGGGGCAACGCGAGCGCGATGATTCCTGCTTGACACACGAGCATCACGAGCAGGGGTGATAGATCGAGCCCCGCAATGGGCGGCACCACGCGACGTACAGGCCGCAGCAACGGCTCGACAATCTCGGCAAGCACGCTGCCCATCGGTCCACCGCCGCGATCACCGAACCAGCTGAGCAGCACGTACACGAACAGCGCCATGGAATAGAACCACAGCGTAAGGGAGACGAGGCGCAATGCGATCAGTACTAGAAGACCAGGTATCGAGAGAGGGTAGTGCGCGATCGCGAGCAGGAGAAATGTCACGAGGCCTTCGAGCACGATCAGCACTACTAGGGTCGGAATATCGAGTCCCGCGACACTCGGTAGCACGCGGCGTGCCGGGACGACGAGCGGCGAAGTGACTCGTTGCACGAGTTGCGACAACGGATTGGCGTAGCTCGCCCGAACCCACTGCAAGATGAACCGTAGGAGGAACATGAGCAGGTACAGGTCCGCGATCGTTCTGATGAGAAATATCAGCGCACTCGTCATCGGCGACTACTCGTTGATACCTAGCACGATATCACGCCACGTTGTTGCGGGTGCCGCGGCTAGCCGGGACCGCGAGCGCCGAAGATTGCGGTACCAATTCTGACGAAGTTCGCGCCGGCAGCAATGGCGACCTCGAAGTCTTCCGACATGCCCATCGACAGCGTGTCGAGCGGAATGGCTTCGGCTGCGAGCCGAGTGCGCAGCGCTGCCAGCGATGCGAACCATTCGCCCGCTCCTGTGCCGCTCTGCGGCGGCAGCGTCATGAGTCCACGCAGCGCGAGATTCGGCAGAGCCGAGATTCCGCGCGCGAGCGTTGGTGCATCCCGCTCGAGAGCGCCTGCCTTCTGTTCTTCGCCACCTTGGTTGATTTGAATCAGCACATTTAGAGGCGGGGCGAATTGCGGGCGCTGTTCGTCGAGGCGTTCGGCGATGCGCAGACGATCGACGGTATGCACCCAGTCGAAATGCTCGGCTACGGCGCGAGTCTTGTTCGCCTGCAGCCTGCCGACGAAGTGCCAGATGATGTCGAGATCTTCGAGCTCCGCCATCTTGGGCAGAGCTTCTTGCACGTAGCTTTCGCCAAAGTGGCGCATGCCTGCGGCGTAGGCCGCCGCGATTGCGGAGACCGGCTGTTGCTTGCTGACGGCGATGATTTGCACGCTGTTCGGAGCGCGTTGCGCGCGCTCTGTCGAGCGAGCGACGCGCTCGACGATATCTGCGAGATGAGCCGTGATTTCAATCACGCTTTGCCGGCAGCCCTTGGCTATACTGTCAACTACTTGTGTAGCCCCTCGTCAGGGAGCCCCATGGCCGCGGTAGATATTGCGCAGTTGCTCGCGTTTGCCGTCAAGAACGGAGCATCCGATCTGCACTTGTCGTCCGGTGTACCACCGATCATTCGCGTTGACGGCGACGTCAAGCGAATCAACATGCCAGCACTGAAGCACAAAGAAGTGCACAGTATGGTGTACGACATCATGAACGACAAGCAGCGGAAGGACTTCGAAGAGTTCTTCGAGACCGACTTCTCGTTCGAAATTCCGAAGCTCGCGCGCTTCCGCGTCAACGCGTTCAATCAGAATCGTGGTTGCGCTGCGGTGTTCCGCACGATTCCGTCGGTGATCTTGAGCCTCGACGATCTCGGCGCGCCACGCATCTTCAAAGACATCTCGATGCATCCGCGCGGCCTCGTACTCGTCACGGGGCCCACGGGCAGCGGTAAGTCGACGACGCTCGCGGGCATGGTCGACTACGTGAACGACAATCGGCCGGATCACATCATCACGATCGAAGATCCGATCGAGTTCGTGCACGAGAGCAAACGGTGTTTGATCAATCAGCGCGAAGTACACCGCGACACGCTTGGCTTCAGCGAGGCGTTGCGCTCGGCGTTGCGCGAAGACCCCGACGTCATTCTCGTGGGTGAAATGCGCGACCTCGAGACGATACGCCTCGCCCTGACGGCCGCAGAGACCGGCCACCTCGTGTTCGGCACGTTGCACACGAGCTCCGCGGCAAAGACCATCGACCGTATCGTCGACGTGTTCCCGGCCACGGAAAAAGACATGGTGCGCAGCATGCTCTCGGAGTCGCTGCGCGCAGTCATATCGCAAACGCTGTTGAAACGGGTAGGCGGCGGCCGCGTCGCGGCGCACGAGATCATGATCGGCACGCCCGCCATCAGGAACCTGATCCGCGAAGGCAAGATCGCGCAGATGTATTCAGCGATTCAGACGGGCCAAGCACAGGGCATGCAGACTCTCGACCAGAATCTGCAGGAACTGATGATGAAGGGGCTGATCACGAAGGAAGAAGCTCGCTTCAAGGCTGTCAACAAAGAAAGTTTTTGACGCCGGGCCGGATTCATAGGAGCGGGTCGTAATGGAACGCGATCAAGCAGTACGACTGACGCAGAACCTGCTGAAGAAGATGGTCGAGAACAATGGTTCCGACCTTTTCATAACGGCAGACTTTCCGCCCGCCATCAAAATCGACGGCACGATTCGGCCGTTTGCCGATCGCCCGCTGACTCCCGCGCAGAGCTCGCTAATCGTTCGCTCGATCATGAACGACAAGCAGGCGAAGGAATTCGACGGCACCAAGGAATGTAACTTCGCGATCGCGCCGCAGGGTATCGGTCGGTTTCGCGTGAGCGCGTTCGTGCAGCAAGGTAATGTTGGTGCGGTCATCCGCACGATTGTCACGAAAATTCCGTCGTTCGAGGATCTCGATTTGCCGGGGCAACTGAAGGAGGTCGCGATGACAAAGCGCGGCCTATGCCTCGTCGTCGGCGGCACAGGTTCCGGTAAGTCGACGTCGCTGGCGGCCATGATTGGCTACCGCAACGAGAACACTCGCGGCCACATCATCACGATCGAGGACCCGGTCGAGTATGTGCATCCGCACCGTGGTTGCGTCGTCACCCACCGCGAAGTCGGTGTCGATACCGACAGTTGGCACGCTGCACTGAAGAACACACTGCGTCAAGCGCCGGACGTCATCATGATCGGGGAGATCCGCGATCGCGAGACGATGCAATACGGCATTCAGTTCGCGGAGACGGGCCACTTGTGTGTGGCCACGCTGCATGCGAACAGCGCGAACCAGGCGCTGGACCGTATCATCAACTTCTTCCCCGAGGAGCGACGGCATCAGTTGCTGATGGATCTGTCACTCAACATCACCGCCATGATCTCGCAGCGCTTGCTGCCGCGCGAGAACAAGATGGGCCGCGTGGCCGCTATGGAAATCATGCTTGCTTCACCGCTGATCAGTGATCTGATCTTCCGGGGCGAAGTGGCCATGATCAAAGACGTCATGGCAAAGTCGAACCGGCTGGGCATGCAGACGTTCGACCAGGCGTTGTTCCAGCTTTATGAGGACGGCGTCATCGCCTACGACGAAGCGATTCGCAATGCGGACTCGAAGAACGAGCTACGCCTGAGGATCAAGCTGCAGAGTAAGCGTGAAGGCGCGGCTCAGGCCGAACAAGAGGAGAGCCTCCAGCTGGCCGACGAGGAGAAAGAGTCCCGGTTCTAACGGCCGGCTCGCTGCCCCTCTGTCATGAATGTAAAGCCGCTGTTCAAATTGATGGTGGACAAGAGGGCGTCCGACCTCTTCTTCACCACGTACTCCCCGGTCATGATCAAGATCGACGGCAAGATCATGCCCGTGAACCAGGTTGAGCTCTCGCCAAAAATGGTGCGGCAGGCCGCGCTCGAGCTCATGAACGAGCAGCAACTCGAGCAGTTCACGCGCGATCTCGAGATCGACTTTGCGATTTCAGAGGCTGGTCTCGGCCGTTTCCGTGTCAACGTTTTTCACCAGCGCGGCAACGTCGCCATGGTGTTGCGCTTCATCACGCCTGAGCTGCCGACACTCGAACAGCTCGGCATGCCGGACGTGCTCAAGGACATGATCATGCTGCGGCGCGGCTTGATCCTGATGGTCGGCGCAAGCGGTTCGGGCAAGTCCACGACGCTGGCCGCGATGATCGATTATCGTAACCGTAACTCCGCATCACACATCGTCACGATCGAGGATCCGATCGAGTTCCTGCACGGCAACCACAAGTCGATCGTGAATCAGCGCGAGGTGGGGCTCGACACGCTGTCGTACCATCGGGCGCTGCGTAGCGCGATGCGCGAAGCGCCCGACGTGATTCTGATCGGTGAAATCCGCGACCGCGAGACGATGCAGGCCGCGATCGACTTGGCCGGCACGGGCCATCTTGCGATCGCGACGCTGCATGCGAACAACTCACCCGAGACGCTCGACCGCATCATCAACATGTATCCGAACGATCAGCACAAGCAGGTGCTGATGGATCTGTCGCAGTACGTGCGCGTGATCATCTCTCAAAGGCTCGTGCGCTCGAAGGAAGGCAAACGCCTGGCGGCCGTTGAAGTCATGCTCAATACGCCGCACATCTCCGAGCTGATCCTCAAGGGCGACATCAGCAACGTGAAGGAAGCCTTCAAGGACACGAAGGAACCCGGTATGCAGAGCTTCGACCAGGCTCTGTTCGATCTGTACCGCCGCGGCGGCATCAGCATGGAAGAGGCGTTGTCGAACGCCGATTCGCGCTCGAACCTCGAAGCCAAGATCAACTTCGGCTAATCGCCGCGCTTAGCTCATCGCAACGGCTGCCTGCGCGTGTTCATACCCGCGAGGGGCCCGCCGCAAGTACGTCCCCTCGCGGGAATGAAGAGAAGAGATGCGGTGCAAGCTGGCAATGTCCCCGTTGCGTAACGTGACGAACCGCTCTGCGGTCAGCGGAACCGGTCGTTCAGGGATAAACGTCGCGAGCGTCGAAGACGGGACCGTCCACGCACACGCGCTTCATCGCGGGGCCGTCCGGAGTCATCACGCGGACGTTGCAGCCCGCGCAGCCGCCGACCCCGCACGCCATGAACTCCTCGAGAGCGACCTGACACGGCAAGTCAAATTCGCGCGCGAGCTTCGCCACGGCCTTGAGCATCGGCGTCGGTCCACACGCGAACACCTGCGTCGCGAGCCGCTCCTGCGGCGAACTTGCATCGAGCCATGCGCGCGCAAGATCCGTAATGTAACCGCGGTGTGCGCCTGCAAGGCCTGCGTCGCTGGCGAGGCGGGACGGGACGTTCCATTGCTCGAGCAAGGAGACCGCGTGCGATGCGCTGCCGCTCACGCCCGGCACGTCGAGCTGCGACTGCACCAGATCGAACGGGAACGGTACTTCAGAGCCCATTAGCACCAGCGGCTCGAGGTCCTTGCGCCCGCGGACCTGATCCGCCAAGAAGATCATCGGCGGGATGCCGACCCCCCCGCCGAGCGCTAGCAGCCGCGGTCGCGCAGGGTCCACGGCGAAGCCGCGGCCGATCGGTGCGAGCACGCTCAAAGATTCGCCAGGACGATGAGTCGAAAGCTTCGTGAGACCCGCGCCGCGCGGTTTGTAGAGAAACTCGAGCCAGCCCGCGTCGGCGTCGGCGCGCATGATCGATAGCGGCCGGCGTAACGGCACCGAAGAGTCGCAGGAGATGTGAGCGAACATCCCGGGTACGGCGTGTAGCGCAGCCCGCGGCGCCTGCACGCGCAGAATGAATTGCTGGCCGGGGTGGGCCTCGACGGCCAGGATGCGCGCGTCCTCGAGGAACACGCTGCCGCGATTGGCTTGATAACTCACGTTGCTAGTGCTCGTTCATCCACTGTTCGGCGATTAGACAGGCAGCCGCCCGGTCCACCCGGCCTCGGCCCACGCGCCGGCGAAGATACCCGGATCGGCGGTTGGCCGCGAGCGTTGCCTCGGCTTCGACGGACGTCAGCGTCTCATCCACGGTGCCTACCGGCAGCGCGTACCGGCTGCCGATGGCTGCCGCAAACCGCCGTGCACGTCGTGCTATAGCGGCGGCGCCTTCGCCTTCCGGAACTCCGACGATCAACTGAGTGGGCTGCCAGTCGGCAACGATGCGATCGAGCTCGACCCACGGTGGATCGCCATCCACGCGCAAGGTGGTGAGGGGAGAGGCCGTGCGGGTTGCGAAATTGGCCGTGGCGACGCCTATGCGCCGCATGCCGAAATCGAACGCGAGCAGAATGCGCCGCTCGTTAGGCAGCGCCACGCCGTCGTCCCTGCCGCGCCTTATGCGTGACCGGCATAGTTCGTGATGCGGCGAATGTCCACGCCGGGCAGGCCGAGCGCCGCGGCCCAGCGTTGCTCGAGCGGCGTATCGAACATGATGGCCGGGTCCGCAGGCACCATCAGCCACGAGTTCTGCTGGATTTCGGCGTCGAGCTGCCCGCGACCCCAGCCGGCGTAACCGAGCACGATGAGCGACGGCTCTGGGCCTTCGCCGCGCCCGAGCGCTGCCAGGATGTCGAGGGATACCGTGACTTTCATATCGCCGCCCGGCGACATCGTGCCTTCGTAGTTCTGCGTCGAGCGGTGTAGTACGAAGCCGCGCTCGGGCTCGACAGGGCCGCCCAAGAGCACCGCCTTATCGAGACGGCTACGGTTCGTCAGCGGGATCGAGAGTTGGCCAAGCATCTCCGCGAGCGACAGGTCTCCAGCGCGGTTCACGATGACACCGAAGGCGCCGTTCTCATCGTGCTTGCAGATGTAGGTGACCGTCTCGCTGAAATTCGGGTCGGCCATCGCAGGCATCGCGATCAGAAAGTGATCTTGCAACGACCGCATACTCACGCGCTCGGCCTCTTGGGAAGTATCGCTATCCTAACAAGGCGCGGGTCGTTCAGCGATTACGCTCGGCGCCGGTCTGGCGGCGAGCGTGCTCGAAGAAATCCCAATCGTAGGCAAACCGCAGGACGTCGTAGTCCTTGCGAATCACTTGCGGTAACGGCTCGAAGGGAGACGCGAGGCGCAGGATCTTCAGCGCCGCCTGATCGAGCGCGTTGTCGCCGGAAGACTGGCGCACGATGATGTCGACGAGCTGTCCGTCTTTGCCGATAACCACCTCAAGCGTCGGCCGTCCGGCATTGGGATCGCCGAGCAGCTCCGCGGGATAGTTAGCCGTGCCGATGCGTTCCACGCGTCGCCGCCAGCTGTCCAGGTACTCGGCGAGTCCGGACTGTTGCGTGCTCGGAGTGGCGAGCAGGGTTCGCGTAGCGTCGACTCCGCTCGGGAGCTCGGCGCGGAGGCTAACCTCCATGGCGGTCGTTTGCGGACCCGTCTGCTGGAACAGCGCCGCGGCTCTTTGCCGCGTCGGCGCCGGGTCGTCGGTGGGTTGCGGTTGCGCCGCCACCTGCTCCGGGCTTTCGCCGCGCGTAACGACTTGCTCCGTGCTTTGTGCGGAGTCGCGCGGTGTGCCGTCCGCCGCGTCGGCGCCCTGCGGGTCGCCCGCCTGCGTGAGAGGCTGCGTGGCGGACAGGGCCGTCGTGGGCCGGGTGCCTTTGGCTGCCTGGCCTGCCGCGCGGTGGCTGCGATTGGAGAGAAAGTCGGCCGTGTCGGCCGCGAGCTCTTCCTTGCCCGTCTCCACCTCGAGTACGACGTTCAACGAAGGCACTTTCTTGTCGTCGAACGAGGTGACGGTGAACGTGACCCCCAAGATCACGATGCCGTGAATCAATGCGGCGACGAATAACGTCGAGCCTAGGCGGTCGTTGGATGGTTGCGGTGGCGAGAGCGTCGACACGGAAGTCCCACTCCGAGCGAACTGCCAAAAGTATACGCGGTCAGCGTGGCTTGGCCGAAAGCTTGCGGTCGATAGCGGCGATCAGCTTAGCAGCGATATCGATGTTGAACTGCCGATCGAGTTCACGGATTCCCGTGGGGCTCGTGACGTTGATTTCGGTCAAATATTCGCCGATCACGTCGAGTCCGGCGAATAGCACGCCTTTGCGGGCCAGTGTGGGGCCTACCTGCGCGCACAACCAACGGTCGCGCTCGGTCAGCGGGCGTCCTTCGCCCCTTGCGCCCATGACCAGGTTCCCGCGGCTTTCGCCGGGGGCCGGAATCCGAGCCAGCGCATAGTCGATGGGCTCGCCGTCGATCAGCAGCACGCGTTTGTCGCCGTCCACGATCTCGGGGATGTAACGCTGGGCGAGCGTGAACTTTGCGCCATCGTCCGTCAGCGTCTCGATGATCACGTTGACGTTCAGGTCGCCGGCGGCAACCACGAAGATCGACCGGCCGCCCATGCCGTCGAACGGCTTCAGCACGATCTTGCCGTGCTCCTTCAGGAACTCGTGCAGCGCGGAGCGCGACCGGGTCACGAGGCTCGGCGGCGTGCATTGCGGAAACCACGACGTATAGGCCTTTTCGTTGATGTCACGCAGGCTGGCCGGCTTGTTGACGACCAACACCCCTCGGTTTTCCGCGAGTTCGAGGATGTACGTCGTATAGATGTACTCCATGTCGAACGGGGGATCCTTGCGCATCAGGATTGCGTCGAGCTTGGCGAGTTCGTCGATCCAGGGGTTGCCGATCTCGAACCAACGCTCCGGATCGTCACGAACCGTGACCAGCGAGCCGTGCCCGTGCGGCACGCCATCGCGTACCGACAGGTCCTGCTGACGCAGGTACACGAGGGTCCAGCCCTGGCGCTGCGCCGCCAGCAGCATCGCAAGTGTTGAATCCTTCTTCGGCTTGATCGACTCGATCGGGTCCATGACGACGCCAAGCACCCGGCGGGACTGACTCATTCTTGTTCCTCGGTTCTTGCGGTGGTTCGCAGTTTGAGCAAAGCGCGCAACGCTACCATACCTAGCTTTTCACGAGCGTCACGACCACTTGGGCGTCCCGTATGGAGCGTCGCCTTACTGTCGATCATTCTCGTAACCACGCGAGTCCGTCGATGGAAGGCCCGACGCCAATATGTTAAAAGGCTCGTTGAGTCCGAGAGTTACGCTCTCGCAACGAGCGCGGGGTTCGCCGAGCGGTCCGCGGGAGGGAGACCAAGTGTCCGGTACCAGTGCAGTGAACCCGAAGAGCTCCTTGCAGGGCCTCAAGATTCTCGTCATCGACGACAGCAAAACCATTCGGCGCACCGCGGAAACGCTGCTGGCCAAGGAAGGCTGCGAGGTGTTCACCGCCGTTGACGGCTTCGATGCCCTGTCGAAGATCGCTGACCATCGTCCAGACATCATTTTCGTCGACATCATGATGCCGCGACTCGACGGGTATCAGACGTGCTCCTTAATCAAGCACAACAAAGTATTCAAGGACACGCCGGTCATCATGCTGTCGAGCAAGGACGGCCTGTTCGATCGGGCCCGGGGCCGTCTGGTGGGTTCGGAGCAATACCTGACAAAACCCTTCACGAAGGACGAGCTGCTCGGCGCAATCGTTAGCCACGTGGCGAAGTAGTCGGTCCGTGGAGGTATAGCGGTATGGCTCTGATCATGATCGTCGACGACTCGCCCACCGAGGTCCACGTCTTGAAGACGGCGCTCGAGAAGCACGGCTTCGACACCGTGTCCGCGGCGGATGGCTCCGAGTGCTTGAGCCTCGCTCGCGAGGTGCGGCCGGATCTCATCTTCATGGATGTCGTGATGCCGCGCGTGAATGGCTACCAGGCCACCCGCACACTGACACGCGATCCCCAGACCAAATCGATCCCCATCATCATGATCACGACGAAGGACCAGGAAACCGACCGCATCTGGGGCATGCGCCAGGGCGCCGTCGACTATCTGGTCAAGCCCGTTAACGAGGCCGTGCTGGTCGCGAAGGCGCAGGAAGTTCTCGATCGAGGGCCGAACGCTTGAATTTACAGGCGTTGGCCGAGCAGCCGTTCGAGCTCCTGTTGGAGCTCGAGAGGCGCGCGCGTGCCGCAATCGCCGCGCGTGACGGCGCGCCGGCCGCGGCCGACGAATGGGTCGGCATCGGCTTTCGGCTCGGCGCCGAACGCTTCGTCACGAGTCGTGCGGAAGTCCGCGAGGTGTTGCCGGTCCCGGAGCAGGTCACACGCGTGCCAGGCGCGAAGCCGTGGTTGCGCGGTATCGCTAATCTGCGCGGGCAGCTTCTAACCGTCGTCGACTTGAAGTCGTTCCTGGGCGGCGGCGGGTCAGGCGGCGAGCGGCAGGCGCGCGTGCTGATTATCGCGAGCCGCGATGTGCCGACCGGGCTGGTCGTCGACGAAGTGCTCGGGTTCCGCAGGTTCGCTGCCAATGACTATCGCGATGACGCGCCGCCGGGCGTGATCCGCTGCGAGCACTATCTCGAAGGGTGCTATCGCCGTAACGCCGAGGTGTGGCCCAAATTCAGCATGCTGAAGCTCCTCGAGGACCAGCAGTTCCTCACGGCCGGTGAGGCTGCCCGAGCGTGAGTACGACGAACAAATCGGGTCCTTGGCCGAAGTTTCTACCGCCCCTCGGCATTGCCCTTGCGCTGGCGCTAGTGGTCGGGGCGGCTGCGATGTGGTGGAGCGGAGCGGGTGCGCCGGCCGGTGACGCCGGCATGGGTGAACTCGTCGCGCTCACGCAGGCGATGCGGGTGCAGACGCGTGCCATGCTCGCAGGCACTGCAGAGCAATTTGACGCGCTTGCGGCGCGCCGCGCAGAGCTCGCGCGCATGCGCGCGGCGCTCGCGAACGATACGGCTGCCAGCGATGGTGCGCGCAGACTCGCGAGTGACGCTGCCGTCTGGCAGCCGCTCGAAGGCAGTCTCGATGGCTTGGTCGGTGGGCGCGACCGGTTGCTGGCATTAAACAAGGCGCGCGCAGAGTTACTCGATCTCGCGCCGCGGCTGCTCGTTGCGACGGGCAACCTCGCGAGCGCGCTGTCGCCGGCTGATCTCGAGACCAATCAGCCGTTCCTCGCACGGTTCGAAGTCACCGTCGAAGGCCTACAGCAAAATCTGCGCTCGTTCGGCTCGGCCGGCGGCGTTGAAGACAGCGGGCGCCGCATAGGCGACGCAGGCCAATATCTGGAGCAGGTCATTCGCGGGCTGCGCGGCGAAGACGGTAGCCTCGGCGTGGTGCCGGTGCGTAGCCCCTCGGCAAAAACCAGTCTCGACTCGGCCGACAAACTGTTCGAGCAGGCCCGTGCCGGGGTCGCAACCGTCACCGCGAGTGCCGGCGATCTCGCCGCGGCGACCGCGAAGGTCGAAGCGTTCGATGCCGCCGCCGATACCTTACTGACTCGCTATCGTGGCACGAGCTTCGGCGGGGCGGCCGCACCGTCTGGCTTTACAAGCCAATTGTCGGTGCTCTTGGTCGTGGCCGCGCTCTTGATCGCGGCGCTGATGGGCTTCGTGTTCTATCGCGCGCGCGACTTCCGGCGCTCGGCGGAGCTTCAGGCCGAGCAGAACGAGCGCAACCAGCAGGCGATCCTGCGGCTGCTCGACGAGTTGTCGAGCCTCGCCGACGGCGATCTGACGGTGCAGGCCACCGTCACCGAGGACATCACGGGCGCGATCGCGGACTCGATCAACTACGCGATCGAGGCGTTGCGCGGGCTCGTCGCGACGATCAACAACTCGTCGATTCTGGTCGACGCAGCTGCCAAGCAGACCGAGGGTACGTCGCGTCACCTCGTGCGCTCGGCCGAGACTCAAGCCAAGCAGGCCGCAGCGGCATCCGAGTCGATGGCACGCATGGCCACGTCGATCGAAGAGGTCTCCGGCAACGCCGAGCGCTGCTCGGACGTTGCGCGCCACTCCGTTGATGTTGCGCACAAGGGTGGCGAAGCCGTGCGCCGCACGATCGCTGGCATGAACACGATCCGCGAGACGATCCAGGACACCTCGAAGCGCATCAAACGGCTTGGCGAGAGCTCGCAGGAGATCGGCAACATCGTCGAGCTGATCGAAGAGATCGCGGAGCAGACGAACATCCTCGCGCTGAACGCTTCGATCGAGGCGTCGCGCGCCGGCGAAGCCAGCCGCGGGTTCGCCGTTGTAGCCGACGAAGTGCAGAAGCTCGCCGAGCGCTCGACGACGGCCACGAAGAAGATCGAGGTACTGGTCAGCACCATCCAGTCAGATACGAACGAGGCCGTGATGTCGATGGAGCGCAGCACCACGGACGTCGTGGGTGGCGCGCTGCTCGCCGAGAACGCCGGCGCCGCACTCGATGAGATCGAGCAGGTATCGCACCAGATCGCGAGCCTCGTGCAGAACATCTCGGGTTCGTCGAAAGAACAAACCAGCGTCGCGGGCGCCATCACGAAGAACATGCACGTGCTGCGCGAGATCAGCTCCAAAACCACGGAATCTACAACCGCAACCTCGAGCTCGATCAGTAAGCTGTCGGAGCTCGCGTCACAGCTGCGCAGGACGGTCGCGGGCTTCACCCTGCCGGACCAGGGGGGCGGCACCGGCGTGCTGAGCGCCGGGCGCGTCGCGGCCTCGCTCGATCAGCCAGAGTCTGCAGATATCGCCGACGAACCCGCCCCCGTCCTGCCGCGTCGTCGCCAGTCGAGGTAGCGCCGCGTGGCAGTCGACAGCATGGACGACTTGGCCTCTCATTCATTCGAACTCGTCAATCGCGAGCTCGTGAATACCCTCGATGGCGCCCGGCGCGAACTCGAGGAGTACGTCGACGGCCATTCCAGCAAGGACGCTTTGCTGCGCGCTGCCGAGATGCTGCACATCGCGCGCGGCGCTTTGAAGATCATCGAGATACATGGCGCTGCGCTGCTCGCAGAAGAAATGGAGCTCACGTGTCGCCGGCTTGCGGAAACCGACGATCCGCAGAAGTCCGAGCAGGCTGTGGAAGCACTGACGCGATCCATGGTGCAGCTACCCGCGTATCTCGAGCGGTTGATCGGCGGCGGCAGAGATGTCGCGCTGGTGCTGTTGCCGCTGCTGAACGATCTGCGGCAGGCACGCGACAAGCCTTCGTTGTCGGAAGGCACCCTCGTTCTACTGAACTCCGGGCCGTTCGAGCGCCACATCGAGGGGCGCTCGGCGACGGGGCCCGTCGCTGCCGATGTAGGCCGCGGCTTCGACAAAGTTGCGCAACGCGTGCGGCCTGCTTTCCAGGCCTCGTTGCTCGGGTGGATCAAAGGCGCCGATGCGCCACGCCATCTCGATGAGCTATTGCGTGTAAGCATGAATCTCGAGCGCGTCGCCGCGAGCGAGCAGGTCAAACAGCTGTGGGCCGTGATCGCTGCGGTGCTGGCCGCGATTCGGGGCGGCGGTCTCGAGGCAACGGTTACGCTCAAACGGCTCATCGGCCAAGCCGACCGGCAACTAAAGCGGTTGATCGATGGCGGCGAATCGGCGCTAGTCAACGCGCCGCCGGTTGATCTCGTCAACAGCCTGCTCTATTACGTCGCCCGCGCGACATCGAATGATCCGCGCATCAAAGCGCTGCGCGAGAAATACAACTTAAGCGAGATGCTGCCGGGAGAGGAGCAGCTCGAGCAGGCGCGCGAAGGTCTGGCTGGCCCGAGCGTCAAGCTCATGCGGACGGTTGCGCAGGCGATCAAAGAGGATCTCGCCGCAGTCAAAGACGCGCTCGACATCTTCGTGCGCACGGGCATGCAGGAGATCGAGAAGCTCGCGCCGCAGCTCGAGATGCTAAAGAAGATCGGCGATACCCTGGGGGTACTCGGTCTTGAAAAAGCGCGCGGCGCGATTCAGCGCGAGACTCAGGAACTGACGAGCATCGTCGCGAACCGGAAGGTGATCGATCGCGCATTGCTCGAGAAGATGGCGGCCACATTGCTGGCCGTCGAGGACACGCTGGATCGCGAGCTCGTGCGTGTCGCGCGGCCGGGCGATGCCGAACCGCACGAAGCCGAGGCGTCGGGCGACACACAGCAACGCCAGGTAACGCAGGCTGTCATGGGCGAGTGCACGGTGAACCTCGCTAAGATCAAGGAAGCGGTCATCCAGCTGGTGGAGCACCCCGGCGACCTCCGGCCGCTCGATCTCGTGAAGCCGCAGCTGCGCGGCATCGTGGCCGGCCTCGTGATGTTGAACAAGACGAAGGCCGTGAGGGTCGTCGAGCGGATCGGCGGCGTGATCGCGACGCGGCTCGTGCCGTCGGCCACGAAGTTGAAGCCGGATTACCTCGAGCGGCTCGCGGACTCCATCGTGAGCGTGGAGTACTACCTCGAAACCATCAGCGCGGGCCGCGCCGATCCGGGGTACATGCTCGACAACGCCGAGCGCTGCCTCGATCTTCTCGAGAGGCTGCCCGAGGTCAAGGTTGAACCGCCGGCTGCTGCCGAGGTGCCCGCACCGGCCGCCGCTCGCGCCGCTCCTCCTGCGCCGCCTCCTGTCGCCAAGAAACCCGCGGCTCGTCCGGCGGTCATGCAAGTCGCCGGCGAGCGTTCGGATCCAGAGCTCGTCGAGGTGTTCATCGAGGAAGCCAAGGAGGAGATCGCGAGCATCGAGCGGAATTTGCCGCTCTGGGCTGCCGATCTCGAGAATTCCGGGACGCTGATCACCGTGCGCCGTTCGTTCCACACGCTGAAAGGCAGCGGGCGCATGGTGGGCGCGCAACTCATCGGTGAGTTCTCGTGGAGCATAGAGAATCTGCTGAACCGGCTCATCAATCAAACGCTGGCGCCGACACCTGCGATGGTGACGTTCGTCCAGGTGGCCAGCAAAGCGCTGCCGCAACTGATCGAGCAGCTCGAGATCGGCCTGCCGCCGAAGGTCGACGTGCAGTTGCTCATGAAACAAGCCGAGGCGTTCGCCGAGGGCGACCCCGACGCCGAGAGTCTCACCTCGCAGTCGCTGCGCACGCCGGCGCTCGTCGCTTCGCCCGCAGCAGAACCTGCGCCGAGCATGGATCCGGTGCTCGCCGATATCTTCGTCAAGGAGATGCGCGGCCACCTCGCGGTCATGCGCGACTTTCTCGCGGCCAGTGAGCGGCTGCCCGCGCCGTACACAGTCGAGGAGCCGCTGTACCGCGCGTGTCACACGCTGCTCGGCAGCGCACGCATGGCGGGATTCGCGCCTGTAATGACGCTCGCGGGGCCGCTCGCGGAGCACCTGCGGCGGCATTTCGACGCCGGCTCAGGCCTCACCGCCAAGGGCGTCGAGGCGCTGCGGGCCGCGGCAAACGAGATCCAGCGATTGGCCGAAGGTTTGGCGAGCGGTCAACAACTCGCCGCCGATCCCGCGGTGCCGAAAGCGCTTGCCGCGCTCGCTGCCGCGGAGCCCGTCGCGCAACCCCCATCGCCCGCGGCGGAAGCCGACGAATCCGCTGTGGCCTCGCTTTCGACAGCATTCGATCCCGAAATCGCTGCGATTTTCGCGGAGGAAGCTGCCGAGATTCTCGACCAGTCAGAGACTGCGCTGCAGTTCATCCGGCAGAACAACGATGCCGCCGCCGTGGTGTCTCTGCAACGCTACTTGCACACGTTGAAGGGTGGCGCACGCATGGCCGGGATCATGGCCATGGGCGATCTTTCGCACGCGCTCGAGACGTTGCTCGCGCGTATTGCGGACGGCAAGAGTCAGCCAACTGCTGCGGCCATGGATCTCGTGCAGCGGGGGCTCGATCGTCTGCAACAGATGCGCGATGCGATCGACTCCGGTCGCGGCGTTGCGGCGGCAGCCGATCTCGTGGGTCAACTCGAGAGTTTCGAGGCGCCGGTCGTCGCAGTGGCCACTCCGCCGCGCGCGGCTGCGCCGGTGGCGTCCGCGCCCATGGCGCCGCCAGCGTCTGTGGAGCCGCCACCGCCGCCGCCCGAACCGGCCACCATCGAACATACGAACATCATCGAAGTCACGAACCTAGTCGAGGCCACCGCCGATCTCGAGCAGCTCCCGCCGCTCGAGATCGCGCCGTTGCCGGACGCCCCCGATCTCGACGTTCGCGTGGCCGCCGACGTCCTCGACGAACCAACGATCGACGAGCCTTTCATCGCGCCCGAGGAGGTTCGCCACGAGGCCACGATTGTCGAACCGCGGGAAACGGCGGAGCTTGACCCGCCAGAGGTTGCGGAGTCCGTAGTCATGGTGGCCGCGCCGGCCGGTGCAGCGCCGGCGGCGGCGGCAGCGGAGCAGCGCAGCGCGGAACGGGCCGAGACGGCGCGCGTCGATGCAGCACTGCTCGACGGCCTCTTGAACGGTGCCGGCGAGATCAACATTTTTCAGTCGCGTCTGAGTCAGCAACTCCATTCGACTGAATTCCACCTCGGCGAGCTCGGCGGCACCGTGTCGCGGCTGCGTGAGCAGTTGCGCAAGCTCGAGGCCGAGACCGAAGCGCAGATCCTGCATCGCCACCAAGACGATGAAGACGTCCAGGGCGGTTTCGACCCGCTCGAGCTAGACCGCTACTCCACCATTCAACAGCTGTCGCGCGGACTAGCCGAAACGGCGAACGACGTGGCCAGCATCAACGAGTTGCTGAGTGGACTCACCAACGAAACGAACACGCTGTTGACGCAGCAGGCGCGGGTGACGGCTGAGCTGCAAAACGGGCTCATGCAGACACGCATGGTGCCGTTCCAGCGGCATGTGGCCCGGCTCGCGCGCATCGTACGTCAAGCGTGCGCCGACACGGGCAAGCTCGCAGAGCTGGTCGTGGAGGGCGAGAACAGCGAAATCGACCGCCAGGTGCTCGAATCGATGTTGCCGCCGCTCGAGCACTTGCTGCGCAACGCAGTGGCACACGGCATCGAGACACCGGCCGTGCGTGCGCAGCGCAGCAAGCCGGAAACCGGCAAGGTCGTGCTGAAGATCAAGCGCGAAGGCTCCGAGGTCATCGTCGACGTCGGCGATGACGGCGGCGGCCTCGATCTCGGCGCCATCCGGCGCAAGGCCTATGAGAAGGGCTTAATTGCCGAGAATCAGAAGGTCACCGACGAGCAGGCCGTCGAGATGATTCTACGGCCTGGGTTCAGCACCGCGAGCGAGCTGACGCAGGCGGCCGGTCGCGGCGTCGGCATGGACGTCGTCGACAACGAGGTCAAGAAGCTCGGCGGCTCGATGCGAATCGAGAGCACGGCCGGGCAAGGCACGCGGTTCCTGATCCGGCTTCCGTACACGTTGGCGATCACGCACGCGCTGATCGTGAACGTCGGCGACGAGACTTTCGCGCTGCCGTTGCCCACGGTGGAAGGCATCACGCGGCTGTCGCGCGAGAAAATCCTGAAGCACTTGACCGAAGACGAGCCGAAGCTCGACTACGGCGGTATCGCCTATCGCATTCAGCATCTTGGCAGTCTGGTCGGTGCCGCGCCGTCGGCCTTGCCGGAGGATGAGAACGCGGTTTCGTTGGTTTTGATTCGCGCCGGCGAGAACTCCACGGCGCTACTGACCGATTCGCTCGAGGGCAGCCGCGAGATCGTCGTCAAGACGCTCGGTCCTCACATCGCGAGCGTGCCTGGCGTCACTGGCGCGACGATCTTGGGCGATGGCCGCGTGATCATGATTCTCGATGCCGGCACGCTCGTGCGTGCGCAGCGGGGTATGGAACGGGCCGCGCCGGAGCCGCCGCCGCAAGCTGCCGCTGGTCCTGCGCTCACCGCGCTCGTAGTGGACGACTCGATTACGATGCGGCGCGTTACGCAGCGTCTGCTCGAGCGCCGCGGCGCCAAAGTGTTTACCGCGCGCGATGGCCTGGACGCGATCACCGTGCTTCAGGAGCATCCGGTCGACATCATTTTGCTCGACGTCGAAATGCCGCGCATGGATGGCTACCAGCTCGCCAGTCACGTGCGCAACGACGCGAAGCTCAGGGGCTTGCCGATCATCATGATCACGTCGCGCTCGGGCGAAAAGCATCGCGCGAAGGCCATTGAGATCGGCGTCAACGACTATCTGAGCAAGCCCTACCAGGAAAGCCAGCTCGTCGCCGCCATCGAAGCGCTGCTCGGGAAGGAGCTGTGAGTCAATGACCGAACCCGAGCCGAAGGAGCTTTACAGTCTCCTCATCCCACTCCGGAACGAGCGGCTGCTCGTACCGCGTATGTGCGTGGCCGAGGTCATCGCGTTCGCGGAGGCCGCCCGCAATCGCGATGCGGCTGCGCCTGAATGGTTCTTGGGCTCGATCGAGTGGAACAATCGGCGTGTTCCCGTGGTGTCCTTCGACGGGCCGACGCCCGACGAGAGGAAAACGAAACGGTCGCGTGCGCGCGTCGTTGTCTTTCACGCAATCACGCGTGAGCTGAAGGGCGGCTACTACGGCATCTTGACGCAGGGTTTCCCGCAGCTCGTGCGCGTAAACCCCGATGTGCTTGGTTTCGATGCCGAGCAGGGAGTGCCCGAAGGGTTCCCCGCACTGTGCCGGGCTCGCATGATTCACGAGTTTCCGCTGATACCGGACGTCGAGCGGCTCGAGAAGATGATCGCGGACCTGCCGGCCGCGCTCTAACGCCTACAAGTCTCCCCACTGCGCCTGCGCTATGGTGCAAGCCGCGATTGCGGCCGTCTCGGCGCGCAGTACACGCGGGCCGAGCGTCGCGCGCGCGAAGCCCGAGGCGTCGAGCTGCCGCCAGTCGGCCGGCGCGAACCCGCCCTCGGGTCCTATGGCAACCACGAGTCCATTTGCGGGTCGTGGTGCCGTCGCCAGCCGCCCTTCTGCCGCGGGATCGAGCGCAAGCTTTGCGACATCGCTCGGCAACTCGCGCAGGGCATCGCTCAATGCCACCGGCACCGCGATCTTTGGTGGCGCATGTCGACCGCATTGCTCGCATGCGCTCTGAGCGATGCGGCGCCAGTGCTCGACACGACGATCGAGCCTGTCGCCCTCGATGCGCACTACGCTGAACTCGGCATATACCGGCACGATCGTGCGTGCGCCGAGCTCCGTGGCTTTCTGCACGATCAGGTCAATCGCATCGGCCTTTGGCAGCGCCTGTAGCAGGATTAGGTCGAGCGGCGACTCTGGCAACGCGGTACGTTCGGCGCGTAGTTCGAGCAAGGCGCCGCGGCGTTGTAGTGCGCCGACGAGCGCGTGGCGCTCCTCGCCGCGGCCATTGAAGACGATCAGCTCGT